>NZ_CVTV01000059.1:1579-157626 GCF_900004865.1 Pseudomonas sp. 37 R 15 | reverse complement strand
TGAACTGGTCAAGTAATCTTGGACACTGATTAAGGTTCACGCCGCCAACCTTTCCTTCACGACCGGCGACCGGTAGTCGTTGTAGCTATGAGGCCTGCTGATGTTGTAGCGCGAGACATAGCGCTGCACGTCTGCTCGGGCCTCATGTTCCAGTTTGTAGCCCGTTTCAGGCACCCACTCTGATTTCAAGCTGCCAAAGAAACGCTCCATCGGGGC
Source organism: Pseudomonas sp. 37 R 15 (assembly GCF_900004865.1). Classification (NCBI taxonomy): domain Bacteria; kingdom Pseudomonadati; phylum Pseudomonadota; class Gammaproteobacteria; order Pseudomonadales; family Pseudomonadaceae; genus Pseudomonas; species Pseudomonas sp. 37 R 15. Next base: position 157,410 of record NZ_CVTV01000059.1, on the reverse strand, counting down.
GTTGTCCCAGCATTCGCCTTTACGGCTCATACTCTGCCTAAACCCCTGTTTCAGCAGCTCGTTTCGGAATTTATGACTGGTGTACTGACAACCTTGGTCAGAATGAAACAACACATCCTGGGGATGGCCGCGTAGCTCAACCGCCATGCGTAGCGCTTCGCAGGTCAGGTTGGCATCAGAAATCATCGAGAACGACCAGCCCACGATCCTGCGAGCGTACAAATCCAGAACGGCGGCGAAGTACATCCACCGCTTGCCGACCTTGATATATGTCACGTCGCCACACCACACCTGATTAACCGCCGTCACATCAAATTTTCGCTTGAGCACGTGCGGCGCCACCAAGGCCTCCACGCCCGGCGACCTGTACTTATGGCGCCTGCGCTGACGGCTGGCGATGCCAGCTTCGCGCATCAAACTGCGAGCCATATAACGCCCGATACGATGCCCTTTGGCTTGTAGCTCCTTGGACAACGTACGTGCACCGGCCGACTCTCTGGACGCCTTGTGGTGCCTGACCAGCGCGGCTTTGAGCTTATCCCTCTCAGGATTTGCTCTGCCTTGGCGCTGGCGCCAGGCGTAGAAGCTACTGCGGTTGACCCCAAACGCCTGGCAACACCTTTTAACGCCGTACTGCTCGTCCAGCTCATCGATCAACGTGAATGATCTTTGGCGTCCAAAAGCAGGAGAGCACTGGCCTTTTTTAGAATTTCGATATCCAGGTCTTTCTCTCTGAGCAGAGCTTTGAGCCTCTGGATTTCTCGTTGATCAGCAGTAATCGCCTTGGCCCCTACCGGGGTCGAGCCCAAGCGTTCTTTTTGCACTTGATCGACCCAGCGGCGCAGGGCTGTGGGGCCGATATCCAGGGTGGCACACACCTCGGTAACCGGCTGACCTTCATCCAACACCATGCTGGCAGCCTTGAGCTTGAACTCACTCGAATAAGATTTACGCATAACCAAACACCTCAGATTTGGGCGCTATCATAGCGCCCGATTGAAGTGTCCAAAATCATTAGGCCAGTTCAGCTTGCCCCCGATGGCGGTGGGTCAGCTGATGCATCTGCTGCTGACACTCCATCATCGGGGGCAAGCCCCCTCCCAAAGTGTCCGCGTTCCACTGCTCAGATTCGGCGGCGGCGGTTGAGTTGGGGGATGGCGGTTTGCGCAACTTCCACCTGCGGTGCTTGCGGCACCGTGCGCGCCGCCAGTTGCGCCAATGTCGGCTGGCTGAACAACGTCCGTGCATCCACCTCCAGCCCGGCCTTGCGCAAGCGTGCCACCAGGTTGACCGCCAGCAACGAATGCCCGCCCAGTTCAAAGAAGTGGTCGTGCCGCCCTACCCGTTCCAGTTTCAGCACTTGTGCCCAGATCGTGGCCATCAGGTGTTCCACCTCGCCCTGAGGCGCTTCATAGGCGCGGCTGACCACCGCCTCCAGCCCCGGTTCCGGCAAGGCCTTGCGGTCGAGTTTGCCGGCAGGGTTGAGCGGCAGGCTCTCGAGTTGCACGAAAGCAGCCGGCACCATGTACTCAGGTAACTGTTCCAGCACATGGGCGCGCAACGCGTCCAGGCTGGGGGACTGCTCGCGCAGGGTGAAATAGGCCACCAGGCGCTCGTCGCGAATCAGCACCGCCACCTCCCGCAAGGCGGGATGAGCGGCCAGGCACGCTTCGATCTCGCCCAGTTCCAGGCGCACGCCGCGCAGTTTGACCTGGAAGTCATTGCGCCCGAGAAATTCCAGGTTGCCGTCCGGCAGGTAGCGCACCAGGTCGCCGGTGCGATACAGCCGGTCGCCGGCGACGAAGGGGCTGTCGATGAAGCGTTCGGCAGTCATCTCGGCCAGGCCCAGGTAGCCACGGGCGACACCGACACCGCCAATGTGCAACTGCCCGCTGATGCCCATCGGCACCGGCCTGTCATGTTCATCCAGCACATACAGCCGAGTATTGTCGATCGCCCGGCCGATCGGCAGTTGCAGCGCGGGCACCGGCGCGCCCGGCTCCAGGGTCCACGCGCTGCTGTCCACCGTGGCTTCGGTGGGCCCATACACGTTATGCAAGCGCACGCCAGGCAAGCGCGCCTGCACCCCGCGCGCCAGGGCCTCGGTCAGCTCGCCACCGCCGCACAGCACGTCGGTCAGGCTGGTGCACAGGGCTGACGCTTCCAATTCAAGAAACTGCTGCAACATCGCCGGCACGAACTTGATCACGCTGATGTGCTGCTCGCGGATCACCTGCGCCAGGTACGCCGGCTCGCGATGCCCGTCGGGCCGCGCCAGCACCAGGCGCATGCCCTGGGTCAGCGGCCAGAACAGCTCCCACACCGAGCCGTCGAAGCTGAACGGCGCGCGTTGCAGCAAGGCACCGCCCGCGGTCGGCGGGCACAGCCGCGAGCCCCAGTGCATGAGGTTGCCCAGGCCGCGATGCTCGATCATCACGCCCTTGGGGGTACCGGTGGAGCCGGAGGTGTACATCACGTAGGCCAGGTGGTCGACAGTCAAACCCGGCACCACCGGGTTGTCGGCCGGAGCCTGGTGCCAGGTGCAGTGGTCGAAATCGATCACCGGCACCGCCACCTCCTGCACACAGTCACGGGTGGCGGCCTGGAGCAGCAGCGCCACCGGCTGGCTGTCTTGCAGCATGTAGGCCAGGCGTTCGCGGGGGTAGCCCGGGTCCAGCGGCACATAAGCGCCGCCGGCCTTGAGAATCCCCAGCAAACCCACCACCAGGTCCAGCCCGCGCTCGACGCACAGCGCCACCCGCGAATCCGGCTTTACACCGTGTTCGCGCAGGTGAAAGGCCAACTGATTGGCGCGTCGGTTGAGTTCGCGATAGGTCAGTTGCTGCGTGCCTGCCTGCACCGCAACGGCATCCGGCAGTTGCCGCGCCTGGGCCTCGAACAGCGCTTGCACGGTGAGGGTTTCGGGATAGGCGGTGACGGTGGCGTTGAAGTCCACCAGGAGCGCCTGCAATTCACTGGAGGGCAGCACCTGCAGATCGCGCACCGGGCTGGCCGGCGCCTGTTCCAACGCCTCGACCAGACCGTTGAGCGCTGTGTCGAGGTAACCCAGCACGCGTTCGGCCCCCACGGTGCGTGGCGCCTTGGCCTTGAGCCGGAAGCCGCTGGCGATGTCGTCCGCCGTAAGCATCAGCGGATAACTGAGAATGTCCTCGCTGCTGAGCATGGCGATACCCGGCACCAGGTTCAACGCCGGCTCGGCGCGGGTATGACGGTAATTGAGCAAGCTGTTGAACAGCGGCGCGGCGCTGCTGCAGCGCTGGGCCAGGGCCAACGAGGCTTGCTCATGCACGAGCAAGGCGCTCAGTTGCTGGTGGGTGTCGGTCAATGCATCCACCACGCTTTGCCCGGCCAGGCGCACACGCAGCGGCAAGGTGTTGATGAACATGCCCAGGGCGCGATCGGCGCCCTCGCCCGCTTGCAGGCGACCGAGCAACACCGTGCCGAACACCACGTCTTCGCGGCCGGCCACGCGGCTGAGCACCTGCGCCCACGCGAGGTGAAACAGGCTGGCGGCACTGACCCCAAACGCGCGAGCCTGGGCACGCAGGCGTTGGTTGAGTGATGCATCGAGCGCCTGCACGCACTCTTCGATTTCAGCCCGATCCGCCTGGCGCTCCTGCAAGCCGAAAGCGAGGGTCGGTTCATCCACGTCCGCCAGGCGCTCGCGAAAAAACGCCTCGTGGGCCGCTTGCCGCTGCGCTGAACGGGTCTGCGCGACCACGTTGCGGTACGGCACCGGCACCGGCAACTGCGCCTGTTGACCGAGCAGATGGGCGCGGATTTCGTCCACCAGCACGGTGGTCGAGGTGGCGTCGTTGACCAAATGGTGAAAGCGCAGCCTGGCCACCCAGCGCTGGTGGTGTGGCTCTTCGGCGTAGTCCAGGGCCATCAGCGGCGCGTGGCGCAGGTCCAGCGGCCGGGCGGGTTCACGCAGCGGTTCGAGCGGCAACCGCGCGTGCCGCCACACCACCTGCATCGGCTGTTCAAGGGCGTCCCACACCAGGCTGGTGCGCAGGATGTCGTGACGGTCGATCACCTGTTGCAGCGCCTGGGCAAACGCGTCCAACTGCTCGCGGCGCGCAAAGCTGAACATCGCCTGCTGCTGGTAGGGATCGCGCTCGTCGGTGATGTGGTGATAGAGCAGGCCTTCCTGCAGCGGCGCCAGCGGGTAGATCTCCTGCACATTGCCGGCGCCACCGGGAATGCCGGCGACGATGCGGTCCAGGCTGGGCTGGTCGAGGTCGGCCAGGGCAAGCATGTCCGGCGTAATCCGCGTGCAACCGGCCGGGATGCGATTGGCCGGTACCGCCACTTCGCTGCCGTCACTGGCCGCCGCCAGCGCTGCCAGGGTGGGCTGGCCGAACAACACCTGCACGTCGGCCTGCAGGCCCGCCTCGCGCATGCGCTGCACCAGTTGCACCGCCAGCAGCGAGTGCCCGCCCAGTTCGAAGAAATGGTCGTGCCGGCCGACCTGTTGCACCTGCAGCAACTCGGCCCAGATCTGCGCCAGCGTGGTTTCGACGCCCTCGCGGGGCGCCTCATAGCGACGGGTGACAAAGGCCGCCTGGGTGGGCGCCGGCAAGGCCTTGCGGTCGAGCTTGCCATTGGCGGTCAGGGGCAACGCCTCGAGGTGAACGTAGGCCGCCGGCAGCATGTAATCGGGCAGCGAGACGTGCAGATGGGCGCGAAGCGTTTCGATGTCCACCGGGTGATGCGCGATGAACCAGGCCAGCAATTGCCCTTCGCGATATTCCACCACGCAGGTCTTGATCGATGGGTGCGTCGCCAGGGCTGCTTCGATTTCCCCCAGCTCGATACGCACACCCCGAATTTTCACCTGGTCGTCATTGCGCCCCAGGTATTCAAGGTTGCCGTCCGAAAGCCAGCGCGCCAGGTCACCGCTGCGGTACATACGGCCGCCGTTGAAGGGGTCGTCGACGAAGCGTTCGCCGGTCAATTCGGGACGATTCAGGTAGCCCCGCGCCACGCCCTGCCCACCGATATACAGCTCCCCCACGACGCCAATCGGCACGGGCCGTTGTTGCGCGTCCAGCAGGTAGATAAGGGCATTGGCGATGGGCGCGCCGATGTGCAACGGCTGGCCGGCGTCTACGCGCCCGGAGGTGGCGACCACGGTGGCTTCGGTCGGGCCGTAGTTGTTGATGACGTTGAAGGTTTGCGCCCGGTTGAACCCGCGCAGGCGGTCGCCGCCGATCAGCAAGGTGCGCAAGGTGGGGTGCGCCAGGTGCTGGCTGAAAGCGTATTCGGCCACCGGCGTGGGCAGGAAACACACGTCCAATGGCTGGGCGCGCCACCACTGGAGCAGCGCATCGATATCTTCCGCACCGTCGTGGGCGGGCGGTAGATGCAGGGTCGCGCCGACGCACAGCGCCGGCCAGACTTCCCAGGCCATCGCATCGAAACCAAACCCGGCGACACTGGCGGTATGGCTGCCCGCGTGCAGGTCGAAGGCCTGGCAATGCCAGTCCACCAGGTTGGACACGCTGTGGTGCTCGACCATCACGCCCTTGGGCAAGCCCGTGGAACCGGAGGTGTAAATCACATAGGCAAGGTGGGACGGCATCACCGCGACCTGAGGATTGCTCTCGGCGCCGTGGTCACTGGACCCGTCCAACGCAAGCACCGGCACATCCAGGGCCGGCAGGCGATGCAACAGGTCGCGCTGGGTCAGCACCGCCACGGGCGCGCTGTCGTGCAGCAGATAATTCAAGCGCTCAGTGGGATGGGCCGGGTCTATCGGCACATAGCAGGCGCCGGCCTTGAGCACCGCCAACAACCCGGCCAAGGTCTCCAGGCCGCGTCGCGCCAGCACCGCGACGCGGTCATCCGGCTGCAGGCCGTGGGCCAACAGTTGATGGGCCAGCGCATTGGCCTGACGGTTGAGTTGCGCGTAAGTCAGTTGCCGTCCCTGATACACCGCCGCGACGGCGTGCGGCGTGCGCGCCACTTGAGCCTCGATACGCCCATGCAGGGTCTGCGGTGTGGTGTTGGGTTGCGCCGTGGCATTCCATTGCTGCAGCCGGGCCTGGTCCTGTGGCGTCAGCAACGCAAACTCGCCCACCGTCAGCGTCGTGTCTGCCAGGCCCTGCTCCAGCAACCCGGTGAGGCGCTGTGCCAACGCCTCTACGTCGCCCTGCTCAAAGTACGCCTCGTTATAGACGCAATGCAGGCACGCCGTGTCCTGGTAACGGTTGCTGCGCAAGTGGATCGCCAGCGGCAGCGGCTCATGGTGGTTGGACACCTTGACCGCACGGGCCTGCACCTGGCCGTAGCGCAGGTCGTGGTCGTCCTGCTCGAACGACACCGACAGGTCGAACACCTGTTCGCGATCCGTACGCCGCAGGCCCAGCTCGCGGTTCATCTCACTGAGGGGGAAGCGCTGGTGGCGCATGTCCTGCTTGAGCTGATCGCGCACCCCGCGCACCAGTTCACCGAAACTCAAGGCTTCGCTGAACTGCAACCGCACTGCGCTGACCTGGGCGAACAAGCCGACCGTGGCGCGAAAGCGCGCGTTGGAGCGGTTCAGAATCGGCAGGCCCACCACCCATTCATTGCGCTGGCCGGTACGGGTGAAATACACATACAGCGCCGCCAGCAACACATGGAACGCCGAAGCCTGGTAACGGTTGGCCACGTGTTCCATACGGTTGAGCAGCGCCACCGGAAAGGGTTGCACGCACGTGTTGCTCGCGGCCTTGGCGGTGTGCCGTGGTGTGAGCAGCGGCTCGGGCAGCACCTGGTATTTGTCCAGCCAATACTCACGATCACGGGCGTAGCGGGCCGATTGCCGGTAGCGCTGGTCGCTGTCGATGAAGTCGATATAGGACGGTGCCAACCCGTCTGCTTGTCGGCCGTGCTGCACGGCGGTGTACAGGTGGGCAAGGGATTGCAGCATCTGGCCGAACCCCCAGCCGTCGAGGATCAGGTGATGGGCCTGGGTGCCAAGGCGGTAATGGTCGTCGTCGAGTTTGACCAGGAAAAAACGATACAACGGCTCGCCGCTCATGGCGTAGGGCCGGGCCATTTGCGCCTGCATCAAGGACTGGGCGGCGGCCTTGGGGTCGGGCACGCCGCAGAAGTCGTACTGCGCCACGTCCACCGTCCATTCGGCGGCGAAGGTCTGCCGGGGCAAGCCATCGGCGCCGCTGTGCAGTTGGGTGCGCAATGCGTCGTGCCGGGCCACCAGCAGCTCGATCGCACGCTGGATCCATTCGGGTGCGATGGCGCCGGGCAGATCAACGTAACCGCCGATGTTGTACAACGGCGAGTGACCCACGCGCAGTTGGTCGAGCCAGATGTCCTGTTGCGCGGCGGTAAGGGGAAAGCTGTCCGGCGGGCTGGAAAGTTGCGTCATAAGATCCTTCTCATGGGGGTCAGGCACTGGCCGCGCAGGGTCGCCCATTACCACGAATTGACCGGATTTGAGCATGGTGAAGCGAGGGCGTCTGACACCCGAAACCCGGACATCCAAACGGATAGAGCGGGCTTGGCGGAGGGTTCACTGCTGAAACGATGAAAGCCTTGTAGGAGATTGGCTATATGTGTCCGACGTTTAATTTGAAAAATGTTTTTCAATTTTTGTGTTTTCTTTAACTATCAATAGGTTAATCACATTTAAAGATTCACCTTTCGTCCTCGTATGCTGAGTTAACTGTGAGAAACGTCGAATTAATGACGCGGATTTTATGGCAGCTTGTGTCCCTCGATTCCGCTACATACGTAGGACAAATCGCTATGGCTAAATGAAATCTCGAACGCCGAGTTACGTTCACGCAGTACGGAATGCCCCGAACAGACCCAGGGCATCCGTTGACGGTTTTCGACATCAAGGATGAGATGGCTATGAGTCTGCCCCCTAGTATTACCGATACCCAGAGCCCACATTTCTATGCCGAAATGGGCGCGCTTATTTCCAGCAGCGGCCAAGAGAATTTCGCCGCGAACATGCTGCATCTGGTGGATAAATGGATACCGGTTCATCTGGTGGACCTCAGCGAGTGGTGCCTCGATGAACTGCGTGACAGCGTGCTGGATATCCAACTGCTGGGCAGTGCGGGCCTGAACGAAGACCTGCCCGCGCCCCAGACACTGCACTCGCTTGACGACCACCCCCTGCTGCGACAGATGCTGCGCATGCAGGACCCGCTGCTGATCCAGATGAAAGCCAAGGCCGACAGCGCACACCCGCGTGGCAGCTCGCACCAGTGCAACCTGGTTTCGCGCCAGGGTCATCGACGCTGTGTGATTTCGTTCTATCGCCCACCTGCCGAGCGCGGGTTTTCCCTGGCGGAACTGTCGTTTCTCAAATGCCTGTCCGAGACCTTGCTGCCGTTGATGGAGCGTCACGTGCTGATCCTGCGCCAGGCGCCGCACGCCGAGGCGGAGCCTGGGCACAACGGGCTGGAGCAGTCGCAATTGCAGCGTGAGTTCTACAAGCGCCTGGCGCTGAGCGACATCACCCTCTCGGCCCGCGAGCAGGAAGTGTGCCTGGGCCTGTTGACCGGCGGCACCGTGCCGCAGATCGCGGAAAAACTCAGTGTGAAAAACAGCTCGATTGAAACCTACCTCAAGCGCGCCGCCGCCAAGCTCGGTGTGAGTGGCCGACACGGCCTGGCCAAATGGATGGTGGGCGCCTGATGCACACACGGACCCTTGCCGCCGTTGGCGTAGCCTGGATGCTCGGCGGGTGTTCGCTGATCCCCGAGTATCAGCGGCCCGACGCGCCCGTGCCGGCCCACTATCCCCACGACGGTGTGTACCGCCAGGCGCAGGCCGGCGCGCTGCCCGACGCCGTGGACTGGCGCCAACTGTTCCACGACCCGGCACTGGCGCCGTTGATCGACGCGGCATTGGTCAACAACCGCGACCTGCGGGTCGCCGCACTGAATGTGCAGGCATTCCAGGCGCAGTACCGCATCCAGCGCGCCGACCTGTTCCCGGCGGTGTCCGCCACAGGGGCCGGCAAGCGTCAGAAATTGCCGGAGGGTGTGACCGGCACCGGTAAGTCGGCGATCACCTCCAACTACTCCGCCACCCTGGGCTTGAGTGCCTATGAACTCGACCTGTTCGGCCGCGTACGCAGCCTCAGCGAACAAGCGATGCTGACTTATCTGGGTACCGAACAAGCCCGGCGCAGCGCACAATTGAGCCTGGTGGCCAACGTCGCCAACGCCTACCTGACCTGGCGTGCCGACCAGGAGTTGCTGGCCCTGGCCGAGCAGACCCTGGCGGCCAACGATCGCAGCTGGCAACTGACCAGCCGCAGCAAAACCGCCGGCAAGGCCTCGGCGCTGGACGTGGTACAGGCACGCACGGCGGTGGAAAGTACCCGCGCCAGCGTGGCCCGCTACGAACGCCAAGTGGCCCAGGACCTCAACAACCTCACGCTGCTGGTAGGCGGCCCGGTGGATGCCAACCTGCCCGCGCGCCCACTGGCCGACGACCTGGTCGCCCGCGTGCCTGCGGGGTTGCCTTCAGACCTGCTGCAACGGCGACCGGACATCCTCCAGGCCGAATACCAGCTGCAGGCGGCCAACGCCAATATCGGCGCGGCCAGGGCGGCGTTCTTTCCGTCGATCACCCTGACGGCCAACGCCGGCAGCACCAGCACGCAACTCTCGGGTTTGTTCAAGGGCGGCGCGGGCACCTGGACGTTCCAGCCGCAAATCAATCTGCCGATCTTCAACGCCGGCAGCCTGCGCGCCAGCCTTGATTACGCCAGGCTGCAGAAGGACATCACGGTGGCGCAGTACGAAAAGTCCATCCAGACCGCTTTCCAGGAAGTCGCCGACGGCCTCGCCGCGCGCCAGACCTTCAACGACCAACTGGACGCGCAACGGGATTTCGTCGCCGCCAACCAGCGCTACTATGACCTGGCCCAGCACCGCTACCGCAGCGGCGTCGACAGCAACCTGACCTTTCTCGATGCGCAGCGCGCGTTGTTCAATTCACAGCAGGCGCTGATTGTCGATCGCCTGGCGCAACTGGTGGCGCAAGTGAACCTGTATACCGCGCTCGGCGGCGCGTGGGATCAGCCGCCAAGCCTTGCAACTGCACGCTAGGGCAGCTTCAGACCAGCAGTTTGGGGATTACGGCCACGGGAGCCGGGGGCGTGTGCGGTGCGTTGTCGTTGTTCATCCAGGTTTTAAGCGTCGTCACTAACGTGCCCAGCAACTTCAACAGCTCGGCTGTTTCCAGATCACTCCGGTTGGACTTGAAAACCTGGCCAATGACATGGTGTGCCGGCACCTGGCCAAAACGCTCGAATTGATCAAGGGTTTTGCCCGCCAGTCGAGAAGTTGCGCCGTCAGCTGTGTTGAGCGTGACCATTGTGTATAGCCTCATTTAACGAAAGGATAGAAATCGCAGTGCGATCAAGGATGCATGACTTGCCCACCGTCACCGTCGGGCATTGAGTTCAACAAGCACTCATGCGTGGCCAGCCGGTAGGAAAGGTTCCTGATGCCAACGTGGGCGTGCGGTAACAACATCCTTCTACTTCAGCCGATTTCTATCGGAAAACTCCGCAAGCCCGGCGTTTTCATCCGAGCGCAGTATTGCGCCGCCCGGCAGCATTCAGTGGGCTGCGGACACATCACGCTTGTCGGACCGCTCTTACGCAACTTTCGGGTTGCGTCCGATGAACCTCGCCGCTAACCTTCGCGAGTCGCTGCAAAATCAGCGAACGGGTGTGGTAGCCCAGTTCTTTCATAGACCCCAAAACGCTCGCGGGCGTTTTTTTGTGCGGGCTGCTTTGTGGCGGCTGTGCATGGGAGGCTTCGGCCTGCCGGGTTTCTATGACCGGTCTACCACCCCGTGTACAGTCGCCTCCCTACTTCGTGTGGTAGCGAAATGGAGGTGCTCATTCATAGGAGCTTCGCCATGAAAAAAGTCACGCCCAATCCCCCGCCATCCCCCTCGGATGACAACCTGCAATTACCCCCCGATGTCATCTTCTCCGTCCGCCCAGGCCTCAGCACCGAAGCCGCCTTGAGCAATGCCAGCGAAATGCTGGAGTCAGCGACCGTCTGCGCCTATGACTGCGCCGAACAGGTTGAAGGCGCCAGTCGCAAGCATGTTTTAGCCGTGGTGCAGATGATCGAAATAGCGAAGTTACTGGTGGATGATGCGCTGAACCGGGAATGTCCGGTGGCCTGATCCGGAACGCCACCCCCCAGCACAGTGCAACCCCTGTGGGAGCTGCCGAGCTTCAGCGAGGCTGTGACAGCGCCCACATCTGATCTGCCGTGCCGGCAAGACGGCACCTGGCTAACAGCTTCCCATCGCCAGGCTATGGGGTGAAAACTCTGCGAACTGCCAACGCAGTGCCAAGGCCGCGGGACGTCGGATCACCTGTTCCACGGTCACCGTCCACAACCGTTGCGCCCCCTCGACCTCGGCCACCTGCGGCCCGCTGAGCATCAACGATGTACGCCCCGCCATTTGCAGCATGTCCCCCGACTCGAAATCGATGAACAACAACCCTGCCACCGGGTTGGCTTGCAGGTTGCCGAGGGTGTTGAAGAACAGGTTGCCGGCAAAATCGGGGATGGTCAGCACGTTGCCCTGCACCCGCACGAACCCGGTGTTCCCGCCCCGATGAGAGACGTCCACCGAGCGCTGGCCGTGCAGGTCGACATAGCTGGCGACGAAGAAGGTGTCGGCGTTGCGGATCATGTGCTGATCGGCGCCATCCAGGCTGTCGCTGCGCTCGGCCACGTTAGCGGGTTTGCGCGCAATCGTGTCGACCGGGCGCAGTTGGATGTATTTGGGACAGTTGCCGAAGCTGTGCACCACGTCCACTGCAAAGCCTTCGTGATCCACTGCGCCAATGCGACCGTTCATGCGATTGCGCCGGCGGGTGTTCAGGTCGATGCCAAGCACGCCGACGGCTGCGCCGGCCGTGATTCCAGCGCGTGCCGGATCGCTGTTGGAGGGCAGGCTGTCGATGTGCAACCGGTACGGATCAGGTGAGTGCGCGAAACCGGGCGCGCCTTCGAGCATCGTCGCCCACGGGGTGCCCTGTTCATCCACCGCGCCCACCACCAGATAAGGCAGCAAGGGATAGAAATCGCGATGTTGCTCGGGCAGATGATCGCGTATGACCTTGGGGCCGATCACGGCCATGCGCTCGGCCGCGCCGGCACTTGCCTGCAGTTGCCGTTCGCCGGCATGCCAGGGGGATTGCTCGATTGAGTTCATGACGGTCACCTCTCGTTGGATAGCTGGATGCTGCGCCTGACCCGACGCCGAGAGAATGACCACCCCGGGCAATCCACTATTACGCCAGCTGAAATGCCGGGTGCCCGCGCAATGCCGCTACACAGTCATCGACAAAACTGCGCACACGCATCGGCGCATGGCGACCTTCGCGGTAGACCACCTGCACCGGCACCGCAGGCAGCTCAAAGCCTGGCAATACGCGATGCAGCCGGCCACTTGCCAGGTGCTCGTGCACCGGATAGTTCAAGCAACGCACCAGCCCCGCGCCCTGCACGGCCGCATTGATCGCGCCTTGCACCGTGGCGCAGCGCAGACGTGCGCGGGCCTTGAGCTGACAGTGCGCGAAGTCCCACTGCACCGGGTCGGCATCGGCGATCAGATGGTGCTGCCTGAGGCCGTCGGGATGCAGCGGCTCGCCGTGGGCGGCAAGGTAGCCGGGACTGGCGCAGAGGATGTGCCGCACATGCCCCACCGGTCGCGCGATCAAGGATGAATTGGGCAACGCGCCCACCAGCACCGCCACGTCCAGCCCTTCCTCATGCAGGTTCGGGTAGTAGTCGTGATAGTGGGCGAACAGGCGCACCAGCGGGTAACGCTCCATGTACGCGGCCAGTACCGGCGCCATCACATAGCGGCTGAACAGCAACGGCATGAATACGCGCAGATTGCCCTGGGCCTGGCTATGCAAGCCCTTGGCCGACGCTTCGGCCGCCTCCACCGCCGCCAGCAACCGCACGCAGTCGGCCATATAGGCAGTGCCGGCGTCGGTGAGGCTGACCCCACGGGTGCTGCGCTGCAACAACCTCACCCGCAAACGCGCTTCCAGACGCGCAATCGCGCGCACCAGGGTCGGGCCCGAGACGTGCGCAACGCGCGCCGCCGCCGCCAGGCTCGGTTGCCCGGCCAGCGTCACGAACAACTGCATATCGCGATAGCGCTCCATCAACCGCGCTGCTTTTTCATCGGTTTGAGGGCCACGTCATGCCCCAGGCGCTCGGCCAGAAAATCCACGAATGTGCTGACCTTGGCCGGCACTCGCCCGGTGTTCTGGAACACTACGCGGATCGGCAGCGCCGCCGGCTCGAAGTCCTGCAGGATAACCTCCAGCTCACCGGCCGCCACGGCCGCCGCGACCTGATAGGACAGCACCCGGGTCATGCCCCACCCCAGCCGCGCCAGGTTGATCGCGGCATGGTTTGCCGTGACCGCCAGGCGCGGTTCGATCGGCACCGTCAGCGGCAGGCCGCCGTCGACGAAGGCCCATTCACTCACCCGTTGGCTGGCGGATGAGGCGACGATCTTCGCTTCACGCAAGTGTTCAGGCCGCTGGGGTCGCCCATGCCGAGCCAGGTAAGCGGGCGACGCGCACACGACCCGGCGCACCTCACCGACCTCGATCGCCTGCTGCCCCGGCTCGGGCAGATGACCGATGCGCACGGCCACATCGACACCTTCGTCGCTCATATTGACGACGCGGTCGACCAGCAGAGCATTGATGTTCACCTGGGGAAAACGGTCGAGGTACTCCCCCAGCGCCGGCGCCACAAACAACTCGCCGAACAGCACCGGGGCAGTCACGTTCAGTTGCCCGCAGGGGATCGAATAACTGCCCGCCGCCGCTTCCTCGGCTTCGTCCAGCTCGGCGAGGATCCGCCGACAGTCTTCCAGGTAACGCTGCCCAGCTTCGGTCAGGTGCAGGCTGCGGGTGGTGCGCGCCAGCAGTTGGGTGCCGATGCGTTGTTCCATGGCGGCAATCGCCCGGGTCACGCTGGGCGGCGAGGTGTTCAGACGCCGCGCGGCGGCGGCAAAGCCGGCCTCTTCGGCCACCGCAAGGAACACCTGCATTTCATGAAAACGGTCCATCGACACCCCTTGAAGATTACTCTGATTGCAGCCCCACCACGGTGCGCGGCATGCCGACGAAACCCGGCAATGCTTCAATGCTGGCGAGCCAGGCGCGCACCTGAGGATAGTCGGCCAGCGACACGTTGCCTTCCGGCGCATGGGCCACGTAGGTGTAGAAGGCAATATCGGCAATGCTCGGCAGGTCGCCGGCCAGAAAGCGGCTCTCCTCGCCCAGTTGCTGCTCCATCACGTTCAGCAGGGCGTGGGCGCGGTTGATGGCAACGGCTGTGTCCACCTCGGCACCAAACACCGTGGCCAGGCGCGCCGTGGCAGGCCCGGCATGCAATTGACCGGCCGCCGCCGAGAGCCAACGCTGCACACGTGCCTGCCCCACCGGGTCAGCGGGCAGCCACTGGCCATTGCCATACGTGTTGGCGAGGTACACCAGGATCGCGTTGGAGTCGGCCAGCACCGTGCCGCCGTCGTCGATCACCGGCACCTGGCCGAAGCGGTTGAGGGTGGCGAGGAATTCGGGTGATTTATGGGCGCCTTGCTTGAGATCCACCAGGATAAATTCCATGGGCAGGCCCAGCAGGGATAGCATCAGCTCGACCCGGTGGGAGTGGCCGGACAGGGGAAAACCATACAGTTTGATCGCAGGCATGACGAACTCCGGGGCGTTCTCGACCGAGTATTCGTGTCGATGGCCGCAATGTTCTTATGTGCCAACCGTCAATGGAATGGCCAGATTTTACAATCCAGCATTTCATAAAATGAAACAGTAACGCACTCCACACTCTACGCCGCTATCTGGCAGCCAGATAAGCGCCCTGCAATTCAAGTGTGCGAATTCTGCGGTAATCCGCCTCGATCACTGCAGGGTCGGGGTGTACCAGATACACCGTGCCGGGTTGGCTGAAAACATCCTGAGTCACGTCTATCTGCTGGCCGTTCTCAACGTAAAACACGGCCTCGAAGAACGATTCAAGTTTGAGCAGCTCCCTCAAAAATACGTCCTTTTCGAAATAGCCTTCCGAGCGGTTGATCAAGCAGACATTGTAAGTAGGCTGCAGACGCTGGTAACCCACCTCACCCGCTGAACGCTGCTCAAATGCCGCAGGTTGCATGAGGGATAGAACCACAGCATCGATCTGACCCAAGCCAGTGGTCAGCTTTGAAACCCCGGGTCGAAGAATGCCGTCAGTGCGAGCAGCGATTTCCACCAGTTTCGGACCGTCTTCGGTGAGCATGACCTCTGCATGGCTGGGGCCGTTTCGAATGCCCAGGCACCGCACCACGGCTCGCGTGTAGTCGACAAGAATTGAATAAACCGGCGAGTCGGGTCCAATCAGTTCATCAATATCGTAGAGAATGCCGCCGGTCGGCGTTCGCTGCTTTCGGTAACGTACGATTTCAGTGACAAGCTGTCGCCCGTTGAGGGAGACCATATTCACCACATACTCCACCCCCGCCAGGTACTCCTGAATCAGGACCTGCGTGTTGGGAATATTCAATTTGTTGGTCGTCCCCAGCAAACGCTCGACAGCAGCCTTGCAGGCGTACATATCTTCACAGATGAACACACCATCGGCGCCTGCGCTTTCAAGCGGCTTGATGACCACAGGGAAGCGTCCGTGCTCATCGATCCAGTGTTGAACAGGCTCCCAGCCGTCAGCAATGAACTGCCGTGCCGCAGGCAGTTGCGCCTGGGCTATACATTGAATCATTTCGTACTTGTTTCGCCGTGCGTTGGTTTTATCGAAGCGATTGCGATAAGGCAGTTGCAATTGCTCGTTCAATTGGTCAGCCAGCAGCACACCCGTTTCTGCACCTGCAAGAATGAACTGCGGTTTGAAACGTTCGAGTTGCGCCAAGGTCATTTCAACGTCGCGATTGACGATCATCCGCTCATAGAGCGCACAGTCAAAACCCTTGTAATAGTAGCTGTCCAGCGTGTCGGATGAGGCCACATGCACCAGTACACAACCTTCATCTTTTAATTGCTTGGCCAGGAATTTCCCGGATGAAAACCCATCGACCATCACCACTCTCATAACGCCTCCCTTTTCAAGGCATGCAGCGATCTACCCAGCAGCAGGAAAACAATCACAATCACTGCTGCGACGCTGGCGACGGAGAATTCAACTCTCGCATCCAAGTACTGGAGCAACAGGACGAATACAGGAAGCGTCAGCAATACCAGTGAGACGTGAATAGGCGTGAGGTAATAGATCGTTTTCTGGATCAGGTAAATGGGCAGCAAATGCCCTAACACCACCAGCACCACGATAGGCACAAGCCACTCACGATCGAGTATAAAACTGCCTCCCGTGGCAGGAATTGCAACGGCACAAACGCCAACCATCGCGATGTTTCTGATACCCAGAATTTCGTATACGGTCCATTGACGAGCGAACATCTCCTTGGAAAAAACCGTGTACATGACCGTGCCCAATGCGCACGCCAACACGCTGGCGATACCAAGCACTCGCTGGCCATCGGTGGTAGTCACTAGGCCGCTGTCTCCCACAAAGGAGTTGAACAACATGACCGCTACCGAGACGAGCACGAGCCATGAAACCACCGCGTCCGCAAGAGCGACCTTGACGCCACGTTTGTTGAACAACGAAATAATCAAGGTCAGCGCCGGACCACAGGCTACCGACGCAACCCCGACTACCGCAGGTTCCAGATAGCGCAATGCGTAGAACAACCCACCCCAATTGAGCAGTACCGCCAGATTGACGATAACGATTAATCGCCATTGAGCGCTTAGTTTCGAAACCAGTGAGCGCCTGTTTCGATAGAGCGCCCAGGCACCAAAAAAACAGGCAGACGTCATGAAACAATAGAAGACAACGTTCAGCGTACTGAGCGACTGAGTGATCAATGCAACGTAGACGTCGAACGCTGCGCTAATCAAGCAAAACACCAAGCCGATGATTACGCCTGTCCGCTGCATTAACATTTAGCCACCCATGCGTTGTCGATTGTCCTCATTCAATCGTTACCCGGTCTTCGCCAACCGCCACTTTAATAACGGTTTTTACGAGTAATCCAGTCGCATCCCTCACATTATCGGCACCCGCATTTCCAATTTTTTCCACAGCACAGACAATGTCTACCACTTCAGCTCCAGCCCCCTTAACAGCATCTACCAGTGCAATCACCGCACCACCGGAACTTAGTGTATCGTCAACAATAATGACCCGATCACCCGCTTCAATACCATTGAGATACAATTGACCTTTAAAATACTCAGAGTCAATAGACACCACTTGTTCGTTGGCATCACCTAGACTATAGGAATACCACCTGGCCATGGCCAGTGGAATGCCTGTCAGCAAAGAGACTGTGGTTGCCAGCGCAGCGCCCTTATCTTCTTCCGTGACAATCTTCGAAACGTCAAGATTGGCCAACTTGATAACCTTATGAGCGACTTCCATTAGAACTGCTGGGCGCAAAGCAGGTATTTGATCAGTGAATTCATTCACCGTCGTCAAAGACTTTCCAGACCTCACAACCCTCGCTTTTTTATAAATCTCTTCCAGCAACATGGCGCACCTCACCGTACTCAGGGTAGAAGCCGTCCCAACGGCTCGCATATTTCCAAGAACTATCAAAAAACAAAGTCACTATGTTCTTATTTTGGAAAAGTTTAACAATTTCATCACACATCAGAAGATTGGCTCCACACGTAGGCCCAATGGGGAGCTTTTCAGATTCGATAAACTGCTTCATCCGAGGCCACGCGTCGGCGCCATCAATTACGCTGATCTCATCAATCAGACCGGGGTCCGTGTTAGCCGATATAACGCCAGCCCCCAAGCCCATTAAATTGTGGGGTTGGTGATTAAATGCCAGGTTGTTTCGCTGTGCAAATAAAGGCGCCGAGCTGCTAACCTCCAGCGCTATGGTTTTGATTCCGACGTACGCTTGCTTGAGCACCTCAGCAATACCCGAGAACGTGCCCCCCGTACCGATTGAACATACGAAAAAGTCAGGCACGACATTTTGCATGCTCAACTGTTTTACCAACTCGTTCCCACATACTATCCAGCCCTCTTTATTTAACAAGCTACTGGACTGATCCAGACAGTAGCAATCTTTGGATGAGGTTTTCAACACATAATCTTTCGCTCGAAGCACTGCCCCCTGCAAGAAAAACTCTTTTGGAGTTTCTACTATTTCCGCACCATAAGAGCGTATTTGTATTTTCCGCTCCTCGGTCATACCCTCTGGCATAAATATCTTTACTTTATATCCTTTTAACCTACCGATCCATGCCAATGCTGCCCCTCCGTTTCCGGTAGAACTGTCAACCAGCGTGATGCCCGGACTAATGGTCCCAGCCTCTTCCAATCGATTGATGATATTTAAATACGTACGATCCTTATGACTTCCCGACGGATTCAAATACTCACACTTAGAGAACACCCTGTTTCCATTTGCGCAAAGCGTAGCCAATTCGACCAACGGCGTATTGCCAATATCCTTCAGCTCCATATCCAAGCCTCTGTATCGTTCGCGGCAGTCTTAGACGCTAGCAAATCACTTGGAAAAATAATAGCTAGCAAAACGGATAGGTAGCAACAGGCAAAACGCAAACTTATTAATTCGGGAAATATACGTAGGAACTTTCCGTCAATGCTCACTGAACTACGTGACAGCTCAATGATTAATACATACAAACAAGACCTTTCTTACAAACCGTTAACTTACAGAAGCTATTTCAGCCAATTCAGGTGAGTTCGCCCAAGCACATAAACGCGCGAATTTCTGCCCGTGCGCTGGCGGATGAGGTGCCTCTGTGAAGGCAATGGCGCGGCAGGCACAGGAAGGCTGCATAAAAAAATTCAAACTATCGCCCCTCCCATCGTTCACACCTTCACGTGCAACGCAATGTAGGAGGCAACATGCAATACCGACAACTGGGCCATTCCGGCCTGCTGGTCTCGGAAATCATCCTGGGCACCGTGCCGTTTGGCGGTCGTGCCGAGTTCGAGAAATGCGGCGCGGTGGACGTGCCTCAGGCCAGGCGCATGTTCGATATCGCGTTCGACGCCGGGGTGAATATGATCGACACCGCCGACCTGTACTCCCATGGCCTGGCCGAGGAAGTGGTCGGCAAAGCCTTGGGCGACAAGCGCAACGACATCCTGCTGGCGACCAAAGGCCGCAGCCCGGTGGACGAGAACCCGAACAATTCCGGCTCGTCGCGCTACCACCTGATTCGCGCCTGTGAAGCCAGTTTGAAGCGCCTGGGCACCGACCATATCGACTTGTACCAACTGCACAACTGGGACGGTCTGACGCCCATCGAAGAAACCCTTGAAGCGCTGCGCCTGTTGGTGGGCTCGGGCAAGATCCGCTACTTCGGCACCAGCAATTTCACCGCCTGGCAAATGATGAAAGCCCTGGGCAAGGCCGAGTTGCACGGCATGCTCAAGCCGATCACGCAGCAGATCTACTACACCCCCGAATCCCGCGAGGCCGAGTATGAGCTGCTGCCTATGGCGCTGGACCAGAATATCGGCACGCTGGTGTGGGGACCGATGGGTGAAGGCCTGCTGACCGGCTCGACCCGGCGCGGGCATAAGCCACCGGCCAATACCCGCCAGGGCAGCGGCTGGCCGGAACCCTACGTGCATGACCAGGAACGGGCGCTGGATATCATCGAAACCCTGGCCGCCGTGGGCGACGAGCACGGTGTGTCGGTGGCGCGCACCTGCCTGGCGTGGCTCAAGGATCGCCCGGGGATCACCTCGCTGATTGTCGGCGCCCGCACCGAAGCGCATCTGCGCGACAACCTTGCGGCGACCGAGCTGAAACTGACCGAGGAGCAATCCTCACGCATCGAGGCCGTGACGCGCCGTCAGCCGCTGTATCCTTACTGGCATCGCTTTACTGCGGGGATCGATCGCTTCGATCCGGCAGAACAGCCGTTCCTTGCCGAGCATCAAAAAACCATGGATGCGCGCAAGGACAAATAGCGCCTGCACGCAACAGATCAACAGGTGGGAGAGGCTTGCGCCCTCTCACCTTTGGTAAGGGAGATCGCGTTGATCGCACAGCTCATGATCGCCGCCCTCGGCGTCGTCGCCATCTGGTTCAGCCAAAGCAAACGCCTCAAAGTGCGCCGTTATGCCTGCCTGTTCGGCATGGCCGGGCAGCCGTTCTGGTTCTGGTCGTCGATCAATGCCGAGCAATGGGGCATTGTGCTGCTCAGCTGTTTCTACACGGTGGCCTGGGCCAAGGGCATCAAGACTCACTGGATTGATCGCAAGACTGATGAACCCGTCTAGCCGCACGCCACCCGACCGCGTGGCCAGCAATTCCCCCCTATTGACGCCTTGGCAATGAAACCGCCCAAGACACGCGTCAGGCCTGCTCAGCCCGGTTGGCGAAGCGCCATCGACTAGGCTTCCTCGTCAGAGGAGCCTTCCATGATGAGCTCGATGATGGCTTCTCTATATTCCTTCACATCTAAAGGCATACCGGTTCTATTCGCCTGATAGCATGAGTTCCGAATGCCGCCTGAGCCAAAACTGCTTTCATCTGCGAGACCACACTATGCGTAACCTGATTGTCGCCGGCGCTTGCCTTTTATCCATCACCCTGACCGGCTGCCAGCACACCCCACCGGCCAACGACCAACTGGACGCCGTACTCTGGACCCAGACCTCCATCGAGCACGAGCTGATCTACCGTCAGCTCTTCGCCAACGCCACCCGCCAACTGGATGTCGCCCTGGCCGATCCCGGCTGGGACGCGCTGCCCTTTCCCGCGCGAGATCTCACAGGCCTGCCGCCGGCGGTAGTGGTCGATATCGACGAAACCCTGCTGGACAATGTGCCGCTCAATGCCCGCGACATTCTAAACAACCAGGTCTATTCCTATGACCGCTGGAACACCTGGGTCGACCAGGCCAAGGCCCAGGCGCTGCCCGGTTCGGTGGCGTTCCTGCAGGCAGCCCGGCAAAAAGGCATCAAGGTCTATTACCTCACCAACCGCGAACACAGCCAGGTTGCGGCCACGGCGCGCAACCTGCGCCTGCGCGGGTTCCCGATTGAGAGCGATGAACACATCCTGGCAGCCAGCACGCCTACCGGCCACTGCGAAAGCGCCGGCTATGGCAAGAACTGTCGTCGCCAGTGGGTGGCCAGCCATGCGCGGGTGCTGTTGATGGCCGGTGATTCCCTGGGCGACTTCGTGCAGGCCGAACACAACACGCTGGCGGCCCAGCGCAAGGCGGTCGAACCCTATATGAACTGGCTGGGGCAGCGCTGGTTCCTGCTGCCCAATCCGAGTTACGGCAACTGGTACAGCGCGCCCTATGGGGATAATGAGAAGTTGGCGTTCGAGCAAAAGCGCAGGCTCAAACAGCAGGCGTTGCAGTTGCAGGAGTAGCAGCGTGCGCTACTCCCGCCTGGCTCAGCGGCGTGCGCTGACGGCTGCGCCGTCGTTGGACACGATCACTTCCACACGGCGGTTCAACTGGCGTGACGGCGCGCTCAGGTTATCGGCCACCGGGTACTGCTTGCCGTAGCCCACCACGGTGATGCGTTCGCTGCCCACGCCGAACCGCTCCAGGCCACGCGCCACGGCCTGGGCGCGAAGTTCGGACAAGCTCTGGTTGAAAGCGTCGCCGCCGGTGCTGTCGGTAAAGCCTTCTACGCGAACCTGGCGTTCAGGGTTCTGCAACAGAAAATTCGCCAGCCCCTGGAGATCGCGCTGGCTGCCCGGCTTCAGCTCGGCCTTGGCGGTATCGAACAGCACATCGCCAAAGGTAATCACCTGGCCGCGCTCCGACGGCTGCGCCTTCATGGCCTGCAAGGCCTTGAGCTGTGCGGTCCTGACGTCAAGCTGGACCTGGGTGCGGTCGACTGCGATGTTGTCGAGCCGCGCATCGATTTTGCGGCCGGCAATGGTCTGCTCCGCTACCGCGATTCGCTGCGACGCCAGGTACGCCAACTGGTCGATCTTCGGATCGGTTCGGTCATGCAGCGACACCTGGTTGGCGCGGTCCAGCGCATTGGAGGCGATACGCGTCTCGACTGCCGCCAAGGTGGTGGACTCAGGCTTTTGCTGCAAGCTGGAAAATTGACTGCGCGCTTGCAGCAGTTGCGCGTTTTCCGGTGGCGTGGCGCAACCGGCCACGGCCAGCGCCAAGGCGGACAGAACGGGAATGAAGTAAGTGGCACGCATGGGGAGAATCCTCAGTGGGTAGTCGCGGGAGCGTTGAGCATTTCCTGCTTGAGCACCTGGATGCCCTCACGTGCCTGCTGCAAGACCTGCTGTTTACGCACCGTGTTGGCCTTCGTCTCGGCGAGGTTGGCGTCGACTTCGATCTGCTCGGCCAGCGCGTCCACTTCCACGTAGTGTTTTTCGCCGATGGCTTGCTCCATACGCGCCAGTTTGTCTTGGGCGGTCTTCATCTCCAGCGGTGCGAATTGCGTGGCTTGCGCCGCCAGGGCGCGGCCCACCGAATCGCGGGCCAGGGAGATTTTTTCCGTCGGTGCCAGCGGCGTGGCGCAGCCTGCCAATGTTGCCGCAACGATCACCGCCCAGGCCGAGCGGCGCAGGCGTTTGCTCACACGGGTGATCCTCATGTTTTGACTCCTAAGCCTATTCGTATGGCTGTGGGGCCTGTTAGACAGGCCCCTTGCCGTCTCGCTTGTGGTCAAGCGATGGCGCCATCCTAGGAGGAAAAACACGGGCGAGAAGAATGAAAACTCCCAGATACCTGTAGGGGATTTCTCAGAGAAAGGGTGACAGTCTGCCCTGCGCTCACACCGCCCTGGCCGCCACCGCCTCTACTTCCACCAAGGCCCCGGGCAATGGCAATGCCACCACCTGCAACGCCGTGCGCGCCGGTTTGTTCGGTTGTTCAAGGGTGCCAAAGAACTGCGTATACCCGCGCTGCAATCCGGCGAAATCCAACTTGCCGTCGGTTTGCGCGGCGCCCACCAGGAACACCCGCAACTGCACGATATCGCCCAGGTCCAGATCCTGCTGCCCAAGGATGTTGCGCAGCTTGTTGAACACCGACACCGTTTGCACTTCGGTGTTGCCGTACACCCCGGGAACGTTCGGGTCGACCAGGTCCGGCAAGGTGCCGCTGACGAATACCAGGCTGGCCGAGGCCGGCACGGTCACGGTTTGCGAGATGGGGAAATCGCCGACGCTGGTGCGTTGGATACTGTCGCTCATGGTGTTGCTCCTTATTGGATGTCTACCCAGGTTTTAAAGGCCGCCGCAGCGTTATGACGCCGCCAGTGCCGCACGGTGACGTTGCCGGCTCACCCGTTCGGCCAACTGCGCGACCACATGCCGCGCCGAGTTGGCTGCCGATTCCTGCCAGATACCCACGCCGCTCTGCACCAGACCGTCGCCGGCGAAGTACACGCGGCCGTGGGCCTGTTCCAGCAACGCGCTGGCCTCGGCGGTAAAGTGCTCGCGTTGCAGCCAAGGGCCTTCGCTGTAGGGGATCTGCTCCCAGGCCACCGCCAACGGGTGGCGCAGCTGCGTGGAATAACCGGGGTGCAGCAGTTCCACGGCGTGTCGGGAGGTGGCGTACTGCGCGGCGAACGACTGCGCGCCGAACGCGCCGGCGCCCTCCCCGGTGACATAACCGGCCACCAGTACCCCGTCGCGGGTGTTGAGGTCGTTGCTTGGGTACCACAGCAGGCGCGCCGGATGTTCAACCCAGGACAGCCCGCCGTAAATGCGGTAATCGGTTTCCCAGAAGCGCGGCGATTGCCACGCCACTTTCGTCGCCTGGTCGCTGCGGGTGCTGAGCAAGGCGGCTTTGACCGGCTCGCTGAAGTCGGTGTCAAGCCTGGCCAGCAATGGCAGGGGCAAGGTGGATACCAGGTAATCGGCACGCACCACCTGTTCACGGCCGCTGTGCTGGTCGTGATAAGTCACCGCGACGCCGTCTTCCAGTTGGCGAATCTGTCGCACCTGAGCGCCCAGTTGCACCTGCTCGCGCACACGTTGATAGAACGCCTCGGTGATGCGGTCCATGCCGCCCACCGGCTGAAACATGGTCGCCGAGAACTCCGGAAATTCGGTGTGCAGCAGCGCGCCCCACAGCTCGGGATGCAGCAGGCGCTCAAGGCCGATCGGCTGCGCGCTGGCGGGCAGTGCGCCGGGATGCACGGGCGATTCACGGTGGCCGGAACGCAAGCTGCCTTCGTAGGCCAGCGCCTGGGAGAGGTCGCCATACACTTGAAGGAATGCCAGCAAGCGCGTGCGTTCCTCGCCGCTCAATACGTCGTCGAGCGCATCACGCTGCACCGCCTTGGCCAGCAAGCCGGACAGATGGCCGCGTGCATCATTGACCGCCTGGCCGACGGTGAACGCCGGTTGTTGCAGGTCCGGCCGCACTTGAGCGCCATGGCTGCTGTTGACCAGCACTTGCAGCGGCACGCCCAGTTCGCTGCAGTAGTCGAGGATGGTGCGGTGCTGGCTTGGAATGCGCGCGGGGCCGGCGTTGAAATACTGGCCCGGATCGAACGCTACCGTTTGCGCGCGGCCATCGGTGTAGTCCACGCGGTCGCCGTTGCGCAGGGTCCAGGTGCGCCCACCCACGCGGTCGCGTGCCTCCAGCACCTGCACGGTGAACCCGGCACGGCTCAGTTCCAGCGCGCTGACCAGCCCGGCGATCCCGGCGCCCAGCACCAGCACGCGGGTGCCCTGGCCCAGGCCGTCCTTGAGTTGCAGCGGTTGCGGCCGCCGGTGTGAAGACGGCCCCAGGCCCAATGCGGCCAATGCGTCTTTGGCCGCCTGCTCACCGCCGACGGCGGCAATACTGGACAGCGCTTCACGTCGTGTCAGTCCCATGTTCGTTACTCCTAATCCGGCAGGCCCGGTGGGTTGATCAGCGATTTATCGACGCGCTCCACATCCAGCCCCCAACGCTGCAAGACCTGGGCGTATTGGCCGCCGGCAATCGCACCTTCCAGGGCGGTATGGATCGGCTTGACCAGGCCGTTGTCCTTGCGCGTGGTCACGGCGATATCGGCCTGCAACGGCCAGCCGCCGTTGACGGTGCCGACGCGCTTGATGCCGCCGGTGATCGCCGCCGAATAGGCGTACACCGAGTTGGGCCCGAACAACGCATCGCTGCGCCCCGACTGCACCGCCAGTTGCGCGGCGGCCTGGTCGTCGAAGTACTGCAACAGCGCAGGCGTGAGGCCCGCTTTTTCATTGGCCTCGTTCCACGCCAGCAGGACTTTTTCCTGATTGGTCCCGGAGCCGACGATGATCTTGAGCCCGGCAATGTCGGCGGCCTGTTTGATCTCGCTGACGGGGCTGGTGCTCTTGACGTAAAACCCGAGCACGTCCTGGCGATAAGTGGCGAAGTCAAAACGCTTCTTGCGCGCTTCGGTCACGGTGACGTTGCTGACCACCGCGTCGTACTTGCCCGAACTGACGCCCAGGGGCCAGTCCTCCCAACTGGTCTGCACCACATTGAGTTGCAGGCCGAGACTGTCGGCGACCAACTGCGCGGTGTCGGCTTCACTGCCGATGGTGGTCTTGTCATCGCTGGCCAGCAGCGCCAGAGGCGGCCCGGCCACGCCGGACACGGCCACCGTGAACTTGCCCGGTTGGGCGAACTTGAAGCCCGGCGGGATCTGCGCAATGGCCGCTTCGTTACGGGGCGCATGAATGCGCGGGCGGTCGGGGCTGAGGTCGACCTGCTGCACGGCGAACGCCTGTTGCGCGGTGGCGACGGCGAGCGCCAGCACGGCCACACGCAGGGGGTGGTTAAACATGGGCAGTCACTCCTTGAACTAAAGCACTTTGCCGAGAAAGGCCTGGGTGCGGGGATGTCGGGGTTGGCGGAAGATTTGTTCGGGCGGGCCTTCTTCGATCAATTGGCCGTCGCAGAGAAACACCACGTGGTCGGCCACTTCGCGGGCAAAGCCGATTTCATGGGTGACGATGACCAGGGTCACGCCCAATCGGGTCAGGCCCTTGATCACGTCGAGCACTTCGCCCACCAGTTCCGGGTCGAGGGCCGAGGTGGGTTCGTCGAACAGCAATACCTTGGGGTCCAGCGCCAGGGCACGGGCGATGGCGACGCGCTGTTGCTGGCCGCCGGAAAGCTGACGCGGGTAGGCATCGAGCTTGTCCGCCAGACCGACCTTGGTCAGCAACTCGGCGGCGTTGTAACGCGCCTGGGCCTTGCTCCAGCGTTTGTGCGCCAGTGGCGCTTCGGCAATGTTTTCCCAGGCGGTGAGGTGCGGGAACAGGTTGAAGTTCTGGAACACGAAGCCCACGTCGATGCGCCGTTTGAGAATCTCGCGCTCCTTGAGCTCAAACAGCAGATCGCCCTTGCGCCGATAGCCGACGTACTCACCGTCAATGGTGATATGCCCGCTGTCGATCTTCTCCAGGTGGTTGATGGTGCGCAGCAAGGTGGACTTGCCCGAGCCGGACGGCCCGAGGATCACCGTGACCTTGCCCGGGTCGATCGTCAGGTCGATGTTGTCAAGCACCTGCTGGTTGCCAAAGCGCTTGCCGACGCCCTGGATCTGGATACGTCCTGCGCGTGCTTCAGCCATGGGATTTCTCCTTGAGCCAGTGGCGCAGCCGTTGCAGCGGTGTCGGCGGCAGCACGCGCGCAGTGCCACGGGCGAAATGGCGCTCGACGTAATACTGGGCGCTGGTCAGTACGGTGGTGATGATCAGGTACCACACGGTCGCCACGATCAGCAGCGGGATCACCGCCTGGGTGCGGTTGTAGATGACCTGCACGGTGTAGAACAGCTCCGGCAGCGCCAGCACGTAGACGATGGAAGTGCCCTTGACCAGGCCGATGATTTCGTTGAACCCCGACGGCAGAATCGAGCGCAGTGCCTGCGGCAGGATGATGCGAAAGATGCGTCGCGAAGCCGGCAGCCCCAAGGCCGCCGCCGCTTCATGCTGGCCGGCTTCCACACCGATCAGGCCGCCACGGATGATCTCCGCCGCGTACGCCGCCTGCATCAGGCTCAAGCCCAATACAGCCACGGTAAATTGGCTGAGCACGTCCACCGTCGACCACTCGGCGAACACCACCTCAGTGAAGGGCACACCGACCACGATGTGGTCGTAGAGGTAGGCAAAGTTGTAGAGGATGATCAGCACCAGCAGCGCCGGCATCGAGCGGAAAAACCAGATATAGCCCCAGGCAAGCGCTGCCAGCAACGGCGAGCCGGACAACCGCGCCAGGGCCAGCGCGGTACCGAGGATGATGCTGAACAGCGTGCTCAGCAGCGTCAGCAACAACGTCTGCCCCAAGCCACGCAGCACCGAGGGCGAGAAAAACCACTGGCCGAACACGCCCCACTCCCAGCGCGGGTTGGTGGCCAGGGAATGCACAATGGCGAGCAGCACCAGCGCGGCAAAGATCGACCCGGCCCAGCGCCAGGGATGCCGGGCGGGCACTACCTGCAAGGCCTTGATCGGCGTAGCGACACGGCGCTGGTGACGCGGGTAAGGGTTGACTTCATCGATCAGGTCGAAGGGTTTGGCGACAGTGGGCATGGTCTATTCCTCGCAGGCCTTAGAAGGCATAAGTCAGCCGGGTGTAGTAGTACCCGCCAGTAAAACCGTAGGGCGAATAGGTGCCGTAGCTGGCAAGCATGGTGCTGCTCGGCACGCCTTGTTTCTTGGGGTAGAGGTCGAAGAGGTTCTTGGCGCCGATGGCCACGTTGAGGTCTTTGGTGAGGGCGTAGCCGAGGTCGAGGTCGGTGATCCATCTGGCGCTGTAGACCCGGTCCAGCTCGCGATTGGCCGAAGCATTGACTTCCTTGTAGGCGCCGTAGCGCGTCAGGGCCAGGTTCAGGTTGAAACGCTCGAAGCTCCAGTCGCCGCCGAGGATCAGCTTGGTCGTGGGTTGCACGCCGGTGATCAAGTTGCGCGCCTCCCGGTCCATCCGCTCATAGGAAGTGCCGAGGATGTTGGTCGACTCCTTGTAATTGCGGATTCTGGTCTGGTTCCAATTGAACGCGGCAGTCCACTTCACGGCACCGAACGCGCCCAGGTCCTGGTGGTAGCTGCTGACCAGGTCCAGGCCCTTGGTGCGGGTATCGGCGCCGTTGATGAAGTACTGGCCGCCGGAGGTGGAGTTGACGCCGTTGTTCTGCAACACCTGGCTGACTTCGGGCCCGAGCAGGGTGCCGGTGAGGGTGATGCGGTCGCGCAGGTTGATCACATAGGCGTCGGCGGTGAAGCTCAGGCGGTCGGTGGGGGTGAGGGTCAAGCCCAGGCTGAAGTGGGTCGAGCGTTCGGGCTTGAGGTCCTCGGCGCCCAACGCCCTGGCCGCCGCCGAACCGACCGGCAACACGCCGTAGTTGATCGACTGGTACACCCCATCCACCACGCCATAGGTGGTCGAGCGCGCGCTGAACAGGCTGTTGGCCAGGGACGGCGCACGAAAGCCGTTGCTCACGGTGGCACGTACCGCCACTTGCGGCGTGAAGTCATAGCGGGTGGTCAGCTTGCCGCTGCGGGTGGCGCCCACCCCTTGATTGTAATGCTCATAACGCACGGCGCTGCCGACGTACCAGTCCGGCAGCGGGTTGAAGCCCGCATCGACATACCCGGCGACGCTGTTGCGCGAGGCGCTGCTTGCTTCGTCGGGGGAAATGCCGTTGGTGACCTGGGCCCCGGACGCGGCGCAATTGCCCGGCGCCACGCAGTAACCGCCGTCGGCATAGGACGCGTAGTCTCCGGCCTGCACCTCATAGGTGTCGCGCCGGTGCTCGAAGCCATAGGACAGGTCCAGCGGCTTTTGCAGGCCGATGTCGAAGCCGCGCTTGACGTCCAGGTTGGTGGTCAGCTCGGTGGAAATCCACGTGCCGGAGGTGAAGCTGTTCGGCGTGGCCTCGCCCAGGGACGGGTTCTGGTTGTGGGTGGTGCCCTGCTCCGCTTCGTTGCGCCCGTAGGTGGTGGACAGGTCCCAGTCCCACTCGCCCACGGTGCCCTTGCCGCCAAAGGCCGCCTGGAAATCGTCTTCGTCGATGTACCAGGTGGGCGTGTAGCCGGAAGGATAGCCATTGGGCCCGGTGGTGATGGTGTTGGTGATGGTCGGCAGGCGGAAGTTCTGGCCCTGCTCGGCCTTGCGCCGCGAGTAGGTGGTGAAGGAGTACAGGCTGAGGCTGTCGTCGATCGGCAGTTCGGCGTTGTAGCCCAGGGTCAGCAGGTTGGTCTTGGGCGTGCCGTAGCCACCGTAGGTGGACTTGCCGGCCAGGCCGTAGGCTTGTTCATAGGTGTAGCCGTTGGCGCTGGCCTTGTTGTCGTCATTCTGGCTGCGCGCATCCAGGGCCAGTTGCACGATACCGCCGTCGCCGATTTCGAAGCCTTTGTTGAGGCTTTGCTGCACGGTCTGCTTCTTGCCGTCATAGCCCAAGCCTGCGTTGGTCACCGAGGTGCCGCGGGTGTCGGCCTTGAGGATCACGTTGATCACACCGGCGATGGCGTCGGAACCGTATTGGGCGGCGGCGCCATCGCGCAGCACTTCCACATGGTCGATGGCACTGATGGGGATCAGGTCCAGGTCCGCCGGCGCGGCGCCGGTGTTGATGCCGTTGATGTTCAGGGTGGCGCTGGTATGGCGGCGCTTGCCATTGACCAGTACCAGCACTTCGGCGGCGCTCAAGCCACGCAGGTTAGGGGCGCGGGCAATGCCGCTGGCGTCCCAACCGGTTTTTTCCGGCAGGGTCAGCGACGGGATCACCGCGCTCAGGGCCTCCATCAAACCGGGCTTGCCGGTGCTTTGCAGTTGCTTGGCGCTGACCACATCGATGGGCACCGGGCTGCGGGTGACGGTGCGCTGCTCGGCGCCTCGGTTGCCGGTGACCACCACGGTGGACAGGGTGCTGTCATCCTGGGCCTGGACCGCGGCGGCCAACAGGGACAAGGTAAAGGCGGCGGTGGGGGGTAGAACATGCTTCATCGCTATTCCCGGCTTTTTTCAAATCGCAGAGTCGGGCAGGCACGCGCCTGGCGCGGCATGGCCGATGTTCAAGGTGCAGGTGCGGTTTGAACTAGGTGTGGGGCGAGCGAGGGGGTTGAAGGGGCAACATACGTCGAACTCCGTTCCAACGATTCTGCTGCGGGGGGATTACCCGGTCAGGTGCGCAGAATCTGAATCACGCTGGGTACCATCCGGGGTCAGGGGTAGGCTGTTGCAATCAAACATAACGGAATGGATTTCAAAAATATAATGCTATTTGGGCATAAGCTAATATTCTTGAATTTCATTATTTTTAAAAATGTTTATTCATATAAATAATAACTAACCTGCCAATCCCAGCCCGGATACACCTGACACAAAGAGGATCAACTGTGGGAGGGGGCTTGCCCCCTCCCACATTTTCAACCACGTTCCTTCAGTTAGCGGGCTTCAGCAGTTGCATCTGCTGGCGATAATCATCCGTCACCTGCCGCGCCTGGCTGCTGCTGGTGATCACCCGGGGCGTGATCAGCACAATCAATTCGGTGCGGTCCTTGGATTTGCTGGTGTTGCCAAACAACCAGCGCAAGCCGGGGATCTTGCCCAGGTACGGCACGGCACTGACGGAGTCCGCATTGTCCTGCTTGATCAACCCGCCCAGCAGCACCGTCTGCCCACTCTGCACCGCCACCTGCGTCGACACCGACCGTGTGGAGATACGCGGATTATTCGGCGTGTCATTATTCGACGACGCCTGATCCTGCGCATCACTGACCTGCTGCTGAATATCCATATACACCAGACCTCCCGGATTGATCCGCGGCACCACATCCAGAATCACCCCGGTCTGCACATACTCCACACTGCTCAAGGTAGTGTCAGAAGTCCCCGTGTTCACCGTGGTCTGGCTGATGGGAATGTTATCGCCCACCTGAATCTGCGCCGGCTGGTTGTTCATCACCACCAGCGACGGCGCCGACAGCACCTGGGTGCGGCCGTTGGTTTCCAGGGCGTGCAGGGCCACTTGCAGGTTGGAACTGACGAAGGAATAGAACAACGAATCCGCCGCCCCCAGCCCGGCCCCGCCACCGCCCAACGCGCCCTGGCTGCCGGCGGCGTTCGCCACCGTGGTGCTGGTGGAATTGCCGGCCAGGCGACCGAGGTACCACTGCACGCCCAGGTCCAGTTCGCCGGTGAGTTTGACCTCAAGGATGCGCGTCTCGATCTGCACTTGCAGCGGCGGATTGTCGAGGCGTTTGATCGCCGATTCGATCTCCTTCCACTGCACCGGGCGCGTGCGCACCAGCAACTGGTTACTGCTTTTTTGCGCGGTGATGCGCGTACCGGCGTCGAGGCTTTTGGCCGGCGCGTCAGCCGTGCTGCCGTCGTCGGCGCTGTCGGTGTCTTCGCTGGCTTGGGCGTCTTGCTCGTCATCCTCGCGGGTAGGCTGGGTGGTGTTGCCCATGCCGCTGCTGTTGCCGCCCAGCCCGCCAGGCGTGCTGCCGGACGTGCTGTTGGTGCCGGGCGATGACAGGGTCGCGGTGCGCAAACCGGGCGCGACCTTGGCCGGGGCGTCGTCCTTGATTGCGCCGCTGCCGTAGATCTGCCGCAGGTACTTGGCCAGGTCGGTGGCCTTCATGTTGCGCACGTCGTACACATACATCTGCGGCTCGTTACCCCCGCCTTCGTCGATGGTGTGAATCCAGTCACCGACTTCGCTGAGGTACTGTGGCTGCGACGAAATCGCGACCACCGAGTTGGTCCGCTCGATCGGCAAAAAACGCACCATGCCCGCCAACGGCATGCCGCTGTCAGGACCGAACATTTTTTGCAGTTCGGGCATCAGCTCGGCGACGGAGGCGCGTTGCAGGCCGAACACACCCACCGACATGCCCTTGAGCCAGTCCACGTCAAAG
Organism: Pseudomonas sp. 37 R 15; assembly: GCF_900004865.1. Lineage (NCBI taxonomy): Bacteria > Pseudomonadati > Pseudomonadota > Gammaproteobacteria > Pseudomonadales > Pseudomonadaceae > Pseudomonas > Pseudomonas sp. 37 R 15. The sequence continues at coordinate 125,433 of NZ_CVTV01000059.1, read as the reverse complement.
GTGTCGATGGTGTCCTGATAGTTGGCCAGCTCTGGCGGGGTACCGGCCAGGCTCAGCACATTGCGCGCCGGGTCAACCAGCAGAAAGGCATTCTCGCGGGCAAACGGCTTGAGCAGTTTCTGCATTTCGGTGGCCGAGATATAACGCAGTGGAAAGAGCCGGGCCGACAGGCCGCTGGACGGTTGCGACACGCGCATCTGCGGCACCAGCTTGCCCGCTACGGCCTGATTGGCCGGCAAAATCACATAGCGGTTGCCCTGCTTGATCATGGCGTTGTCGGTCCACGACAGCAGGGTTTCCAGAATCGACAGCGCCTGCTCCTTGTTCACCGGTTTGGAGGTGGAAAAGCTGACATTGCCCTTCACCCCCTGGGCAATGCTGTAATTCTCATGCAGCAGGTCGCCCATCACGCTGTTGATCACCGCTTCGATCGGCTGGTCGGCGAAGTTGAACACGATGTCGCCGCCCGCCTCTGCCTTGCCAGCCGGCGCTGCTGTTGGTTGGCGCACGAACTGCTGGTTGCCGCGAATCAATTGGCGCTGGGGGGGTGTCTTGGCCTGGGGCTGGCTGCTGTCGACCGAGGCCTGTTCGCTGGCCGGGTCCACGGGCGGGCGTTGCGCGCCGGTGCCCTGCATCGCCTCGTGCAACAAGGCCTCGTCCGGGTCCAGATGCTCGGGGAATGTGCCGCAGCCACCGAGGGAAACGGCGGTGGCCAGGCAAAACACAGTGGTGCGCAAAGCGCCGGGGAATGTATCGATCAAGGGGCGGACTCGTGAGGAAGGGTAATCGGGGGTGTGGTCGACGGCGGCGGCAGGCGCAGGCCTCGCAGGCTCAGGGTCTGCGTGCGGCCGTCGAGTACAAAGCGGGCTTCGCGGGGTGTCAGGTGTTCCAGGCGCCAGCCGTTGGGCAGGGTCTGGTCCTGGTGGACTTTCAGTGGCGGGCCGTCCGCGCGCTTGAGCAGTGCGACGCGCAGGTCGCCGTCCAGCACGATGCCGGTCAGCGTCAGGCTCGACAGGCTGGAGACGGCGGCTTGGCCCACCGCGCGGTCAGGGCTGCGGTCAGGGCTGAACAGCGGCGCCTGCCAGGTGCCGGCAAGGCTCTCCAGGGTTGCGCTCGGGGCCACCAGTGCCTTGGCCGTGGCGTTGGCGCGCGCATCGGGTTCGGGCGCCGGCAACCACTCGGGCGCATCGCCGATGCTGCTGAGGATGCCGACCATCAACAGGCCCAACAGCCCGGCCACGCCGAGCAACAGCCACTCCAGGGGACGCAGTGCGTTGATCATCGGCGCACCTGCGCGGCAGAAGCCGGTTGCAGGTAGCCACGCACCAGCAGGTGCACCACCAGTTGACCGGCGCCACCGCTGGCGGGCGCGTTCGGCCCTCGGCGGATGCTCATCTCATCGACAAACAGAAACGGGCGCTGGTACTCCAGCTCATGCAGGATCGCGGTCAAGGGTTCGATGGCGCAGTTCAGGGTCAGGCTGACTTTGACTTGGCGGTAGGGTTCGCTGTCGTCCTGCTCGGGGGTGATCGGCATGCGCTGCGTGAGGCTGCAGCCGCCACCGAGGCCGGCGCGGCTGTTGATCAGGTCGGCGATGCGTTGCATCAGGTCCGCCGCCACGGCGCTGGGGTCATCGCCTGGCAGCAGGCTGGTGCTGCTGGCCGGGTCCTGGCGGGCCTCCTCGAGTTGCTGGCGCAGGGAGTCGCCCTGGCGCAATACGCCGGCGTAGCGTTGCTGCTGTTCGCGCAACTGCTCGGCCTGCTCGCCCATCTCGCGCAAGGGGCCGGCGAACCAGCTGTCGACCAACAGCCAATACGCGGCGCCGAGTACCAGGGCCAGGCCGATCAGGGCGGCGCCACGACGTTCACGGGGTGTCAGTGGTCGGCGCATCGGCGGCCTCCTGGTGCAGGTGGGCGCGCAAGGAAAATTGATCCTTGCCGGTTTGCGCATCGGGTTGGATCACCCCTTCGAACTGGGCGTTTTCCAGGCTGTGGCAGCCCTTGACCCGGGTGATCAGGGCGCTGGCCTTGGCGCTTTGCCCGGAGAATGAAACGTCGGCGCCGTCGTTGACTTCCAACTGGTCGATCCAGGTGTCGGACGGCAGGCAGGCGGTCAGCTCGTTGAGCAGCCCGGCCAGCGGCGGCTGTGCGGTCTTGCGGCGGATCAGGTACTGCGCGGCGCCACGGGTATTGAGCAGTTGCTGGCGCAGGGCCTGGATCTGGGCGACCTGGGTTTTTTGCGCACGCACGCTTTGCTGCATGCTGTCGAGCACGCGCTGGCGGTCGTTGAGCCACAGCAGCATGGCGGCAATCAGCAAGGCGCCGCACAGCCACGGCAGGCTGCGTTGCAGGCCTTTGCCCGCCGGGCGCTGGCGTGGGCGCAGCGGTACCGGCAGCAGGTCGATGCCCATCGGGACGCCCGCCGCGTCCGCCACATCCACCGCGTGTGGCTGCAAGCCGAGGGCGGCGCACTCCGTGAGGATCTGGTCGAGGCGCTCGCGCAGGATCGCCACCAGCGTCACGTGCACGTGGGTTGGAGTGCGCCGCTCCTGGCGCGCGACGAAGTACAACTGCGCCGCATCGAACGGGGTAAAACGGTCCAGTTCATACCCCACCACCGTCGCCAGGTTGCGCGCCGCCGCCGGGGGCAGTTGCAAGGCTTGCACCAGCACCGCCGAGGGCGCCAGCAACAGCACCTGGCGCGCGTCGCCGGCCACGGGGGACACAGGCGCGGTCAGCGGCCATGGGTACACATGCTCGGGGATGTCCTGCAGCGACAGCCACGCCGGCAGGCAGCCACGCAACTCCTTGAGCCACAGCCGCCAGCCCATTTGCAGCAGGCTGCCGCGCCAGCGCTGGGTGATGGGCTCCGTCAGCAGCTGCAGCCGTGCGGATAAGTGTTCGTTCATTCTTGCCAACGTAAGACTCGATAAGGTTGTGCGCTGCCTTGCGCGGGGCTCAATAACACGGTGGCCTGCAACTGGGCGTGGTGGCCGCCGGGGCGTTGCGCGCGACTGTCGATCACCAGCACTTCACCAGGGTCGGCGCCCACCGCACTCAGGTGCGGCAGGTTCAAGGCGCGGCGCATCAGCGCGCTGGCGAAGGCCGGATCGGGCCGGTCCAGGCCACTCCACAAGCTGATCTCGGGGACCAGCGCGCTGTACAGCGCCTGGGTCATGCCCGGCAACTGCCGCACTTCTTCTATGACCCTGAACGGCGCCAGGCCCTGGTTGCGTCGTACCTCCAGGTCCTTGGCGAGCTGGCTGGCCTGGGCCTGGGTCGCGCCGCAGGCCAGGGCCAGCCGCGCGAAATCGCCGACTTCGGCGCTGTTCAAGTACAACTTGCCGCGCTCACTGCGCAGGCTGACGTGCAGCTGCGCATCGTCGAACACCAACGGGATTTCACGCCCATCGGCGATCCACTGTTTGCGCTGCAACGGGTCGGCCAGGCCCTGTATCGCCAGCGCCACGCCCGCTTCGGCGGCCAGCACGGCCTGGGTGTGCTGGCGGTGCCACACCGCCTGGCGGGTTTCCAGTTGCACCCAGCCGGCCAGGCCGCCGAGCAACAGGCTGAGCAACGCCAGCACCCACAGCACCAGCAGCAGCGCGACACCGCGCTGATGCCGGATCATTCAGGGCCCCCACCCGACAGGTTCAACCGCAGCGCGACCACCTGGGTGACCCAAGGCACCGGCCCGTTGACGCGCGCCGCAATCCGCACCGCCGAGGGCAAACGCTTGGTCCACGGCCACTCGCTGATCCAGCCGGTGGCCTGGCCCTTGGGCGACACGCCGCGATAGCTGAACTGCAGATCTTCGACACCTTTCAATAACACCTGTGGCTCACTGCGCGACGCCGGTACGCTGACCTGCGCTGGAGACTCAAACCGCGCGAACGCCACCTGCAAATCGCGCTGCGCCTCGGCGCCGGTCAACTGCAGCGTGAAGCGCTGAATCCCGCCACCGAGCACGCCCGGCAGAGTCGCGACAAACTGCATGCGCTGCGGGCTGCCGGCGAAAAACCCGTCGGTCTGGCTGTCGTCCTCGGTCACGTCCAAGGGCAGCGCCTCGCTGATCGCAGTGCGCAAAAACTGCTGCGCAGCCCGCATTTCATCCAGGCTGACCGTATAGCGCTGCGCCTTGAGCACCGCGCGATTGGCCCCCAGCAGCGCGCCACCGACCAGGGTCAGTAATACGCCGAGCAGGCTCAGCACGATCATGATTTCGAGCAGGGTAAAGCCCTGCTGACGGCGCTTCACAAACCGGCCCCTGCCGCACGCAGTTTCAAGGTGCTGAAACTGGCGTGGCGCGGCCCTTCGCTGACCGTCAGGTCGAGACGAAACACGTGCGGCTGGCCGATCCGGGTCGGCTGTTGGGCGATGCGCAGTTGCCAGGCGATGCCGTCCAGATCGCCGTGGCGCACGCCATTGGCCAGGGGGCCTGCTGCTTCCTGGTCCATCACGCTGACGGCAGCATGGCTCAGGCGGTCGCTGTGGGCGACTTGCAACAGCGCGCGCGCGCTCTGGCCGAAGGCGACCAGCAGCACCGTGCTGCAGATCGCCATCAGCGTCAGCGCGGCGAGCATTTCCAGCAGGGTGAACCCGGCTTGCCGCTTCATGGCAGCGCCCTGGACTGCACGCTGCCGGTCAGCCAGCCAATATCGATGCGCCAGCGCCGGCTGCCATTGGCCAACAACAGGTTGCCGCCGGTGGAACTGCCGTCGGGGTAGAACTCCACCGCCGAGCCCGCGTGTTCGGCCGTGTGCAAGGTGACTTGCAGGTCGGCCGGCCAGTGTTTTTTCGGTCGGCCAGGGGCCTGGAAGCTGAGGCTGCGCAAGTCGAACAACGTGCTTTGCGCGGTGCCGCTGACAATCGCCCGCGCCCGCGTGCTGCGCAACGCCTCGACCATCTGCCCGACCGCCTGGCGCTCCTTGGCGGCGCGCAGGCCTTGTTGCAGGCCAAAACCCACCAAGCCGGCCGCGATGCTGATCAAGACGATCACCACCAGCATCTCCAGCAAGGTAAAACCACGTTGGGCGTTGGCCATGTGCAGTCTTTATTCCCAGTTGCCCAGGTCGGCGCTGTAGCCTTCGCCACCGGGCTGGCCGTCCTGACCGTAGAAAATCAGGTCGAACGCGCCGTGCTCGCCGGGGAAGCGATAGCCGAAGGCATGGCCGAACGGGTCCTTGAGGTCCGACGGCTTGGCATACGGGCCGGCCCAGCCGGCGGTGTTGCCCGGCTTGTCGACCAGTTGCTGCAGGGACTTGGGCGGCGAGCCGACATCCAGCCCGTAGCTTTCGATTTTCATGCTCAGGCTCGCCAGTTGCGCCTTGCCCGCGCCGTACTTGCCCTTGTCGACATTGCCGCCGACCTGGCGTACCACGATGGTCGCGACGATGCCCAGCAGCACGATCACGGCGAGCATTTCCAGCAGGGTAAAACCGCCCTGGCGGCGGGCAGACTTGAATCGGGTATGGCGCATCGGCTTGCTTCCTTGAGGGTTCATATATTGCTGGTCAGGCTCATCAGCGGCAGCATGATCGCGAGCATGATCACCGCCACCAGCACCGCCATGACCACGGTCAGCGACGGCACCAGCGCGGCGAGCAGGCGGTCGATGCCGCGCTTGGCTTCAACGTCGAACACATCGGCGACCTTGAGCAGCATGCTGTCGAGTTCGCCGGCCTGTTCGCCGACTTCAATCATTTGCAGCGCCAGGTCGGGCAGCAGCGGCTGCGCGCCAAAGGCACTGGCGAGGGTGCCGCCGCCCTTGACGGATTCGGCGGCCTGGGCGACTTGCGCTTGCAGCGCGCGGTTGGTGCACACCTGCCGGGCGATCACCAGCGCCTGCAGCAGCGCCACGCCGTTACTCAGCAGGGTGCCGAGGGTGCGCGTCAACCGCGCCGCTTCGACCCGTTGCAGCAGCGGGCCGATCACCCGAATGCCGAGCACGCGGCGGTCATAACGTTCACGGCGCTGTGGGTCACGCAGGCGTGCGGCCAGTGTCCAGATCATCACAATCAACCCGGCCAACACTGCCAGGCCGTAGGCCCCGAGAAACTGGCCGAGCCCGAGAATCACTTCAGTGATCAGCGGAATGGGCACACCGAGGTCTTTGAAAATGGGTACAAACTGCGGCACCACATAGGCCAGCAGCAGCGCCAGCGAACCCAGTACGCCGACCACCAGAAAAGCCGGGTAGATCAGCGCGTTGATCACCTCGCCCCGCAGTAATTGGCTGCGCTCCAGGTAGTCACTGAGCTGGCGCAGGGTGTTTTCCAGGGCGCCGCCCGCCTCGCCCGCGCGCACCATGCTCAGGTACAGCGGCGAGAACGTGCTGCCCTCTTCCTCCAGCGCTTTGGATAACGGCTGGCCGGCTTTGACCTGTTCGCGGATACGCTCGATGAGGGCGCGGGTCTGCGGCTGGCCAGGTTGCTTGAGCAGGATGCCCAGCGAGCGCTCCAGCGGCTGGCCGGCGCCTAACAGGGTGGCCAGTTGCTGGGTGAAACTGACCAGCGCCGCGCCGCTCAACTGACCACGGCCAAGGGCATTGAGCAGCCCTTGGGCACCGGCGACGTCAACCTGCAACACCAGCAGCCCGCGCTTGTGCAAGAGGGCGACGGCGGCGTCGAGGTCCTTAGCGTCGAGCGTGCCGTTTTGCGCAGCGCCCTGGCTGTCGAGCGCGCGGTATTTGAACAGGCTCACGTGCCCTCCCCGCGGGTCACGCGAAGCACTTCTTCCAGCGAGGTCACGCCGGCAACGGCCTGGCGCAGGCCTTCTTCATGCAAAGTGCGCAAGCCGCCACGGCGGGCGGCGGCTTCGAGGGTGGCGGCGTCGGCCTGGCGCATCAGCAGGCCGCGCAGTTCTTCATTCATCACCAGCAATTCGGTGATTGCGCTGCGACCGTGGTAACCACCGCCCGGCGCATTGGCACCCGGGCGATAGAGCATGATCGGTCGCGCATCGGTAAAGCTGTCCAGGCCATGCTCGGCGATCAGTTCGGGCGGTGCTTCAAAAGCTTCGCGAGTGGCAGGGTCGAGGCGGCGCACCAGGCGCTGGGCCAGGATGCCGTTGACGGTCGAGGCAATCAGGTAGCTCTCGACCCCCATGTCAAGCAGCCGCGTGATACTCGCCGCCGCGCTGTTGGTGTGCAAAGTAGAAAGCACCAAATGCCCGGTCAGCGACGATTGAATAGCGATGCGGCAGGTTTCCAGGTCGCGGATTTCGCCGATCATGATCACGTCCGGGTCCTGACGCACGATGGAGCGCAGCGCGCCGGCAAAATCCAGGCCGATGGCCGGCTTGACCTGAATCTGGTTGATGCCTTCCAGTTGATATTCCACCGGGTCTTCAACCGTGATGATCTTGCGCTCGGCGGTGTTGAGCCGTGACAGCGCGGTGTACAGCGTGGTGGTCTTGCCCGAGCCGGTCGGGCCGGTCACCAGCAGAATGCCGTGGGGCCGCTCCAGCACTTCAAGGAAGGTTTCCAGGCGCTGTCCGTCGAAGCCCAGGCTCTGGAAATCGAACTGAACGGTCTGCCGGTCAAGCAGACGCATGACCACCGATTCGCCAAAACTAGTGGGCACGGTAGACACCCGAAGGTCGAGCTCCTTGCCCTGGATGCGCAGCATGATCCGGCCGTCCTGGGGCAGACGCCGTTCGGCGATGTCCAGGCGCGCCATGATTTTCACCCGCGAAATCACCGCGGCGGATGAGCTCGACGGTGGCGCCTCGGCCTCGTGCAGCACGCCGTCGATGCGGTAGCGCACCTTGAGCTGGTTTTCGAAGGGTTCGATATGGATGTCCGAGGCGCGATGTTCCACCGCGCGCTGCAGGATCAGGTTGACCAGGCGAATCACCGGCGCCTCGGAGGCCATGTCCTTGAGGTGTTCGATGTCTTCCAGCGCACCGCTCTGCTCGTCGAGGTTTTCGATCAGCGTGCCCATGGCCGAGCGCCCCTGGCCGTAGTAGCGCTCGATCAGGGTTTCGACCTCGTTGCGCGGGCCGACCGCCAGCCACACGGGCACGCCGCAGGCATAGGCCATGGCCTGGAACGGGTAGACCCGCGACGGGTTGGCTGCCAGCACGCGCAGACCACCTTGGCTCCAGCCCACGGGCACCACCTGGTAGTGGCGCATAAAGCGCTCGGTCAGGTTCGGTAAAGGGTCAAGCAAGGGTGGCGCGGCGTCGGCCAGCAGCAGCGGCGCGCCGAGCAGGTCGGCCCAGGCGCGGGCCAGTTCGACTTCGGAGACCAACCCCAGGCGGGTCAGCAGGCCAAGTAATTCAGTGTCGGCGCCCTCTTGGGACAGGCGACGGGCGCGCTCCAGGTCCACCGTTTTCAACCCGGCCTGTTGCATCAGCCACGCGCAGACCTGTTCGGTATCCGGGACGTGCATCTGGCAGGCATCGATGGGCGTTGAGGGACTTGGCATAAGCAGCTATCTGAGGGGCAATGTTCTACAGAACTGCAGGAACCCTTGTGGGAGGGGGCTCGCCCCCGATAGCAGTGGACCAGTTGGCGCATGTGCTGGCTGATACACCGCTATCGGGGGCAAGCCCCCTCCCACAGGGGACCGCGTTTCCAGGTTAGTTCGAGGTCTTCGGCGCGGCCTGGCTGCTGCTCAGCGGTCGGCCGCCCTTGGTGGTTTCGGCTTTCTGTTTTTTCGCCGCCTTGGCGTCGTGGGTCTGGGTCAGCACGGTGGAATCGGTAGCACCCGACGTCGCATCGGCGTCGGTTGATTCAGCGGCCATGGCCGCGCCACTCAGTGCAACGCCGAGCACGAGGCCGGCACCCATCAGGGACATTTTCATAAACATTCTCCAGTTCAAAAACAGCGGACAGCTCAAGTGGCGCCTTGAATTCGATCAAGACCCTACACCAAAGCGTTGTGAATGACAGCTTGTATAAAACATGGCCTTTTAGAACTACCGGGCAACGCCACTAGTTCGCCATGCCGCCATAAATTTTATTAAACCAATCGACTGGTAGGTTTAACCTTAGTTCCAAAACGTAATGAAATATTTCTTATTTCACGCAAAAATTAGCTTTTGTTTGACTTATAACCGCAAGAATTGCCTTAATTATGCAGTTTTAGCGGTTCAAAACGCCATCGCGTGATGCCACTTAGACACTACCCATAACAACAATCACTACAATTATTAAACTTTTAATACTGCAAAAACTGCCAAGTAGTTGCAATTAGCCATTGGTTAAAAATTGCGATCAAGGCGGACTATTGCCCGTGAAAAAGTGACGAGCGCGCTGTGTGAAGCGCGCGTTTTGGCGCCCTATTTTCAATAAACAGTTGTCGGAGAAACCCATGAACAAACGCAAATTGATCGGTGCGCAGTCGGCATTTGCCCTGCTGGCACTGGCCGTGTCCCAGGTGCATGCGGCCACCAGCCCGGCCCTGGACGAGGGCCGGGTGAGCCGCGCAGAAAAGGCCGCGGACAAAACCCTGGCGAAGATGACCATGGAAGAAAAACTCGCCTACATCGGCGGCACTGGCGGTTGGGACGTCAAGCCGCTGATCCAGTACGGCGTCCCGCAGATCCACGGCGCCGACGGCGGTGTCGGCGTGCGCTACACCAGTGAAGGCAACGCGCAGGGCGTGGTATACCCGTCCGGGCCGAACCTGGCAGCCAGCTGGAACCCGCGTCGCGCCATCGACCTGGGCCGCGCCCTGGGCTACGACACCGCCAGCGGCGGATATCAGTTCGTCACCGGCCCCGGCGTCAACCTGTACCGCATGCCGTACAGCGGCCGTGCGTTCGAGTATTTGTCGGGTGAAGACCCCTTCCTCGGCGCCAGCCTGGGACCGGCAGTGATCAACGGGATTCAGTCGCGCGGGGTGTGGGCCAACGCCAAGCATTTCGCCGCCAATGACCAGGAAAGCAACCGCTTCCACCTCAACGAAACCATCAGCGAGCGCGTGCTGCGCGAGATGACCCTGCCGCCTTTCGAGTCCGCCTCCAAGAACAGCAAAGTCGCGATGATGATGTGTGCATTCCAGAAGGTGAACGGCGAGTTCGCGTGCCAGAACAAGCACCTGATGCGCGACATCCTGAAAACCGAATGGGGCTATCCGGGCTTCGTCCAGAGTGACTACAACGCCGTGGTCGACGGCTTGCCGGCAGCACAGGCCGGTACTGACCTGGACATGATGGGCTACCAGATGAACAGCACCGTCCTCAAGCCGTACCTGGACAGTGGTGAGCTGAGCAGCGCGACCATCGATGACAAGGTTCGCCGCATCCTCAAGCAGATCTACCTGTACACGTTCGACAGCAAAGCCCCGCTGACCAGCCACAACATGAACAGCGCCACCAGCAACCGCACGGCGCTCAATGCCGCGCGCGAAGGCATCGTGCTGCTGAAAAACCAGAACAGCCTGCTGCCGCTGGACGCCAAGAAGGTCAAGCGCATTGCCGTGGTCGGCACCCTGGCCAAGTACGCGCCGCCTACCGGTTTCGGCAGCGCCAATGTGATGGCCGCCAACTACATCAGCGAGCTGAGCGGCTTACAGCAACTGGCGCCAGGCGCCAAGGTCGAGTTCATCGACGGGCTGTCGCTGGACCCGGCCACCTCCAGCTGGACCCATGCCGACAGCAATGGCACTAGCGTCAAAGGCCTGAAGACCGAGTTCTTCAGCAACACCAACTGGTCCGGTGACCCGGCTGCCACCCGCACTGACAGCCACATCAACCTCGACTGGTCCACCGACAGCCTGCCGGTGAATGGCGATACCGCCGCCACGTCGATTCGCTACAGCGGCCAGATCACCCCGACCGTCAGCGGCGAACAGGTGTTCAAGATCCGCGCCGACGGTGCGGTACGCCTGTACGTCAACGGCAAGAAAGTCCTCGACAACGGCGACGGCAAGCCGCTGCCGAACAACAGCATTCCGCCGACCATCCCGGTGTTCGCCAAGGTCAATCTTGAAGCGGGCAAACCGGTCGACATCAAGCTCGAATACTCGCGCCGCAACGGCTACCTCTCCACCATGGGCGGCCTGGTCGGCGTGCAGATGAGCTGGGCCTCGCTGGTTGCGCCACAGGACCTGGCCCAGTACGACGCCGTACTGGTGGCAGCCGGCAACAGCAATGAATACGAGGGCGAAGGCTTCGACCACAGCTTCGACCTGCCGGAATACCAGAACCTGCTGATCCAGAGCATCGCCAAGGTCAACCCGAACACCGTGGTCACCCTGCACGGCGGCACCGGCTTGAAGATGAGCGACTGGATCGACCAGGTGCCGGCCGCACTGCACGCGTTCTACCCTGGGCAGAACGGCGGCCAGGCCCTGGCAGAGATCCTGCTGGGCAAGGTCAACCCGTCGGCCAAGCTGCCGATCAGTATCGAACGCAATATCGAAGACAACCCGATCTATGCGACTTTCCCCAAGTTCGACAATCAGGAAACCCTGAGCGAGATGAGCTACAAGGACGACCTGTTCCTGGGCTATCGCGGCTACGAGAAGAAGGGCATCAAGCCGCTGTATCCGTTCGGTTATGGCTTGTCGTACACCACCTTCGGCTACAGCAACATCAGCGTCAGCCCTGGCGTCGCAGTGGCCGGTGCGCCGATCAAGGTGTCGTTCGATCTGACCAACACCGGCAAGGTCGCAGGCGCCGAAGTGGCCGAGCTGTACGTGGGCCAGAACAACCCGAAAGTCGAACGCGCGATCAAGGAGCTCAAGGGCTACAAGAAAGTGTTCCTCAAGCCTGGCCAGAGCAAGCGCGTGACCATCGAGCTCAACGACCGCTCGCTGGCCTACTACGATGTGGCCGGCAAGCAGTGGGTGGTGGATGCCGACAGCTTCAACCTGTCGGTGGGCGCTTCGTCCCAGGACATCCGCCTGAACGCCAAGCTGGTCAACCCGTTCCGCCAGGAACTGTCGACCACCACCAGCAACCCGCTGCCGCGTTCGGCGCTTAATTCGACGTTGCGTGAATCGACGGTGAAGACCGGCGGCGTGCTGCATCAAAATGAAGGGGATAGCGGCACCAGCGACGGTGATGGCTATGACATGAGCGATGACAGCAGCCAGGGCAGTGCTGCGGGCAACTGATCCCTGTGGGAGGGTGCCTTGCTCCCGATAGCGGTTGTCCAGTCGACACTTGTATCGACTGAATCACTGCTATCGGGCACCTAGGTATCTACACAGGTATCTACACAGGTATCTACACAACACTGCAGCGCCCCCCCTAACCACGATGCGCAGCGAGCCGCTCTTGACCTTGATCTTGATCTTGATCTTGATCTGCTTTTGATCTTAGGCGCCCCGTTAAACCACGCTGGCCGAACGCAGGCTTGAATCCGTGGGTAACCCGGCAGGACGCCGGGTTAGCCGCCCCGCGCCATGGATGGCGCGTGGCGGCGGCCCACGGATTCAAGCCTGCGTTCGGGCACACCGAGCCTGGGCGAGGTGCCGAGTGGTGGGGCAAGAGCCTTTTTGGTTACTTTTGGGGCTCTTTTCCAAAAGTGACCCGCTGTAAAAGCGGAACCGATAGCAGCCGTGACCGCATGAACGGATATGTACTCGGTCTGATCCAACATCCTGGTCGGCCCATTTTAGGCCGCCATCGGGGGCAAGCCCCCTCCCACATTTGGATTGTGGAGCATCAGTAAGATAGTCATAAGCTAACAACGGGGGGCAAGTCGAATCGTCGCACAGCCCCTCCCACATTTGGATTGTGTTCGACTCAGGCTCTAATGGCCGCTTCGACCCGCGCAATGTACGCATCGAACCGCGCCACCAGGTCCACCTGCTCCGGAAAGCGCAGCCACTGGATCTGCAGGCCATCCATCATGGCCAGGATCTCTTCCACCAGCCCGGCGATGTCGACATCGCTGCGCACCTCCCCCGCCGCCACCAAGTCGGCGAACTGCCCCTGCAAACGTCGCTGGATCCCTGCATAGCGCTCCTGGAACCAGCCCCACGCCGGTTGCGTATCAAGCAGGCTTTCCGCATTCAAAATGGTAAACGCGCGCACCACGCCAGGCGCGGTGGCATTCGAACGGTTGATCGCGCGCAGGCTGCCAAGCAACCCGCTCAACGACTTCTCGGCGCGTACTTCATCGGCAATCCGTTGGTTGACTTCGTCGCGGCGTTGCAGCACGCCCATCAACAACGAGATCTTGCTGGGAAAGTGATGCAGCAGGCCAGCCACGGAAATACCGACAATCGCCGCCACCTGGGCCACGGAGGCGCCGCTGTAGCCCTCCAGGGAGAACACCTGCAAGGCCGCGTCCAGCAGCTCTTCGCGGCGTTTTTCTCCCTTGGGTGCACGGCGGGTTTTAGGGGCGGGTTCGGTCATGGGAACATCCTTGTGGGCAGGCCTGCACCGTATCCAAATTGCCCCTGGGCCGCAAATAAAGCTCAGGCGCTTTCGCGTTTGATCAAGCGGCAGTCCAACAGCTTCAAGCGCTGTACCTCAACCACCACCGGCAGTCCGCCACGGCTTTCCAGCACCCGCGTGGCCGCCAGCACACCGATTTCCAACGCCGGCGGCTTGATGGTGCTCAGGCTCGGCAACAGCATTTCGGCAAACGGGTAATCGCCGAAACCGAGTACCGCGCAGTCCTGGGGGATCTTCAACCCGGCACGCTGCCCCGCCAGCAAGCCACCGGCGGCCAGGTTGTCATTGGCGAAGAAGATCGCGTCGGGCGGTGTGGCATGGCTCATCAGGCTTTCCATCGCCTGCTTGCCCGCATCAAAAGGCGCGCGATCGGCGTCGGGGGCAAGCCCCCTCCCACAGGTTGATGGGTGTTTACAGCCCTCAGAAATCGACAGTGGCCGACAACAGGTAGGTACGCGGGGTCGACAGGGTCAATCCCGGCTCACTGTCATCCGACGCACCGGCCGAACTCCAGTAGCGCTTGTCGGCGACGTTCTCCACATTGGCCCGCAGGGTGATGTGCTTGTCATCGACCTTGAACGCGTAACGCGCACCCACGTCGATGCGGTTCCAGGCGTCGATCTGTTTGACGTTGGACTGGTCCAGGTACTGTGAGCTCGAGTAAATGCCGCGACTGGTCAGGGTCAGGCCTTCCAGCGTCGGCACGTCCCATTCGGCGCCCAGGTTCACGTTGTATTTGGGTGTGGCGGGCGCGCGATTGCCGTCGAACGTACCGTTGGTGGTGTGGGTCAGTTCGCTGTCGATGTACATCACCCCGCCGAGCAGGCGCAAGCCCTTCAGTGGTTCGCCGAACACGCTCAATTCCATCCCATTGTTCTGGCGCTTGCCGTTGGGGCCGAACACCCGCGAGGTGGCGTTGGTCTCATACGCCGGTTGCCTGATACGGAACACCGCGGCGGTCACGGCAAACGCCCCAGCGTCGTATTTGGCGCCCGCTTCGATCTGGCGGCTGATAAAGGGCGGGAAGATTTCGTCCTCGTTGATCGAGGTGGACGGTGCAACCTTGCCCTGGCTCAGACCTTCCATATAGTTGGCGTACAACGACAGTTTGTCGGTGGCCTTGAACAGCACGCCGCCCGAGAGCGAGATCTTTTCTTCATCGTAGGCGGTGGCGCCTTTGACGTTGTCGGTCCAGTCATCCACCTTCACCCGCTGCCAGCGCGCGCCAAGGGTCAACAGCAAACGGTCGTCGAAAAAGCCCAGGGTGTCGGACAAGGCCACGCCGCTGAATGTATTTTCGGTATAGACCTTGGAATCAAAGCGTGTCGGCCGCGAGGGCACCGGGGTCTGGACCGGGTTATAGAGATTGCTCGGCGCCGCCGCATACCGCGCCCCGCCGTTTTCAAAGTCCATGTAGAAGTAGCTGGCCGCCAGGTTGATTTCATGACTGACCGGCCCGCTGTGGAACCAGCTGCGCACGCCGGCAGTGGCGGTGCGCACGTTTTCATCGCGGGTAAAATCACGCGGCAGCACGCTGAAATCCCCGGCGTTGTTGGTGACCGAAACCGCGTGGCGCAGGAAGTCATGGTTACTCTTGCGCGCGCCTACCCCGCCGTACAGCATCACACTGTCGCTGAGATCGAACTCGCCGTTGACCGTGCCAAAGGTGTCGTTGGTACTGGCCTTGCTCCAGGACTGCGCGTAGTTGCGTCGCACATCATTGGCGCTCGGCACCTTGGCATTGGCGCCGACCTGCACGCGCTCCTGGGGCGCATCGGTGTCCCGCTCGGTACGCCCGATATCGGTGGAAAGACGCAGGCGCTCGCCGCGAAAGTCCAGGCCGAGCACCGCCATTTCGCGGTCAACCGACTGATGATCCCACGCCGTATCCCCGGCCTGTTTCACCCCGTTGAAACGGATACCGAATTTGTTGTCCTCGCCAAACCGACGCCCGATATCCACCGCGCCACCGGCCTGGCTGTCGGACGCCCAACTGCCGGTGAATGAATTGATGTCCTTGTCGGTAGCACGCTTGGGCACCACGTTGATCCCGCCGCCGACACTGCCGCGAGGGGAGATGCCATTGATCAACTGCGTCGGGCCCTTGAGGATATCGACGCGGTCGGCCATTTCCATGTCGATGGTGTAAGTCGGCAACACACCGTACAAGCCGTTATAGGCCACATCGCTGTTGAACAGGCTGAACCCACGGATGGTGAACTGCTCATAACGCCCGCCGGCCGGGTTGGTGGCACGCACCGAAGGGTCGCTGGCGATCAGATCGCCGAGGGTGCGCGCCTGCTGGTTCTTCACCGCATCCGCGGTGTAGGTGGTCATGCTGAACGGCGTTTCCATGAAGTCCCGCGAGCCCAGCAGCCCTTGCGAACCGCGACGCGCCACCTGACCACCGGCATACGTGTCGCCGTCGGCCAGCCCTGTGGTGCCCACAATCGACGTCGGCGCCAATTGCAGGCTCGCGCCCTCCGGCACCGCCACTAACACATACGCCTGCTCCCCCATCGGTTGCAGTTGCAGACCGGAGCCTTGCAGCAACCGTGCGAAGCCCTCCTCCACGGCATAATCGCCGGACAAGCCACCGCTGCTACGACCGCTGACCAACGCCGGATCGACCGACAGGTTGACCCCCGCCAGCCCGGCGAAACGCGTCAGCGCCGCGCTCAAGCTGCCGGCGGGTACCTGGTAACTGCGACGGGCGGCGGCGTCTTCGGCGTAACTGAGCGGGATGAACAGCGGGCTGGTGCTGAGGCTGAGCATCAGGCTCAGTTTCAGTAAGGGACGCAAGGACATGGCGGGGACTGCGGGCATGGGAAGGCTCTCGATTTTATTCACTGCCTGGAATGACAGGCGAGGTGAAAAAAAGGGACAGCCTGCTGTTGGATAATTATTCCTGGGCGCGATTAGAGACCCACCCGGGTATCGCAGTAGCCTCCATCGGCCTTGCGATCAGATATCCCTGAACCTCATGACACCCCCACCCACGGACAAGCTCATACGTTTGCAGGTTCTCAACACCCTCAGCCACCACGCGGTACCCCAACGAGTTGGCAAGTTTGATAATTGTGCGTACCAGACACTGACTCCTGGACTGCTGAACCAGGTTTTCAATCAGTGAACGATCTAATTTAACGACACTGGCGGGCAGCCGTTGCAGGTGGGACCAGTTGCTATAGCCCGTTCCGAAGTCATCAATGGCAATCTCGATACCCAACGCACGCAGCTGATTGAGATGGCGCAGGACGCTTTCGAAATCACCTATGCGGGCGCTTTCAGTCAACTCCACTTCAAGTAACCGAGGATCGAAATCAGCCTGTCGAACCCTACGCACCAGAGCGTTTATGAATATCGAAGACTCGATGTCCTGCACAGTGACATTGATCGACACCTTGAAATTCAAGCCCTTGCGCTGCCACTGAGCCGCCTGGTCGATCGTGTTTCGCAAGACCCACAGACTGATCTGCTCCATTAACGCTGTTTTTTCCGCCAGCGGGATGAACTCTGAAGGTCCGATGGCCCCCAGAAGCGGGTGCTCCCAGCGCAGTAGCGCCTCAACCGACGTGCATGTTCCAGTACCTATATCAATACGAGGCTGGTAGACCATTCTGAATTGTTCATCGCCGGCTATAGCCGTTGCCAGCGAGCTCAAGATAATAAAAGTGCGCTGCTGTGTGGCGTCCAGTTTATCCTCGTAGTAACCCCAGCCAACCATTCGATCTCGGGCATCATCCGCGGCGCTGATCGCCAGACGCAGACATTCATGCGGCGACTCACCTGAACCCTCAAGTTTCAACAAGCCCACGCCGACGGTCATCTGCAAAGGAATGTCGTGGCACAGTACCGGCGTGATGTAGTCATTGATAACCGCTTTGCTGACAGCTTCTCCAATGGGGCAAGGCACAATAAGGCCGAACCGTGTAGGACTGATTTTGTAAAGCCGGGATTCGGGTGGAACAATCCTTAACAAGCGCTCCTTGATAGCCAGCATCAAGTCCAAAGAAAACTCATAGCCCAACGTCTTGACTATCTCGTTCAAAAAGTCGGGAGAAATCACATCAATCACGACGAGACTACAGACTTGCAGGCGATTCTGAGCATTGCCGATGTCGCTCTCAAGCCGAGCGCGGTTGTATAAGCCTGTGGCAGGGTCAACATAGCTTTCTGATCTGAGCGCAATGATTCGACTCATCACCAGTCCAGCCAGATGCCTCAGCATTGAGGCATCTTGTTCGCTCATCATTGGCCTGGTGACGGTATCAATCACGCACAGAGCGCCAAGACCCAAACCGTCGTCAGTGGTCAGCGGCGCGCCCGCGTAATACCGGATACCTGGAAGCCCGGTGACCAGGGGATTGTCCTGGAAACGCGGATCAAGCATCGCGTCCGGCACCTCGAGAAACTCATGGGAGTACAAGGTATAAGCACAGAAAGATTCGCGGCGGGGCGTTTCATTGATGCTTACGCCGACCTTGGCGCGGAACCACTGCTGGTGTTCATCCACAATTGAAATGAGCACAATGGGTGCTCGGAAGTATTCAGCACAGAGCGCAACGATTTGATCAAACGTATCATCGCGCTGATCGTCGAGCAGACATAGCTCACGGATTCGCAGAAGACGACGTTGCTCAAGGGTTGACAGATCTTCGGCGTGTTCCATCAAACTCTCAACGAAGGTAATGAGATAAAGGACGATTCTTCGACGTCGCGGGCAGAGGCTTCGATCGGCAAGAACAGTGCAACCAACGATTCCTGCGCGACCTAAGCCACTTGAGTCGCGAACCTGCCCACCGCCTCGACGACTCTCTTGGCCCCATCCTGGATTTCAACAATGACCTGGCCCGCCTGCGTGGCAAGTTCAAGGCCTTGCTCTGCCTGGGACTTACTGTTTGCCATCTCAGCGACGGTTTGTTCCACCAGCTTCTGGTTCTGCAACACCACCGATGCGATCTCTTCAGTAGCAGTACTGGTGCGGCCAGCCAGTTGTCGAACTTCATCCGCTACTACAGCGAAGCCTCGCCCCTGCTCACCTGCGCGAGCAGCTTCAATCGCCGCATTCAATGCCAACAAGTTGGTTTGCTGAGCAATACTGCTGATCGTCTGAATGATCGAGCTGATCAACAACGACTGCTTCCCGAGCGCCTCTACCCCGCCGGAGGCAGCCTGCATATCACCCGCGACTTTACGCATGGTGTGCATCGTATCGTTGACTACGACGGCTCCGCGCTGAGCAGTAACATCCGTCTGCTGGGAGATCTCAAATGCAGTTTGGGCTGCTTCACTGACTTCCTGCTCACGCGCAACCTGGTCGGTGATAACCGTCGCAAACTTGACGACCTTGCAGAGCGTTCCTTCGGTGTCATAAACCGGGTTATACGTCGCTTCCAGCCATACCGTCCTACCGCTACTGTCAACACGCTCAAATCGCCCGGCGACAAACTCACCCTTGTTCAAGGTAGACCAGAACTCCTTGTATTTCTGCGACGACGCTTCCTCCGGCCTGCAGAAAATACGGTGGTGACTGCCCTTAGCCTGGCTCAGGTTGTAGCCCATCGCTTTCAGGAACTGCTCATTCGCCATGAGCACATGCCCGGAAAGATCGAATTCGATCACTGCCGTCGAACGAAGTAATGCATCGATGAAGGATGTGTTCTCCGACGCTTCTTCCACGCGCGAAGTGATGTTCGTGGCATGGCAGGTCACATGGCTCAACTTGCCATTTTCATCCTTTACCGGTTGCCAATGTGCGTGAAGCCACACCAGGGAACCGTCAGCGTGCAGGTATCTGTATTCATCAGAGATGGACTTACCGGCCGCTACCGCTGCTCGAAAGTTATGGAAGCATGGGAGCTTGGACACGTACTGCGGAACAACATCAGCCATGGCGCGACCCAGGAGCCGATCCTGGTCGTAGCCCAAGGCGCCTGCGAAATGTTCGTTGCACGCGATAATTTTGAATGTCGGGTCGATACTCATTGTCAGCATTTCGCGGTTGAGGCCATCGCGCAGTTGGCGCAGCTCCAACAGCTCTGCCGTCTGAGCGTGAAGCTGGTTCTTGATTTTGGTATTGAACATGGAAAACCGCCTATAGGGTCATAGCAAGTCTATCGGCACCACCTGAATGATATTGAGGCCGTCCGCCGCAGATAAAGGATGCGGCGATAAAGTACCGACCTCAGCCCCCGGTGTGTCAAAGACGCCGTCCTGCCCCAACCTGATATCCTAAGCCGCCGTGAAGAAAGCCACTTTCGCCGTAAGGCGATCCGCTAACTGCGAGAGTTCCATGCTAGCGGTTGCAACTAGATGCGAGCCGGTGGCTGATTGCACGGTGGAGCCGTGAATACGGTTGATGTTTTGAGCAACATCATCAGCCACGCCACTCTGCTGTACAGAAGCGCTGGCAATCTGGGCGTTCATATGACTGATGGCGCCAACCTGCTCGCTGATCCTGGCCAGTGCACTCTGCGCGCTGCGGGTTTGTGTGACGGTTTGGCTCGCCAGCTCGCAACTGTTGCGCATGGTTTGCGAGGCGGCTTGCGTCCCCGATTGCAGCGTGCTGATCATCTCCCGGATTTCCTCGGTTGACTGCTGGGTACGATTGGCCAGCGAGCGCACTTCATCGGCGACCACCGCAAATCCACGCCCATGCTCTCCTGCCCTCGCCGCCTCAATAGCAGCGTTCAGCGCCAGCAAGTTGGTTTGAGAGGCGATGGAGTTGATGACATCGATCACTGACTCGATATTTTCACTGTATTTGGATACCTGATCTACGGTACCCGTGGTTTGCTCCAGCATTATTGCCAGTTGGTCAATGGCAACGGCAGTGCTGGCAACCAATCGATTACCGTTTTCCACTTCGATGTCGGCCACGCGGGACGCATCAGCTGCCTGCGCGGCATACCCGGATACTTCGCTGACAGTAGCGGCCATTTGGGTGATGGCTGTGGCTACCTGCTCGGCTTCGTGGGTTTGCAGGTTGATCTGGTCATTGTTGGTCGACGAGGTGGCAGACAATTGGACGGAGGACTGATTGACCTCCTGGGCCGCCCTGCGCACTTGTTGAATAGTCTGCGCCAAGTGCACAAGCGCGTCTTTGAGCACCCCCATCACACTCTTGGGGTAATCAGTGCAAATAGTCTGGTTCAGATCACCCGCCGCCAGACGCTCAATGGCCAGTGCCACCTCAGTGGGCTCGGCGCCCAACGTCGATTTAACGAAGCGAATAATCACCGCCGATAACGTGACGCTCAGCAGCAGGGCGATACTGGTCGCGATCAGCATCAGGGTACTGAACTGGCTGGCCGTTTCCTGCACCGCGCCAAGCTTGGCCTTGATGGATGCTTCTTCATAGTCAATCAGCGCATTCACGCGCTTTAACCACTCGCTGTAATCCAAAGACGTTTGACGCATCAGAAGCGCCTGGGCTCCGGGAATGTCCCCCGCTCGGCGCATTGAAATGACCGCCTGGGTGGATGTGAGGGTTTGTTGTTCAATCTCCTTGATTGCGGTCAGCAGTCGAAGCTCTTCGCCCGTAACGCTTGCGCGTGTGAACAACTGATCCATTGGCGCCGCCGAGTCGGCGTAGGCTAGCTCCAGGGCTTTAATCTGCGACAAGTATGTGTCCAGATCATGGTCGCTCGTCACGAGCACCGCATCCCGGATAGCAATGGCACGGTTATGCACGCTGCCACGGAAATTGATGGCGTAGCGCTGCACCTTTGCCGCGTTTTCACTGACGTCGCCCAAGGTGGCATCAATGAACCCAACGCGCTGAATGCCGATGGCAGTGATCAACATCAGAAGTGCCAGGATGGCTGCGAAACTCAGCCCTATGCGTGTGGCCAACGAGAGCGTTTTCTTCATGGCTTACTCTGAAATATGCCCGTCATGGGACTGGGTTGATGCGGATGACGCGAGGGGCGCGGTGAGCCAATCACGCTGGGTGCGTTGAAGATACGTCGATGCCGGATAACCAATCCATTGAGTATTACGCACTGCATTGATAGCTCAGTGCTATCACGCGAAATAGTGAGCCGCAGGCTCATGAGGCAGCGCGCCGGGTGCCTGCCATCGCTCGGAACCTCAATAAAACGGTGACAGAGGCCCCCGTCAAAGGCTCACGCAATAGCCCTGTATATCACCGGCCTTGACCTGATCGAGTAGTTTCAGCCAATCAATGACTTCCTTGCCGAGGCCCTTATGGCACTGACTCACATCGCTTGCGTCTTTTCGTATTTCCTCTTGCTCAGCACTGTCTGGCCCAGCCACGCCAGAGACCTGGCCGAGGGCCTTACCGAACAGTCACCTTCGGTGGCACTTGAAAATAAAAACCAGCGGTACCCGCAATGGACCGGCATCGGTTTACTGAAAAACGCTTTGGGCCAGACCTGCAATGCCGTGCTGCTCGACACGCGCAATCGGCAGGGTAAGGCCGTCGGCCCGGCTTATGTGCTGACCAGCGGGCATTGTGTGTTCTATAGCTACGGTACGGCGCGCATCCGCCAGGCGTTCACCGCCGACGTGACCTTCAATTACTTTCATGACACCCCCGAACGGCATGCCACCTACACCGTCAAGACGGCACATTGGAGCAGCATGGCGGGCACTGACCTGGCCGTACTCGAACTGGATACGTCACTGGCCGTGCTGGTGGCCAGCGCGATCATGCCCCTCAAGCTCGCCGCTCATCGTCGGACAACGGATCGAGAAGTGATCAATGTGGGAGCGCCGACCGGTTTTCTGAAAAAGGGCCTGCGCATGAGTGCCTGCGCGGAGTCGACCCTCAACAGTTTTGCCGAACACCCCGGCGTGTTTCCCAGCGCCTTGCACAACCGCTGCAACGGTCTGCGCCCAGGCAGCTCCGGCAGTCCGATGCTGGACCGGAACACCAATGAAATCACCAGCATCATCAGCAAAGTCGCGTCTGCCATTCAGAAGGACATTCTCAACAGCTGCCAGAACAACTCGGCGTGCGAAGCCGCCAAATTCAACTACAGCTATCCTGCCAACGACTTGTACTACTGCTTTGTAGACGGTGTTTTCCGTAACGACACCCCAACCTGCCAGCTCAAGGCCGTTGACATCACGCTGGACGAGCCGTGGAATCTGAAACCGTATGTGCATTTAAAACATGACGCCGCCGACCAGATTACCCGTCCGACCTGGAACCTGAGGTTCTCGATCCAGGAGCCGTTCTACCGATTCAAGGCCGTGAATGACATCAGCGATTGCGCACGCACACACGGTTACCAAGTTGCTGCCGCCTCTGAGGAGGCCTACATCAACCAGCTCATCGGCCCAGTGCTGGGGCCGCATGTGCTATGCATACTCGGGGTACAAAAGGCCGAGCAGCCGCTGACCGAAGCACTGCTACGCAATGTATTCACCCATTCGGTATTCCTGACCAACCCGGCACCGGCCCCGCTGCTCAAGCACCGCTATCACATCGCCTGGGAAAACCAGCGCAACGGTTTCAGCCAGCATTACTACTACAGCGTGAACTCGGCGATCAGCACCACCTGCGGCGATATTGACGACGATCGCTACACCCTGGCCATGGATGGCACTTTTCTTGATATAGCAGAGCTGCCGATCACGCTCTGCAGCTATGCGCGTAACAGCGCTGGGCAACCGTCGGCCATTCGCACAGACGTGATCAAAGGTGCAATGGTTCGCTCGCAGCGTCATGCCAGGTGAGGCAGAACGCATCTGGTTCCACGTCTATGCAGATCAACTGCACCGTCGAAGAGATGTTTGCCAGGCTGAGGCGCCTATGCGCCAACACCTCAGGTCCTTAACAGCCCGCGGCGGGCCAGGAATTCCAGTAGGTTTTTTTCACAGACATGAAAAAGCCCAACCGGTGAAGATTGGGCTAAGTCATTGAAAAATATGGTCGGGACGGAGTGATTCGAACACTCGACCCCTAGCACCCCATGCTAGTGCGCTACCGGACTGCGCTACGCCCCGACTAGGCGTGTTACTGGGCTTGCTTCTTAACGAAGCGAACCGGAATATACCGCAAGCTTTTGAAATGTGGAAGTATTTTAAAAGCTTGAATCACTTTTTCAATACCACCAGCACATCTTCGAGTTCGGAGATCATCTGGCGGATCAGTTGCTTGTATTGGGTGGTGTCGTCTTTGGCTTCATCACCGGACATGCGCTGGCGCGCGCCGCTGATGGTGAACCCCTGATCGTACAGCAACGCACGGATCTGTCGGATCATCAACACATCCTGGCGCTGATAATACCGACGGTTCCCGGTGCGTTTGACGGGGTTGAGCTGAGGAAACTCCTGCTCCCAATAGCGCAGCACGTGCGGTTTTACCGCACACAGCTCGCTGACTTCACCGATGGTGAAGTAGCGTTTGCCTGGGATGACGGGTAGTTCGTCGTTATGACTTGGTTCCAGCATAAGCCTCAACTCGGGCCTTCAACTTCTGCCCTGGACGAAAGGTGACCACACGGCGAGCCGTGATCGGGATTTCTTCTCCCGTTTTTGGATTGCGGCCGGGCCGCTGGCGTTTGTCCCGCAGGTCAAAATTGCCGAAACCGGACAATTTGACCTGTTCGTTGTCTTCCAGAGCGTGCCTGATCTCTTCAAAAAACAGCTCGACCAATTCCTTGGCCTCGCGCTTGTTCAGACCCAACTCTTCGTACAGACGTTCCGCCATCTCAGCTTTCGTCAAAGCCCCCATACGTCACTTCCTTAACGTGGCGTTCAACCTTTGTTCGAGCGAGGTGAGGATATTTTGTGTCGTGGTATTCACCTCATCGTCATTAAGAGTGCGCGATGGATGCTGCCAGGTCAAGCCAACTGCAAGGCTTTTTCTATGCGGATCAATGCCTTTACCCTGATAGACGTCAAATAGCCTGAGGTCCGTCAGCCATTCCCCTGCATTTTCTCGGATTACCTCCAGAACGGCAGTGGCGGCGACTTCACGATCGGCGATCAAGGCCAGATCACGACGCACTTCAGGGAAGCGCGACAACTCGCTGAATTTGGGCATCTTGCCCGACGCAACTTCAGCCAGGACCAGTTCAAAAACGAAGACTGGACGGTCCAGACCCAGGGTTTTCGACAGTTCCGGGTGAATGGCGCCGACAAAGCCGACCAAGCGACCCTCGCGCTCGATGCGCGCGGTCTGGCCTGGGTGCAGCGCCGGGTGTTTGCCGGGCAGGAACGTGAACGCATCCAGCGCACCGGCAAAGCCCAGTACCGCTTCCACGTCGGCCTTGACGTCGAAGAAGTCCACGGCGTCGCGGCCCTGTGCCCAGCCTTCCGGCAGGCGGCTGCCGCAGACCACACCGGCCAGCATCGGCTCTTGCTTCAAGCCATCGAGTTGACCGACGAAACGCAGGCCGCTTTCGAACATGCGCACGCGATCCTGCTGACGGTTCAGGTTGTGAGACAGCGCCTTGACCAGGCCTGGCCACAGCGACGAACGCATGGCCGCCATGTCATTGGAAATCGGATTGGCCAGCAACAGCGGCTCAACGCCCGGGTTGAACAGCTCGAATTGCTTTGGATCGATGAAGCTGTAGGTCACCGCTTCCTGATAACCACGAGCCACCAGCAGGCGACGCAACTCAGGCAGGTGCGCACGCGCCTCGGCCTTCGGTTGTGGCGCAAGACGCGCTTGCGGGTAGCGCACCGGCAGACGGTTGTAGCCGTACAGGCGAGCCAGTTCTTCGATCAGGTCGACTTCCAGACTGATATCGAAGCGATGGCTTGGCACTTCAACGTGCCACTGCCCTTCCCCACCCGCAGAGATGGCGAGGCCGAGGGCCGACAGCAGTTGCTCGATCTCGGCAGGCTCAATCACCAGGCCGAGCATTTGCTCGACGCTTTTGGCACGCAGGGTGATGGGCGCAATGGACGGCAGGTACTGTTCGTTGACGATCTCGGTGACCGGACCGGCTTCGCCGCCGGTGATGTCCAGCAGCAGGCCAGTGGCGCGCTCCATGGCTTCACGGGCCAGCTTCCAGTCCACGCCACGCTCATAGCGGTGCGATGCATCGGTGTGCAGGCCGTAGGAACGGGCCTTGCCGGCGATGGCGATCTGGTCGAAGAACGCGCTTTCAAGGAATACGTCGCGAGTGGTCGCGGATACACCGCTGTGCTCGCCCCCCATCACGCCAGCAATCGCCAAGGCGCGGGAGTGGTCGGCAATGACCAAGGTGTCGGCGCGCAGGCTGACTTCCTGGCCGTCGAGCAGTACCAGCTTCTCGCCTTCCTCTGCCATACGCACGCGGATGCCGCCGTGGATTTCGGCAAGGTCAAACGCGTGCAGCGGCTGGCCCAGCTCCAACATCACATAGTTGGTGATGTCGACGGCCGCATCGATGCTGCGCACATCAGCGCGGCGCAGGCGTTCAACCATCCACAGCGGGGTTGGCCTGGACAGGTCGACATTACGGACCACGCGCCCCAGGTAACGTGGGCAGGCGTTTGGCGCCAACACGTCAATCGAGCGCACCTCGTCGTGCACGGCAGGCACGCTGGCAACCGCAGGACGGGTGACAGGCACGTTGTACAGCGCACCCACTTCACGGGCCAGGCCGGCCAGGGACAGGCAGTCGCCACGGTTCGGGGTCAGGTCGACCTCGATGCTGGCGTCTTCCAGTTCCAGGTAAACACGAATGTCCTGGCCCACCGGCGCATCGGCCGGCAGCTCCATCAGACCGTCATTGCCCTCACCCACCTGCAACTCAGCCTGGGAGCACAGCATGCCGTTGGACTCGACGCCGCGCAGCTTGGCCTTCTTGATTTTGAAGTCGCCCGGCAGTTCGGCACCGATCATGGCAAACGGGATCTTCAGGCCCGGGCGCACGTTGGGCGCTCCGCACACGACCTGGAAGGTCTCTGCGCCGTTGCTGACCTGGCACACGCGCAATTTGTCGGCATCCGGGTGCTGCTCGGTGCTCAGCACCTCGCCCACCACCACGCCACTGAATACACCGGCGGCCGGGGTAACGCTATCGACCTCAAGACCGGCCATCGACAGACGCGCAACCAGCGCGTCGCGATCCACCTGCGGGCTTACCCAGCCGCGCAGCCATTGTTCACTGAATTTCATCCTGCTCTCCTAAAGATTCGTTACGACTAGCGAAATTGCGCGAGGAACCGCAAGTCGTTGTCGAAGAACAGACGCAAGTCGTTCACGCCGTAACGCAGCATGGCCAGACGCTCAACGCCCATGCCGAAGGCAAAGCCCGAAAACTCTTCCGGGTCGATCCCGGACATGCGCAGCACGTTAGGGTGGACCATGCCGCAACCCATCACTTCCAGCCAGCCAGTCTGCTTGCAGACACGACAGCCTTTACCACTGCACATCACGCATTCCATATCGACTTCAGCGGAAGGCTCGGTGAATGGGAAGAAGGATGGACGGAAACGCACCGCCAGCTCTTTCTCGAAGAACACCCGCAGGAACTCTTCGATGGTGCCTTTGAGG
Source organism: Pseudomonas sp. 37 R 15 (assembly GCF_900004865.1). Taxonomy (NCBI): domain Bacteria; kingdom Pseudomonadati; phylum Pseudomonadota; class Gammaproteobacteria; order Pseudomonadales; family Pseudomonadaceae; genus Pseudomonas; species Pseudomonas sp. 37 R 15. The sequence goes on along the minus strand of NZ_CVTV01000059.1, from coordinate 98,607 downwards.
TCGGCGAAATTGATATCGCGATCAACCAGCAGGCCTTCGACCTGGTGGAACATCGGCGAATGGGTGATATCGGAGTCGCTACGGTACACACGGCCCGGACAGACGATGCGGATCGGCGGCTTGTTCGCTTCCATGGTGCGGACCTGTACCGGCGAGGTATGGGTGCGCAACAGCATGTTCGCGTTGAAATAGAAGGTGTCGTGCATCGACCGGGCCGGGTGATGGCCTGGGATGTTGAGCGCCTCGAAGTTGTGATAGTCGTCTTCAACCTCAGGGCCTTCGGCAATGCCGTAGCCGATATGGGTAAAGAACTGCTCGATGCGTTCCAGAGTCCGGGTGATCGGATGCAGACCGCCCGACGCCTGGCCACGGCCAGGCAAGGTCACGTCAATGGACTCGGCGGCGAGCTTGGCCGCAAGATCGGCCTCCTCCAGCGACGCCTTGCGCGCATTGAGAACCTCGGTGACGCGCTCCTTGGCAACGTTGATCAGAGCCCCGACCTGCGGACGCTCTTCAGCAGGCAAATTCCCCAGGGTCTTCATCACCTGAGTCAATTCACCTTTTTTGCCAAGGTAGTGAACCCGGATTTGCTCCAGGGCATTGATATCTTCAGCGCTTTGCACAGCCTCAAGAGCTTGCGCGACGAGCGCGTCCAGGTTTTCCATGTACAGACTCCAGATACAAAATAGGGGAAGAGCTTGAAGGCTCTTCCCCTATTTATGACGTTTACCACCTTGGGCTACAGGAGCAACCCAGGGTGACTGTCGGGGGTACTTAAGCCAAGGAGGCTTTAGCTTTCTCGACAATCGCAGCAAACACCGCTTTTTCGTTCACGGCCAGTTCAGCCAGAACCTTACGGTCGATTTCGATGGACGCTTTCTTCAGGCCAGCGATGAAACGGCTGTAGGACAGACCGTTAACACGTGCACCAGCGTTGATACGAGCGATCCACAGAGCGCGGAACTGACGTTTTTTCTGACGACGGTCACGGTAGGCGTATTGGCCTGCCTTGATTACCGCTTGCTTGGCAACACGGAATACGCGTGAACGCGCGCCGTAGTAGCCTTTAGCAAGTTTCAGAATTTTTTTGTGACGCTTACGGGCCATGACGCCACGCTTAACACGAGCCATGAGTTACTTCCTCTATTCTTGAACCAAAATTAACGAAGGCGCAGCATGCGCTCGACTTTTGCCACGTCAGACGGATGCAGCAAGCTGCTACCGCGCAGTTGACGCTTACGCTTGGTCGACATTTTGGTCAGGATGTGGCTCTTGAAAGCGTGCTTGTGCTTGATGCCGTTAGCAGTTTTCAGAAACCGCTTAGCAGCACCACTTTTAGTTTTCATCTTTGGCATGTTCGGTACTCCGCATTCAGTTGATAAACATAATCAGAAGGCCTGCCGTGCCCTGTTGATTACTTCTTCTTTTTCGGGGCGATGACCATGATCAGCTGGCGTCCTTCCATCTTAGGATGCTGTTCGACCGAACCGTACTCGAGCAGGTCAGCTTCAACCCGCTTGAGGAGTTCCATCCCCAGCTCCTGGTGGGCCATCTCACGGCCGCGGAATCGCAAGGATACCTTGGCCCTGTCCCCATCACTCAGGAAACGTACCAGGTTGCGCAGTTTTACCTGGTAATCCCCTTCCTCCGTCCCTGGACGAAACTTGATTTCTTTAACCTGGATCTGCTTCTGGTTTTTCTTGGCTGCGGCAACCTGCTTCTTCTTCTCGAAGATCGATTTGCCGTAGTCCATCAGCTTGCAGACAGGCGGTACAGCATCGGCGGAAATTTCCACCAAATCGAGCTTGGCTTCTTCAGCCTTAAGAAGCGCGTCTTCAATTGACACAATCCCAAGCTGCTCACCCTCAGCCCCAATTAACCGAACCTCGCGTGCCGAGATATTCTCGTTGATCGGGGCTTTCGGTGCAGCTCGTTTATCTTGTCTCATTTCACGCTTAATAGTAATTACTCCGAATCTGGGCGACCACGCCGGGAAACCGCTTGCGCGAGGAACTCAGCGAACTGGGCGACGGGCATCGAGCCCAGGTCAGCACCTTCACGAGTACGCACAGCGACAGTCTGCATCTCGACTTCCCGATCTCCGATAACCAAAAGATAGGGAACCTTGAGCAAAGTATGCTCACGGATTTTAAAGCCGATCTTTTCATTTCTCAAGTCGGACTTGGCACGAAATCCGCTTTCGTTGAGTGTTTTTTCAACTTCAGCGGCAAAATCTGCCTGTTTATCAGTGATATTCATGATCACTGCCTGGGTCGGAGCCAGCCACGCAGGGAACGCGCCCTCGTAGTGCTCGATCAGGATGCCGACGAACCGTTCGAACGAGCCGAGGATCGCCCGGTGCAGCATGACCGGGTGTTTACGACTGTTGTCTTCGCAGACGTATTCGGCTCCCAGACGGATCGGCAGGTTAAAATCGAGCTGCAGGGTACCACACTGCCAGACACGGCCAAGGCAATCTTTCAGCGAGAACTCGATCTTGGGACCGTAGAACGCGCCCTCGCCCGGCTGCAGGTCGTACGCAAGGCCCGCGCTGTCGAGTGCTGCGGCCAGTGCAGCTTCGGCGCGATCCCAGAGTTCGTCGGAGCCGACGCGTTTTTCCGGACGAGTGGACAGTTTCATTTCGACTTCGGTGAAGCCGAAATCGCGATAAACGTCCATGGTCAGCTTGATGAACGCGGCCGATTCAGCCTGCATCTGCTCTTCGGTGCAGAAAATATGGGCGTCGTCCTGGGTAAAGCCGCGCACGCGCATGATGCCGTGCAGCGCACCCGATGGTTCGTTGCGGTGGCAGGCACCGAACTCGGCCAGACGCATCGGCAACTCGCGGTAGCTCTTCAGGCCTTGATTGAACACCTGCACATGGCAAGGGCAGTTCATCGGCTTGATAGCGTAGTCGCGGTTTTCCGACTGGGTGGTGAACATATTGTCGGCGTAGTTGGCCCAGTGCCCGGACTTCTCCCACAGGCTGCGATCGACGACCTGCGGGGTCTTGATCTCGAGGTAGCCGTTTTCGCGCTGAACCTTGCGCATGTACTGCTCGAGCACCTGGTACAGGGTCCAGCCGTTCGGATGCCAGAACACCATGCCCGGCGCTTCTTCCTGCAGATGGAACAGATTCAGGCGCTTGCCGATCTTGCGGTGGTCGCGTTTCTCGGCTTCTTCGATGCGCTGGATATAGGCGGCCAGCTGCTTCTTGTCGGCCCAGGCGGTGCCGTAGATACGTTGCAGTTGCTCGTTCTTTGCGTCGCCGCGCCAGTAGGCACCGGACAACTTGGTCAGCTTGAACGACTTGAGAAAGCGCGTGTTCGGCACGTGCGGACCACGGCACATGTCCACGTATTCTTCGTGGTAGTACAGACCCATGGCCTGCTCGTCCGGCATGTCTTCCACCAAGCGCAGCTTGTAGTCTTCGCCACGGGCGCTAAACACGTCGATCACTTCGGCGCGCGGGGTGACCTTCTTGATCACGTCGTAATCTTTTTCGATCAGCGCGTGCATGCGCTGCTCGATGGCCGCCAGGTCGTCCGGAGTGAAAGGACGCTCATAGGCGATGTCGTAATAGAAGCCTTCTTCGATTACCGGGCCGATCACCATCTTGGCGGTTGGGTACAGCTGCTTGACCGCATGGCCAATCAGGTGCGCGCAAGAGTGGCGAATAATCTCGAGCCCCTCTTGATCCTTGGGCGTGATGATCTGCAGGCTGGCATCGGAGGTGATCAGGTCACTGGCATCGACCAGCAGGCCATCGACCTTGCCGGCCACGGTGGCCTTGGCCAGGCCGGCACCAATGGATGCGGCGACCTCGGCTACGGAAACCGGATGATCGAATGAACGTTGACTGCCGTCGGGTAGAGTAATAGTTGGCATGGCGCCTCCTCTCCTAGTGGTGACCCCTACCAAAGGTCACGTGGGTTGGGATGAGCCAGTACAAGATCCAACACCAGGCTGTTCAATGCTGAATGCCTGCCTTACAGCGGCAGGAGCCTTTCGGCCAACCGATAATCGAACCAGAGTGACTGGAGTGAACAAAAAAAGCCCTGACAAGGCGGCAAATGGCACACCTGGGAAAAGCCAAGCCGACGATGCTAGCACAGATGAACGGTCATCGCGCCGACACGACCGGGGTAAAAGCAAATTCCAGGCTTTATGGGCGCAAAAGTGAACTTGAACTGTACGTCAGGCCTCAAACACCCCGAGAATCGCCGTTCGTCCTCGACCCAAAGGAGCATCCCATGATGCGTTTTACCTCGACCCTCGCCCTCGCCGCTTCCCTGGCATTCCTTTCGCTCGGCGCGCAAGCCGCGGCGCCATCGAACTGGCCGGCCGGTGCCCGTGACGCCTTCGTCAACGACTGCAGCTCCGCGGCCAGCCAGAACGTGGACGTCAAAACTGCCAAAGCCCACTGCGAATGTGGCGCCGACAAGATCAACGCCGATTTGAGCACCGCGGAAATCAAAGAACTGATGACCAATCAGAACGCCAGCGCGGAGCTCAAGAACAAAGCAGTAGCGGCTATTTCGTCCTGCAAAGTCGTCAAGAAAAAGTAAGAACGGCCGCTGATCAGGCGTCCTTTTTGCCAAAAAAACTGCCTAAAAACTGCTATTTCTCACAAATTACGTAGCTTTTACGGCTTTTTTTAATAGCTAATATTTCGCCGCAAAGCCCCGCAGGCCGGGGCTCTCAGCCAGAATCTGGATTGAACGCAACGCGATTGATTAGCAAACAATGCCTTGGGGGGGCTCCCAAGTCGAACATTTCGACTATGATAGCCCTGTGTGCCCAGTTGGCCTGAGCAGCACAGCACTACTGAAAATATATGTTTCTTGGAGATACACCATGTCTAATCGCCAAACCGGCACCGTTAAATGGTTCAACGATGAAAAAGGCTTCGGCTTCATCACTCCTCAAGGTGGCGGTGACGACCTGTTCGTACACTTCAAAGCTATCGAAAGCGACGGTTTCAAAAGCCTGAAAGAAGGCCAAACCGTTTCCTTCGTGGCTGAGAAAGGCCAAAAGGGTATGCAAGCTGCACAGGTTCGCGCCGAGTAATTCTCCGCTGAGCTAAAAAAACCCCGTCCATGTGACGGGGTTTTTTATGGGCGCTGCTAAAGCCGCAGGCTATCAGCCGCAATTGACCCGTGTGATCACCAGATTATCGTCGGCATTCAGGTTCAAGCGGTCGGAGCGATACTCCAGCGTGATCATGTCGTTGGGCTTGAGGATGCGTGCATTTTGTGCACCGGCACGGGTACGCGCCTGCTCCAGTAGTTGAGGCGAGGCTTTCTGGCCGATTGTGTACTCGGCGGCCTTCGACTCACAGCGGCTATGACCGGCATCGGTCACGCTGGCATCTTTGCCTGGCTCAGAGGCACCCGGGGTGCTGCAACCCGCCAATGCGAGCGCCGCCAACAAAGTACCGAATGATGCGAGCTTCCAAGGCATGAAGCCTCCTATGATAAAAAAGTGAACAGAGATCGTGCGACAGCGATTGAACCGATTGGTTTCAAGACGTTAACGTCTCACCCGCAAGTCTGCCTGAGTCACGCCAGGCAAGCGTCCAGTCAATCGTGACCAGATATGAACATGCTCAGTAGATATCGATGTAGTCAGACGACGGCTCTGGCCAGTTCTGCTTCAGCGCGTTGAAAATCTGCGTCACCCACACCTCGTCACTGGCAGCCACATTTCCTACATACCCCGACCCCTTCGCCCAGGTCTCCAAGCGAAACAGCAGCCCGTCGATATCTACGCCGCCTACGAGCTTTCCTGAAGAGATGTAGGCGATACCGGCGTTGGTGACGCGAAGCTGGGCATGTTCATCGTCACTGGCACTGGCAATCAGTTGCCGCACAGCTGCCAGATTAAGGTCTTCAGACTTATTCAAATCGATCTGCACGCGGTGTTTCCCGGCCAATAAACAGGGCGGCAGTGTCGCACACCCCTTTCCTTATGCCTAAGTAGCAGTGCCAAACCCCGTGTAAAATGCTTAACTGCGCCCGCTGCAGCCGCACGCCAGCGCATTGCCCCAGTACTTACAACCCGCGAGATTTTCCATGACCACCGTAACGCTCCAAGCCGATATCAAAGCCAAATGGCCCCTGGGGCAAAGCTCTTATAGCCCCGGTAGTGCGGAGGAGCTGGCGATCATTGGTATCGACCTGCTGGTCAAGGAGCTCGGCACCCAGGGCGCGCACGCTTTCATCGGCCAGGTATTCGAGAAATACCCGGCCGACCACATGGGCGCACAAGAGCGCGAATAAGAACCGGCCGGCGAGCGCCGACCGGCAAGCGGTTTACTTCAAACGCGCCAGGCGCTCGGTCAACAGATCGAAGAAGCCCTGGGCGTCACCGTTCTCGACCCAGAAGGCGTTCTTGTCCTGCTTCAGGCCGTCGTACCAATCGACGATGGTCTGGCCGAAGGTCGGGCCTTCCCGACTGTCGACAACCACGTTGACCTGGCGACCACTGAACAGCGATGGCTTGAGCAGGTAGGCGACCACCGTAGCGTCATGTACCGGGCCGCCGGGAATGCCGTAGTGCTCCATGTCGCCCTTGACGTACTCGTTAAGGATATTGCTGACGACTTTGCTCGCGTTGTTGTTCAGGTCTGCGATCTTCTTCAGGCGCGCTTCGCTGGTCAGCACTTTATGGGTGACGTCCAACGGCAGGTAGGTCAACTTCACGCCACTTTTAAGCACAATTTCTGCGGCCACCGGGTCGGCGAAGAGGTTGAACTCGGCCACCGGCGTGATGTTGCCGCCATTGAAGTGCGCGCCCCCCATTACCACCACTTCCTTGATGCCTTGAGTGATTTCCGGCGCCTGGGTCAGGGCCAGGGCCAGGTTGGTCTGCGGGCCGAGCATGGCGATGGTGATGCTGTGGGGTTTGGCGGTCGTCAGGGTCTTGATCAGATAATCCACCGCGTTGCCATCAGCCAGGCCTTGTTTCGGCTCATGCACGGTGACACCGGAGATACCTTCCTTGCCATGGATATTCTCGGCATAGATCGGCTTGCGCAGCAACGGCGCTGGAGCACCCGCGTAAACCGGGATGTCCTCGCGATCTGCCCATTCGCGCGCCAGGCGTTCGTTGCGCGAGGTTTTGTCCAGGCGGACGTTGCCGGCCACTGTCGTCAGTGCGCGAATGTTCAGTTCCTCTGGAGACGCCATGGCGAACAGCAAAGCAACCACATCGTCGGCACCGGGATCGGTATCGATGATCAGGTCGATTTTTTCCGCCGCCTGGGCGCTCGCTGCTGTTAACGCGGACAAAAGCAGAACACTCCGAAACAGGTTTTTCAGGGATGGAAGACCACGTTGCATAAAACACTCCTTGTCGTAAGGGGACTCTAGAAGGTTACGCCGGATACCAGCGCGATATTGCAGTAAGGCTGACATTCGCCGGTGCGCACGACAGCGCGCGCCCTGCCACTCAATTGCTTGAACGCTTCATGGCTGAGCAGGCGTCGCTCGCCCAGCGCAGCCTGCTCTGCCAGCGCGTTGAGCGCGACCAGCGCCGGAGGCTGCTTGAGCAGAATTTCTTCAGCCAGCACGTGGCTTTCCACCTGCATTTCACTGAGCACAACGCGCAGGGTGCTGATGAAATCCGGAGTGCCCTGGGTCAGCGCCAGGTCGATCAATTCGACGCCGGGAGGCACCGGCAGGCCGGCATCCCCGATGACCAGGATGTCGCCGTGCCCCAATGATGCGATCACGCGGGACAGGGCGATATTGAGCAGAGGGGTCTTTTTCATGAGGGCACAAAACCTTGTACGTCGTGCAGCGTAGGAATGGAAGGCTGGGCGCCGGCACGGGTCACCGACAACGCGGCCGCGACCTGGCCAAAACGGATGGCCTCGGCTTCGCTCTTGCCGGCCGCCAGCGCGGCGGCAAAGCCACCCACGAAAGTATCGCCGGCAGCCGTGGTGTCCACTGCCCGGACCCTGGGTGCGACCAAGTGCTCGAAGCTGTTGCCGTCAGCAAACAGTGCGCCCTGAGCGCCAAGGGTGATGATGACTTTGCCGGCACCAGCCTTGATCAGCGCTGTAGCGGCGCGTTTGGCGCTGTCGAGCGAATCGACCGCAACACCGCTCAAGGCACTGGCTTCACTTTCGTTGGGAATCAGGTAGTCGATCGAGGCATACCACTCGGCCGGCAAGGGCCCATTGGCCGGCGCCGGGTTGAGGATCACCGTCTTGCCCAGCTCGCGGCCGCGCTTGAGCGTATGCCCGACGGTGTCCATCGGCACTTCAAGCTGGCAAATGATCACGTCGGCAGCCTGCAACACAGCATCGCAGGCCGTCAACGACTGGGGCGTCAACTGAGCGTTACTGCCCGCCACAATTACAATCGCGTTCTGGCTGCTGTCATCCACCACGATCAGCGCGACACCACTGGAGCCGTCCACGGTGCTGATGGCCTGACAATCGATACCTTCGACCAATAGCGCATCGCGCAATTGGCCGCCATAGGCATCACTGCCGACGCAACCGATCATGGCCACATCCGCCCCGAGACGCGCCAGGGCGACGGCCTGATTGGCGCCCTTGCCACCGGGGACAGTGGAAAACGTCTGGCCGACAAGTGTTTCACCGGCACGCGGCAATCGACTGGCGCGGGTGACCAGATCCATGTTCAAGCTGCCTACTACCACTACGTTCGCTGGCATACATCAGTACTCATCAATTCGGTTCAGCGGTATTGGGCAAACACACCCGCCAACGGCGCCGTCGACTCACGCAAGACAATGCTTGGCGTCACGATACGTTGATCGACCGGCAGTTGGGGTGTCGCTATACGTCGCAGTAATAATTCGGCCGCTGTCTCACCCAACTGTACGATCGACTGCCCGACCGTGGTCAGCGCAGGATAGACATAGCGACCCATTTGAATATCATCGAAACCTATCACCGACAGCTCGCCCGGCACACGGATATTGCGCTCTGCCGCGGCGCGAAGCACGCCAAAACCGATCATGTCGTTGCAGGCAAAAATCGCACTGGGCGGTTGCTGCGCAAGCAATTGCACGGCGGCGGCATAACCGCCGGTGCTGGTGAAATCACTTTCCCGGATGCGCTCGGCCGCTGTTTCAACACCCGCCTCGCGCAACGCACGTCGATAGCCTGCCAGGCGCATTTGCGCCACGCGCGTATGCGCAGGGCCGGCGATGCAGGCGATGTCACGATGGCCCAATTCAAGCAAGTGCCGGGTCGCCAGGTAAGCACCCTCTTCATGATCGATGCGCACCAGGTCGACATCAATACCATCCAGTGCCCGGTCGACGATCACCATGGGCGTGCGCACCGCGCTCAAGCCAGCAGCAAGGCCGCTGTCATCGCCGCCCACCGAGGTCACGATCAAGCCGTCGACACGTTTCTCCAGCAACACGCGCAAATAGCTGCGCTGCTTTTCGGCGTTGTCGTCGGAGTTGCAGAGGATCACGCAATAGCCATTACGCTCGCAGTAATCCTCGATGCCCCGGGCCAACTCCGCGAAATACGGGTTGAGGCTGTTGGGCACCAGCAGCCCGATCGTCGCCGTGGTCTTGGCCTTGAGCGAGCGCGCTACCGCACTGGGCACATAGTCCAACTGCTTGATCGCCGCCTCGACCTTGACGCGCACAGGTTCGCTGACCGGGCGCGTCTTGTTCACCACATGGGACACCGTGGTATAGGAAATGCCCGCCAGCGCCGCCACATCCTTGATCGTTGCCATGGTTCAGCCCCGCCGACTGGCGCGCTGGCTGCGGTACGTATCGAGGACGACGGCGATCACGATCACCGCACCGGTAATGATGCGTTTGGTGGGTTCTGTCGCGCCGATCTGCGCCAGGCCCGCCGCCAGTACCGAAATAATCAGCACACCAAAGAACGTACTGATGACCGAGCCGCGTCCGCCCATCAGGCTGGTACCGCCAATCACCACGGCGGCGATCACTTGCAACTCCAGGCCTGAGCCGGCATTCGGGTCCGCCGCTTCCAGACGCGAGATCTGGAACAGCGCGGCCACACCGGCGAGCAGGCCCATCAGGCTGAACACCAGGATTTTGTAGGGCTTGGGGTTGATGCCGGCCAGGCGTACCGCTTCTTCGTTGGTCCCGATACCGATCAGGTAGCGACCGAACACGGTGCGGGTCAGCACCAGCTGCGCGGCGATGATTACCAGTAATGCAATGATGAACGACGGGGAAATCCCGAACGCGATCGGATTGGACAGCCAGGCAAACGAGTCACCGATGTAAGCGGTGCGCGAGCCGGTCATCTGGTACGCCACGCCCCGGGCCATCTCCAGCACGCCAAGGGACACGATAAAGGACGGAATACGCCAGGCCACGGTGATAGAACCGGTAAGCGTGCCGGCCAATGCGGCGCAGCCCATGCCCAGTACGGCAGCCGGCAATACGCTCCAGCCCCAGCTCAGAATCGCCACGCTAACCGCCGACGCCGCCAACGCCAGCACCGAGCCTACCGAGAGGTCGATGCCACCGATGATCAGGATGAAGGTCATGCCCACCGCCAACACCATCAGGTCCGGAATCTGGTTGGCCAGGGTGCTGAACGTGTCATAAGACAGGAAGTGATCGCTGAGTACCGAGAACAGCGCAATCATCGCCAGTAACGCGCCCGCCAGGCCCAGGTAGGTGCCCAGGCCGTAGAAGTTGCCGCCCGTTTTACCGGGGGAAGTGGTTGTTTTCATGGGGTATTCCTAGGCGCTGCCTCGTTGAGCAGCGCGTCACGTTTGTGATAGCCGGCAAAGGCGGCGGCGAGCAATTCGTCCTGGGTCCAGCGGTCGCGTTCGAATGTTTCGATCAGGCGTCCGGCGGACAATACGCCGATGCGGTCACAGATCAGCATCAGCTCGCGCAGATCACTGGAGACCACCACCAGCGCTTTGCCCTGGCGCGTCAACTCGCCGAGCAAGGCATAAATGTCGAACTTGGCGCCGACGTCGATGCCGCGCGTAGGCTCATCGAACAGCATCACCGCACAATCGCGCTCCAGCCAGCGGCCAATCACCACCTTTTGCTGGTTACCACCGGACAGCTCGGACACCAATTGCGCCGGGCTGGAGCTGCGGATGCGCATGGCGTCGATCTGACGCTTGGCCAGGGCGGTTTCATCGCGGCTGTTAACCAGACCGCCCGCAGAGATTTCCGGCATGTTGCCCAAGGCGATGTTGGCGCTGATGGACTGGGTCAGCAGCAGGCCTTCACCCTTGCGGTCCTCGGTGATCAGGGCAATCCCATGGGCGACCGCGTCGACCGGGGAGCGAATGCTGACCACGTTGGCCTGCGGCCCCAGCGCCACCGTACCGCTGTCGGCCGGATCGGCACCAAAAATCAGGCGCAGCAACTCGGTACGACCGGCGCCGATAAGGCCGGAAATACCGTAGATTTCACCGGCGCGCACCTGAAAAGATACGTCGCGGACCTTGTCCGAGCGCGTCAGGCCTTTGACCGTCAAGGCCGGCTCGCCGATGGTGCGCGGGCCCAGGTCGATATGCTCGCCCAACTCGCGCCCTACCATCAGGGTCACCAGTTGTTCACTGTTGTAATTGGCCATCGGCTCGACACAGACCAGCTTGCCGTCGCGCAATACAGCGATGCGCTGGGCCACACGGGCCAGCTCCTCGAGCCGATGCGAAATATAGATAATCGCCACGCCTCGGGCCTGCAGGCGGGTGATCTGTTCGAACAGCATCTCGACTTCACGGGCAGTGAGCATCGCCGTCGGTTCGTCGAGAATCAGCACATGGCAATCGCCGATCAGATTGCGGGCAATCTCGACCATTTGCTGATGACCAATGCCCAGGCTGCCCACTAGGGTGTCCGGGTCGATTGCGTCCAGGCCCACCTGGGCCATGGCTTCGGTCGCGGCCGCGCGCAACTGTTTGCGGCTGATCCAGCCACCACGGCTGGGCAGGTTATGCAGGAACAGGTTTTCAGCCACCGTCAGCGTCGGCAGCAGGTTGAGCTCCTGCATGACCATGCGCACACCCAGCGCTTCGGCCTGGGTGCGGCTGCCGGGTTGATAATCCTGACCCTTGAACTGCATGTTGCCGGTGGTCGGCGTGACCAACCCGCCGATGATCTTCGACAAGGTACTTTTGCCTGCGCCGTTTTCACCGGTCAGCGCCAACACTTCACCACGATTGAGCGTGAGCGTGACGTCGGACAGAACCGGCTGGGCATAGGTCTTGCCGATACCGCTGACCGAGAGGACAGCGTTCGGGGCGGAAGATGACATAGGAAAAATCTCCAGGCGCCCGCTCAGGACGAGCGAGCGCTGTTGGCTACTGCCGGGATTACTTCTTGAGGACGAGTTCGACCGGGGTTTCGATCACGCCATCGGTGGCATCGACCTTCTCGCCCTTGACCAGCTTCAGCGCATTCTGGATGCCGAACACGGCTTGCTGGGCAGCGGCCTGGTCGGCGGTTGCCAGCACGCGACCGTCCTGCAGCATCGGCTTGATGGCTTCGATATTGTCATAGCCCACCACCAGCACTTTACCGGCCTTGCCTGCCGCACGTACGGCGGAGACGGCGCCCAGGGCCATGTTGTCGTTACCGGCCAGAAGTGCCTTGAGGTCCGGGTATTCACTCAGCATCGCCGAGGCGACTTTCTGGCCCTGGTCAATTTCCCAGTTACCGGATTGGGTGGAGACGATCTTCATACCCGCCGCATCCATCGCATCCTTGAAGCCTGCGGTGCGCTGCTGCGCATTGGTGGTGGTCGGCACGCCTTCGATGATACCGACCTTGTCGCCCTCGGCCAGTTGCTTGGCCAGGTAGTCACCGACCAGCTTGGAGCCTTTGCGGTTGTCCGGGCCTACGAAGGGGATATCGAGTTTTTTGCTTTTCAGCACGTCCGGGTCCAGGCGGTTGTCAATGTTGACCACCTTGATGCCGGCATCCGACGCTTTCTTCAGCACGGTGACCAGCGCTTTGGAATCGGCGGGTGCGATGACGATGGCGTTGACCTTGGCCAGGATCATCTGATTGACGATATCGATCTGCGCGCTGGTGTCGGTTTCGTTCTTGATGCCGTTGGTGATCATGTCGAAGTCGGCGGCGTGGGATTTCTGGTAGTCCTTGGCCCCTTCTTGCATGGTCACGAAAAATTCGTTGGCGAGGGACTTCATCACCAGGCCGACCTTGGGTTTGGCGGCAGCGTCGTCAGCGAATGCAGAAGAGAGAGGCAGGGCAGCGGATGCGGCGGCAAGCACAGCGACAGCGAGAAGACGTCCTGCAAATGGCAGCTTCATGGATGTACTCCGATCTTATGATTATTGTGAGCAACGCTTGCACCGAAGAAACATCTCGCAAACGTTTGCGTTGGCAGAACTATGAGAACCTTGTCGAGATTTGTCAACGGTCGCCGCTCACCTTTCATTCCTGAAACCGCCGTTCACTCAGGCGCTGTTTGAAACGACAGGGCTGGCAACGATTTCACACGTGGCCCGACGTAAATACCATCAAGGCTTTCGGACAACCGAACATCACCGCCTCCCGCGTTCGGAAAGCCGGACAGCACCGTGTCAGACCAGCCTGAACAAGCAATTTAAGTTGTTCTAAATCAATAAGTTATTTTATCTATGCTTTCATCATTGGCCTGGTACAAATCCTGCTTTTTCACAGCGCCTCGGACGTTCAGAGTCGCCCGGGTGTTCTGGATAAATCTGCTACCGCACTCGTCAAAACCAGAGAGAAAAATAATGAAATCTGCATTGAAGTCCTTTGTTCCCGGGGCGCTAGCCCTCCTGCTGCTGTTCCCTGTCGCTGCTCAGGCAAAAGAAGTCGAGACCAAGCTCGCCAATGTGGTGATCCTCGCCACTGGCGGCACCATTGCTGGCGCGGGCGCCAGTGCGGCCAACAGCGCCACCTACCAGGCGGCCAAAGTCGGCATCGAACAATTGATCGCCGGCGTTCCTGAGCTTAGCCAGATCGCCCATGTTCGCGGCGAACAAGTGATGCAAATTGCGTCGGAAAGCATCAATAACGAAAACCTGCTGCAACTGGGTCGCCGCGTCGCCGAATTGGCCGACAGCAAGGACGTGGATGGCATCGTGATCACCCACGGTACCGACACCCTTGAAGAAACCGCCTACTTCCTCAACCTGGTTGAAAAAACCGACAAGCCTATCGTGGTGGTCGGCTCCATGCGCCCGGGTACCGCCATGTCGGCGGACGGCATGCTCAACCTGTACAACGCCGTCGCGGTAGCGGGCAGCAAGGATGCACGCGGCAAAGGCGTGCTGGTGACCATGAACGACGAGATCCAGTCGGGTCGCGACGTAAGCAAGATGATCAATATCAAGACCGAGGCGTTCAAGAGCCCATGGGGCCCATTGGGCATGGTCGTTGAAGGCAAATCCTACTGGTTCCGCCTGCCGGCCAAGCGTCACACCATGGATTCGGAATTCGACATCAAGACCATCAAGAGCCTGCCTGACGTTGAAATTGCCTACGGCTACGGCAACGTGAGCGACACTGCCTACAAAGCCCTGGCCCAAGCCGGCGCCAAAGCGATCATCCATGCCGGCACCGGCAATGGCTCGGTGTCATCCAAGGTCGTTCCGGCACTGGTGGAGTTGCGTAAACAAGGCGTGCAGATCATTCGCTCTTCGCACGTTAATGCCGGTGGCATGGTGCTGCGTAACGCTGAACAGCCAGACGATAAATACGACTGGGTGGCAGCCCTTGACCTGAACCCGCAGAAGGCCCGCATCCTGGCAATGGTCGCCCTGACCAAGACCCAGGACAGCAAAGAGCTGCAACGGATGTTCTGGGAATACTGATTCCAGACCTACCTGAAAGGGTGGCGAGGTAGCCTGCCTCCTCGCCACATCAGGTTTACGCCTAAAACTTCTCGCAGCAAATCACAGCAAATTTCCATTTTCGCTGTCAGACGGACGTCTTTGAATTTAAGCAGTTGCGAAATTACCTACAGTTAAATACTGTATGTGCGTACAGCTTACTAAGGAATACTCCGTGGCAAAGCCCTCCTCCGCAGCACCCGCAATGCCGGACGCCTACCAACGCCTGGCCATTCGCGTACAAAAAATCATTAATTCGACCAACGCCCAGAAAGCCAAGGCGGCGTTGATCTTCCGCCTGCCGGAAGAGCCCGAGGACGAGTGGGCGCGCCTGCTTGAAGAAATTGCGGAAAACGACAACGTCACCCTCGCCTACAGGGATGATGGCGGCGTGCAGATTTTCTGGGTTGTGCCGAAGGAAGATTGATTGAATGAGTGTCCGTTTTTTCGCTGTGTGCTGCCTGTTTTTTGCCGTCACCGCCAACGCCCAAGCCCCCCGAACCTTCAGTGAAGCCAAAAAAATCGCCTGGAAGCTCTACGCCCCTCAATCCACCGAGTTTTACTGCGGCTGCAAATACACCGGCAACCGCATAGACCTGAAAGCCTGCGGCTATATCCCGCGCAAGAACGCCAACCGCGCTGCGCGCATCGAATGGGAACATATTGTGCCTGCCTGGCAGATCGGCCATCAGCGCCAGTGCTGGCAAACTGGCGGGCGTAAAAACTGCACGCGCCATGACGACGTGTTCAAGCGTGCCGAAGCCGACCTGCATAACCTGGTGCCGAGCATCGGCGAGGTGAATGGCGACCGTAACAACTTCAGCTTCGGCTGGCTGCCGGTGCAGAGCGGGCAATACGGTTCATGCCTGACCCAGGTGGACTTCAAGGCCAAGAAGGTCATGCCGCGTCCGTCGATTCGCGGGATGATCGCACGCACCTATTTTTATATGAGCAAGCAATACGGCCTGCGCCTGTCGAAACAGGATCGCCAACTGTATGAAGCCTGGAACAAGACCTACCCGGTGCAAGCCTGGGAGCGCCAGCGCAACCAGACGGTGGGCTGTGTAATGGGCCGAGGCAATGAATTTGTCGGCCCGGTGAATCTGAAGGCCTGCGGCTGAAGGTGGGCGCAACTGGCGCCCACCCGGCCCGTTACTGCGCGACCTTGTGCTCGATGACCTCTGACACGGTGTCGTTCTTCTTGGCCCGCGCCATCTTTTCGTTGAGCAGTGCCTGCTTGGCCTCAGCCTCGGCCTTGGTGGCAAACGGGCCAAGCAGTACCTGGTCCTTGCCGTCTGCCTTCACGATATAAAAATTGAAACCATGTTCCAGCAACCAGGCGGTCAAGTCAGTGATCGCCTGCAGCTTGTGATCCGGCGCCCCCACCCATACATCCCATTCCTGCGCGGCAATCGCACCGGTCTGTGGCTGGCTTTCGGTCACGACAGGCTTGGCCTTGGGGGCATCGACAGGGTTACCTTCGCCGCATCCGGCCAATGCCAACACCGCAATTGCCATCGCTACTTTACGCACTGCCCTGCTCCTTTGAAGATAAAGAGGCGACTTTACCATTCACTGTCTATTCTGGCCGTCATAAACGTTGGCTTAAACAATGCGAATCATGTATCGCGACCTGTATGATGCCGCCATGGGAATTAATGTCGCCTCTATGCGTCCTAAAAGAGGCAGTCACAGGGAAGCGCTTCGCAGTAAGCTACGCACATCTGACACCTGCCCTGTCTGAACATGTGTCCTTAAAAGTAATCAAGGAGAAGTCCATGCTTATACTCACCCGCAAAGTTGGTGAAAGCATAAACATCGGTGATGACATCACGATCACCATCCTGGGCGTTAGCGGCCAGCAAGTACGAATCGGCATCAACGCCCCCAAGGATGTGGCCGTGCATCGCGAGGAAATCTATCAGCGCATCCAGGCTGGCCTCACTGCGCCGGACAAAAACCAGACGCCTTGAAGCACCTCCAGTAGCCAGCCTTTTGCTTCACCGTAACGGCTGGCGAAAACCTGATCGGCCCGTTCGCCTTCTTTATCCCAGCTGTACGCCTCGTACATGCCCCCGCGCTGCAAGATGAAACTGCCATGATGCCAGGAACTTGTTGCATCATTTGCAGCCAAATCCCACGTCATCCTGCGGTCCGTGTGCATTCAGGAGCACGTCGATGAGGCCAACCGTTACACAGCCCATGGTTTCCCTGTCCTGGACGATCACCTTGCTGATAGGCCTGGTCTTTCTGGCGCTAGGGTATGGACTGCGATTGGAAGTCCAGGGGGCTGTCGACGCGGCTGACCACTCCTGGCTGGACCTGGCATTACTGCTGTGTGCCTACCTGTTTGCGTTCTGCCTCAAGCCGATGCAGAAGACAATCTTGCGCAAGCTATGCCAGCGTGAGGCGCATCGCGCGCATCAAAAAGCAACACGCTGACGGTCTTCCAGCTCGCGCACAGTCAGCAGGCCATCCGCTTCTCGCAGGACCTGCAGCCCCTCATACCCGTCGATACAGGCATGCTCGGTCGCCATGGCAGCCAGGTGCGTCGAGGTCACCACCATCACATCCGCTCCCGCCGCTTCTGCGGCTCGAATGCCTACCGTCGCATCCTCGAACACCAGGCAATCCTGCACCGGCACGCCCAGGCGCTGGGCACCGAGCACATAACAGGCCGGATTTGGCTTGCCGCTGGCGACATCTTCGGCCGTCACCATTACCGCCGGCACCGGAATACCCGCAGCGTCCATTCGGCGCAATGCCAGTGCCTTGGGCGCAGACGTGACCAGCGCCCACTGATCGGCAGGCAAGCGCTTCAAGAACTCTACCGCGCCGGCAATCGCCACGACGCCCTCGACATCGTTCACTTCAGCTGCGGTAATCCACGCCGCTTCGGCCTGGGCGTCCACACCCGGCAACGCCTGGCGCGTGATCGTATCAATCGCGCGTGCGCCATGAATGGTGGTCAGGAACGCCTCCACATCCAGGCCATGGCGTTCGGCCCAACGGCTCCATACCCGCTCGGCGGCGGCAATGGAGTTAAGCAGGGTCCCGTCCATATCGAACAGAAAGGCACGGTAACGCTGAGTCAATACGGCAGGATTTCGGTTGGACACGACGCGGCTTCCTCAAGTGCTCAAACCATGAGCGGCCCCTGCAATCTACGTTTCACCTCGCCACTTGTAAACGCTGCGAGGCACCCGCCTCAAGCCTTGAATGACGAACTTGTCATCATCCTGTTGGCTGGCTGTTCGGGTCGCCTGATTACTGTGAACTCACTGCCGACCCCGGCAGCCAACCTTTCACAGAGAGATTTGGCCATGAAACGCTTTGCCCTCGCCTTGATTGCCTTGTTCGCCACCGCCTCGGTGTTTGCCGCCGACACCGCCCCAGCCGCTCCCGTGATCCATGATCAAACCGGCTTTTTCGTGCACCTGGATGTGGCGAAGGTGCTCTCCAGTACCGACACCTATGGCCAATGCGGTATCGTCCCGGCGCAACTGCGCTACCTGGATCATCAGGACCGGGAACATGTGCTGGACTACCGGGTGCAAGGCATCGGTTGCGCCAGTGACAATTGATCAGGCTACACTGGCGCAACCCATTGAATCAGGGCATTTCCCATGAACATCCTCGTAGTCGAAGACGAACCCAAGGCCGGCAATTATCTGCTCAATGGCTTGCAGGAACTGGGCTACAGCGTGAGCCTGGCCCGCGATGGCGTGGACGGTTTGCACCAGGCCCTGGAAACGCCGTTCGACGTGATCGTGCTTGATGTGATGATGCCGAAAATGGATGGCTGGGAAGTGCTGCGCCGCCTGCGCAAGGAGGCCGATACGCCGGTATTGTTCCTGACCGCCCGCGATGATATCGCCGACCGCATCAAAGGCCTGGAGCTGGGCGCCGACGACTATCTGATCAAGCCCTTCTCCTTCGCCGAACTGGTCGCGCGCCTGCGCACCCTGACCCGACGCGGCCCGACTCGGGAAGAAGAGCACCTGCAGATCGCCGACCTGCAAATCGATGTGCTCAAGCGCCGCGTCACCCGCGCCGGCACGCGCATTACCCTGACCAATAAAGAGTTCGCCCTGCTGCACCTGTTCGCCACTCACCAGGACCAGGTGCTGTCACGCTCGCTGATTGCCTCGCGGGTTTGGGACATGAATTTCGACAGTGACACCAACGTGGTCGACGTGGCCGTGCGACGCCTGCGCTTGAAAATCGACGACCCGTTCCAGCTCAAGTTGATCCATAGCGTGCGCGGCATCGGCTACCGCTTCGATACCCAGCCATGAGTCGCAGCCGTCATCACTCGCTGACCCTGCGCCTGGCGCTGATCTTCGCCCTGCTCGCCTTTGCCCTGATGACCACCCTGGGCGTGGCACTGTACCGCGAGCTGGAGCGCGAACTGATCCGCCGCGACGACACCGCGCTGATCTCCCGAGTGGATCAACTGCGCAACCTGCTCAGCGACAGCAATACCCTGGACCTGATCAAGACCAAACCCGAGTTGTTCCAGAACATGCTCGGCAACCGCGAATCCGTATTGAGCATCGCAGCCCCCGGTCAACAACCCTTGCTGTTGGTGAACCCGGCGAATATCAAACTGCCTGCGATAGAGCCGGTGCCCAGGGATCACGTACTGGCGCTGAGCGATGTGCAGCACGTGCCGGGGCTCAACGGCATTCCCTTCTCGACGGTAGCCGCGACCATCAACACCGGCGACCTGGGCAGCCTGCAAGTCACCAGCGGGCGCCTGATGACCGAGCGCACCGCCGTACTCGCCAGCTATCGATTGAGCGTTTACATCCTGGCAAGCATCGCTGCGATCATCCTGGCATTGGCCGGTTACCTGCTGGTGCATCGCGGCCTGCTGCCCTTGCGCCGCCTGGCCCGGCATGCGCATGGGATCGGCGTCGGCAACCTGGCCGAGCGCCTCGACAGCGAGGGCGCCCCGAAAGAACTGCTACCGATGATCGAGTCGTTCAACACCATGCTTGAGCGTTTATCCAAGGGCTTTGTGCAACTGGGCCAGGTCTCCACCGACATGGCCCACGAACTGCGCACGCCGATCAACAACCTGCTCGGCGAAACCCAGGTTGCCCTGCAGCAGCAGCGCAGTGTCGACAGCTACCAGCAACTGCTGGCGTCCAATGTCGAGGAGCTCGAACGCCTGGCGCGGATGCTCGACAACATGCTGTTCCTGGCGCGCACCGACCCGGCCAGCGCGTTGCGCCAGCGCCAGGCGCTGGACGCAGCGGATGAGGTGGAGCGCATCGCGGATTATTTCGAAGGGTTGGCCGCTGACGTGGGCATGCATATCGTGGTCCAGGGCGCAGGCGAGATCTGGGCTGAGCCGATGCTCCTGCGCCGCGCCCTGGCGAACCTGTGCGCCAACGCCATCAAGTATGGATCGCCGGGCTCGGCGCTGAGCATCCAGGCGATTGCAACCGACGAGGGCGTCAACGTGAGGGTCAGCAACCAGGGTGAGACCATTCCCGCCGAGCATCTGCCGCGGCTGTTCGAACGGTTCTACCGGGTGGATGAGTCCCGCGAGCGCTCCTCCCAATCCAATGGACTGGGGCTGTCGATCGTGGCCACCATCATGCAACTGCATAACGGGCGGTATCGCGTCAGCAGTGAAGATGGCGTAACGACTTTCGAGTTGTTTTTTCCCGTACGGGAAGCGTGAACCATCGCCCCTTCAATCAAACGCCCCGTTGAGCACTTCGTAGATAATACCGGTGGCGATCGTTACCAATATCAGATCCGTACCCGCTTGCTGCCACTCATACCCATCGTAATGAGGCAGGCGCCCCGCCAGGCGACCATCGAGCTTCTTCGCGATACCGGGCGGCAGCGGCTTGCCGCGAGCCAGATTTTTCTGAATACCCGGCGGCAACGCAGGCCCTGGACTCCAGTAATCGCGGTTACCACCCACCAGGCTCAGCACACCGCCTCGATCAACGCTGGGCCCGAGGTTACCGGCCGAGCCTTTGCCTTTGGGTTTGTCGTGGCCCTGCCCCGCCGAATGATTACCTTTGTTGTTGCCCTGACCCTTGCCATTGCCGGGGTCAGCCAGGGCCATACCGCTGCCTGCCAACACTGCAAGCGACAACGCGACAGAGACGAACTTAGAGGACTTGATCATGGTGTACTTCCTAGGTGGACGCCTGTTTAACTGTAGTCGAGGTTATAGCCCCTCGAACTAAATCAGCTCACCCGGCCACCTGTTTCCACGATATCCATCCGGGTTCGCCAGGCGGCCGAGACCGCCAGGCGCAAGCCCTCCACCAACACAGGCAATTCCATCGACGGCTGACCGAACGCCGGCAAGCCCGGCACATGGATAAATCCACTGCGCACCTCAGTACCCACCAGCGCATGCTGCAATCGATAAAACACCTGATTGCACACGAAAGTCCCAGCCGTCTGCGAAACCGAGGCCGCAATACCCGCCTCACGTACCGTCCTGACCATGCTCTTGATCGGCAAAGTCGAGAAGTAAGCGGCAGGCCCACCTTCCACCACTGCCGTGTCGATCGGCTGGGCGCCGAGGTTGTCCGGGATACGCGCATCATTGACGTTGATCGCGACGCGCTCAATGGAAATATCACTGCGCCCGGGGCCCAGGCCGGTCGCGATGACCATGGCCGGTTGCAGCTCCTCGATCAGTTGAAGCAAGGTCTGGGCAGCAGTGGCAAAGGCGCAGGGCAATCGGCGCGCGACGATCCGCACGTCATCACTCAGCTCTACCCCTTCCAGCAGGCGTACCGCCTCCCAGGAGGGGTTCACCACGTCGTGGTCGAAAGGCTCGAAGCCGGTCAGCAATAGGGTTTTCATCCTGGCCTCACATCAACAGATAAAGCAGCACGATATTGACCACCAGCATCATCAACGCGGTGGGCAATTGGGCCTTGATCACCGCGTTCTTGTCCGGCAGTTCCAGCAATGCTGCCGGTACGATATTGAAGTTGGCCGCCATCGGTGTCATCAGCGTACCGCAGTAGCCGGAGAACATGCCGATCGCGGCCATCACCGCCGGGTTGCCACCGTAGATGCCCACCAGCACCGGCACGCCGACGCCGCCGGTCATCACCGGAAACGCTGCGAAGCCGTTGCCCATAATCACCGTAAACAACGCCATGCCCAGCACATAGACCATTACCGCCACCAATTTGAAATCCAGATTGATGTAAGTGGTGGTGATGTGGGCGACCGCCGTGCCTACCCCGGCTTCATTGAACAACAGCCCGAGCATGGCCAGCATCTGCGGCAGCACCATGGCCCAGCCCAGAGCTTCGGTCAGGCGACGCGATTCGCGCAAGGCCTGCACGGGTGTATCGCGCGTCAGCCAGCAGGCCAGGCCAAGGGCGATCAGGCAGCCGATGCCGAGAGAGACGAAGGTAGTATTCTTCGGATCAAGCAGCGGCACACCGCCGATTTCGGTGTGCTTGAGCAATACCGAGCCAATCACCGTGGTCAGCGGAATGGCCAGCGCGGGTATGAATAGCTTGTGACCCAGGCGAGCGGCACTGGCGCGGGCCGCCTTGTCATGCAATTGCGCATGCTGGCCACGGCCAACGCCACCCAGGCCGGCAATCAGCGCCATTACTACAACGCCACCACCGATGACCACCGAGGGCAGGCGCTCTCCCACCAGGAACGGAATGGCAAACAGCAGCCAGAACAGCGCGCTCGACCAACGCTTGGGATGGGTGCGATCCAGCAGGATCATGCCGGCGGTGATCAGCAACAGCACACCGGCCAGCCAATACAGATATTGAATGGAAATAATCATTGCGCAGCCTCCACCGAGGGGGCGGCGGTCATCTCACGGGTCAACCGTCGATCGAATCGATGCAGTCGAATGGCATGAATGATAAAGGCACAGATCGCCGTCGGGATGCCCCACACTGCGATATGCAGGGGCTCAACATCGATCCCCGAGCCCAGCAGAAAGGTATGCATCAAGGCGATCGCACCAAAGGCGACGAAGATGTCTTCACCGAAAAACAGCCCCACGTTGTCGGTGGCGGCACACATGGCCAATACCTTGTGACGCAGCTTGTCCGGCAGCTTGCCATAGCGTTTTTCTGCCGCGCCTTCGGCCATCGGCGCCAGCAACGGCCGCACCATCTGCGGATGCCCACCCAGGCTGGTCAGTCCCATGGCCGCAGTGGATTCACGTACAAACAGATAGATGATCAGCAGACGCCCGACCGTCGCGCGCTCGAAACGGGCGATCCAATTCTGTGCATGCAGGCGCAAGCCATGTCGCTCCAACAGGCCAATCACCGCCAGCGGTAATAACAGGATCAATTGCAGTGCACGGGTCTGAAGGAAACCGTCACCCATGGTGGCGAGAATTTTCTCCAGCGGAAACTGAGCGGCGAGCCCGGTAGCGATAGCGGCGGCAGTGACCACCAGCAACGGATTGAAGCGCAATACAAAGCCGACCACGATGACAAGTACGCCGATCAACGGCCATAAATTCACAACAGTTTGCATGGCAGAGAGGTCCTTTAGTGCGCGCTGCGGCGCCATTACAGCAGGATGTGAGCAAGAGGCTCACAGCATGAAAGTGGCGTGCAGTCGGCTCGGTTTTTTTATTGTTGACCCGGAAGGTCGAGCAGTGGCGGCAACTTTGCTGCCTTGAGGCGGGAGGTGTCCAACAAGAAAAACTGTTGCTGCAGACCAATAAATTTTGTCGAGATTGGCACTGCTGGAATCGGCAACTGGAGGGATTCGGGATTCGCCCTATACTCAACGATGATGCGCCTACGCAGCATCCAGGGTGCTATTGCCGACAATGAGGGCTCCAGCTATGTATGCCGGTCAGATGAGCAGTATGGCGACAGCAATTGGCGAGATACGCTGCCAGATGGTGGTCCAGATCATTTGCCTGCTGTCGGTGGCGACGCTTTTCTGTTGACCGAGACGTCAGTGTCCCAAGTGCGCCGCAAGGCGCCGCTTTGCGTGGTATTGCCCGAATTTCAGACAACAAAAAAGGGCCCACCTTTCGGTGAGCCCTTCTAGACCGCCCAGCAGAGCGGATTTTGTTTGGTAGGCGCGATTGGACTCGAACCAACGACCCCCACCATGTCAAGGTGGTGCTCTAACCAACTGAGCTACGTGCCTGCTGTGAGGCGGCATTCTACGGAATTCCGTAGGGGTGTCAACATCTTTTTTGCAGCTAACCCTATGAATATGCGAATTTTTTATTCGCGGGTCAGGCGCCCGCGAATTACGCGTGGCTGGCAGGCAATTTTCAACTCAGGTAGGATCGCCGCACTCGTAAAAAATATAAAACAGAGGTTCCAGGATGGCGAACACCCCCTACCCCCAGTCGTATTACGCCGCCTCCGCGAATGCGGTTCCGCCGCGCCCGGCATTGCAAGGCGAGGTCGAAACCGATGTCTGCGTAATTGGTGCCGGTTATACCGGTCTTTCCAGCGCGCTGTTTCTGCTCGAGAACGGCTTTCGCGTAACCGTCCTGGAAGCCGCCAGGGTAGGTTATGGTGCGTCCGGTCGTAATGGCGGGCAGATCGTCAATAGCTACAGCCGCGACATCGACGTCATCGAGCGCAGCGTCGGGCCCAGGCAGGCGCAGTTGCTGGGCGAGATGGCATTCGAGGGTGGCAGGATCATTCGCGAGCGCGTGGCCAAATATCAGATCCAGTGCGACTTGAAGGACGGCGGTGTGTTCGCCGCCCTCAACAGCAAGCATATGGGCCACCTGGAATCACAGAAGCGCCTGTGGGAGCGCTACGGCCATACGCAACTTGAACTGCTGGACGAGCGCCGTATCCGCGAAGTCGTGGCCTGTGACAACTATGTGGGCGGCCTGCTGGACATGAGCGGTGGGCATATCCACCCACTCAACCTGGCATTGGGCGAAGCGGCGGCCGTCGAGTCCCTGGGCGGCACAATCCATGAGCAATCGGCGGCCGTGCGCATCGAGCGCGGCGCCAACCCGGTGGTGCATACCGCCGAAGGCAAGGTCAGAGCCAAGTTCATCATTGTTGCGGGCAATGCCTACCTGGGGAATCTGGTGCCGGAGCTGGCGGCGAAATCAATGCCGTGCGGCACCCAGGTGATCACCACCGCACCACTGGGCGATGAGTTGGCCAAGACCTTGTTGCCGCAGGATTACTGTGTCGAAGACTGCAACTACCTGCTCGACTACTACCGCCTCACCCGCGACAAGCGTCTGATTTTCGGCGGCGGCGTGGTGTATGGCGCGCGGGACCCGGCGAATATAGAAGCGATCATTCGACCAAAGATGCTCAAGGCGTTCCCACAGCTCAAGGACGTGAAGATCGACTACGCCTGGACCGGCAATTTCCTGCTGACCCTGTCGCGCTTGCCACAGGTGGGCCGCCTCGGCGACAACATCTATTACTCACAGGGTTGCAGCGGCCATGGCGTGACGTATACGCACCTGGCAGGCAAGGTCCTGGCCGAGGCATTGAAAGGCCAGGCCGAGCGCTTTGATGCGTTTGCCGACCTGCCCCATTACCCGTTCCCAGGCGGACAGCTCTTGCGCACACCGTTTGCCGCAATGGGCGCGTGGTATTACGGGCTGCGGGATAAACTGGGTTTTTGATGAAGAACGGGAGCCGGTTCGCCGGCTCCTCGCCTGGATTAGACAAATCGCAGACACAAAAAACCCCGGTCTTTCGACCAGGGTCTTTGCTATCGGATCAAAGCAGCCATCGGCTTCTTTGTGCTCCAAGGCGTTCAGTGGGCCTTGAGGCAGATATGGCGCAGCGGACGGGACTCGAACCCGCGACCCCCGGCGTGACAGGCCGGTATTCTAACCGACTGAACTACCGCTGCGTATCGCTTGGCTGACTGAGCGTAAAGCCTCAATCACCTTTGAACATCTGATCGATCAACCTGGGCTGTTCAATCTCAAGCTCGACACATCGAACCTGGAAAATATGGCGCAGCGGACGGGACTCGAACCCGCGACCCCCGGCGTGACAGGCCGGTATTCTAACCGACTGAACTACCGCTGCGCGTCGGTGCAACCTTTAACGTTGCGTCTTGCCCTAAGGCAAAACTCTCAAGAAGTGGTGGGTGATGACGGGATCGAACCGCCGACCCTCTGCTTGTAAGGCAGATGCTCTCCCAGCTGAGCTAATCACCCTTTGCTTCGTTGAGGCCGCGAAATTTACGCAGGTAGCGGACCTAAGTCAATAGCAGGATTGAGTTTTTTTCAAAAACAGCTGTAAGCAGCAAGCTTCAAGCCGCAAGTTCAAAGCCACCAAAAATCTGCTCTCACTTGCAGCTTGCAGCTTGAATCTGCATCTCACTGCTCATAGATCATCTTCTTGCTCATGCCGCCGTCCACCACGAACTCTTGTCCGGTGACAAACCCGGCCTGGCGCGACAGCAGCCATGCCACCATGGCCGCCACGTCCTCCACCGTCCCTACCCGGCCCGCCGGATGCTGCGCATGATCGACATCGGTAAGCGGCTCGGCCCGCCGCGCAGCAGGATCACGCGCATCGATCCAGCCGGGGCTGACCGCATTGACCCGCACTTCCGGCCCCAGGCTCATCGCCAGGGCGTGAGTCAGCGCCAGCAGGCCACCCTTGCTCGCCGCGTAGGCTTCGGTGTCCGGCTCCGACTGGCGGGCCCGTGTCGAGGCCAGGTTGACGATAGCGCCACCATGGGCGCGCAGGTAAGGCGCGCAATGCTTGGCCAGCAGCATCGGCCCACTGAGGTTCACTGCCAGCACGCGGTTCCAGTACGCCAGGTCGAGGCTTTCCAGGGTGATATTGCGTGGATCGGCCACCGCCGCATTGCACACCAACGCATCCAGGCGCCCAAACTGCCCCAATACCTCGGCGACACCCTGGGCCACTTGCTTCTCGTCGGCCACATCCATGGTGATAAACCAGGCATTCTCGCCCAGCACCTTGGACACCTTGGAACCGCGCTCGCGGTCCAGGTCGGTCAACACCACCTGCCAGCCCTCACTGATCAGCCACGCCGCAATCCCGAGACCAATGCCGCGCGCCGCGCCGGTTACCAGCGCAACGCGCCCGTTACTGGCCGCTGCGGCCTCCATGGACCACTCGATCACAAGGCCGCCAGCCCGCGGGCCAGGTCAGCCTGCAAGTCCGCCACATCCTCCAGCCCGACCGCGATGCGAATCAGGCTGTCACGGATGCCCGCGGCTTCACGCTCCTGCGGCGCCAGACGCCCGTGGGAGGTGGTGCTCGGGTGCGTGATGGTGGTCTTGCTGTCACCCAGGTTGGCGGTGATCGAGATCAGACGCGTGGCATCGATAAAGCGCCAGGCGCCCTCTTTGCCGCCCTTCACCTCGAAACTCACCACTGCGCCGAAACCGCGCTGCTGGCGCTGAGCCAAGGCGTGCTGCGGATGGCTTTTCAGGCCGGCGTAATGCACCTTCTCGATACCGTCCTGCTGCTCCAGCCATTCGGCCAGGGCCTGGGCATTGGCGCAATGGGCCTTCATGCGCAGGCTGAGGGTTTCCAGGCCTTTGAGAAAGATCCAGGCATTGAACGGGCTCAGGGTCGGGCCGGCGGTGCGCAGGAAGCCCACCACCTCCTTCATCTGCTCGCCGCGACCGGCCACCACGCCACCCATGCAACGGCCCTGGCCGTCGATAAACTTGGTGGCCGAATGCACCACAATGTCCGCGCCCAACTTCAACGGCTGTTGCAGGGCCGGGGTGCAGAAACAGTTGTCGACCACCAGCATGGCGCCCTTGGCATGCGCCACTTCGGACAGCGCGGCGATATCCACCAGTTCCGCCAGCGGGTTGGACGGCGACTCGACGAACAGCAGGCGGGTATTGGCCTTGATCGCCGCATCCCACCCGGACAAATCCGCCAGGGGCACGTAGTCCACTTCGATACCGAAGCGCTTGAAATACTTCTCGAACAGGCTGATGGTCGAACCGAACACGCTGCGCGACACCAGTACGTGATCGCCAGCACTGCACAGGCTCATCACCACCGCCAGGATGGCCGCCATGCCGGTCGCCGTGGCCACCGCCTGCTCTGCGCCCTCCAGGGCGGCGATGCGCTCTTCGAACGCACGTACGGTCGGGTTGGTATAGCGCGAGTAAACGTTGCCCGGCACTTCACCGGCAAAGCGCGCGGCGGCGTCGGCCGCCGTGCGGAACACATAACTGGAGGTGAAGAACATCGGGTCACCGTGCTCCCCTTCCGGGGTACGGTGCTGGCCGGCGCGCACAGCCAGGGTATCGAAAGCTACGCCATCGAGGTCGCTGTCCAACCGACCGGCATCCCATTCTTGACTCATGCTGCGACTCCTTACACAAATTCTTTGTTTAAGATACAAAACCGGCCCCTCAGGGCCGGTGTCTACTCAGTTGTTGTACAGATCGATGATCGCACTGACCGCCTGGGTCTTGATCTTGGACGAGTCGTTGCGCGCCTGCTCGATCTTGTTCAGGTAGGCCTCATCGACGTCACCGGTCACGTACTTGCCATCGAACACGGCGCAGTCGAACTCGGCGATCTTGATCTTGCCGCCGCCAACCGCCTCGATCAGGTCAGGCAGGTCCTGGTAGATCAACCAGTCGGCACCGATGAGGTCGGCCACGTCTTGCGTGGAACGATTGTGGGCGATCAGTTCGTGGGCGCTCGGCATGTCGATACCGTACACGTTCGGGTAGCGCACGGCGGGCGCGGCAGAACAGAAATACACGTTCTTCGCGCCGGCTTCACGGGCCATCTGGATGATCTGCTTGCAGGTGGTACCACGCACGATCGAGTCATCCACCAGCATGACGTTCTTGCCGCGGAATTCCAGCTCGATGGCATTGAGCTTCTGGCGCACCGACTTCTTGCGTGCCGCCTGGCCGGGCATGATGAAGGTACGGCCGATGTAACGGTTCTTGACGAAGCCTTCGCGGAACTTGACGCCCAGGTGGTTGGCCAGCTCCAGCGCAGCGGTACGGCTGGTGTCCGGGATGGGGATGACCACGTCGATGTCGTGCTCGGGACGCTCGCGCAGGATCTTCTCGGCCAGCTTCTCACCCATGCGCAGGCGTGCCTTGTAGACCGACACGCCGTCGATGATCGAATCCGGACGCGCCAGGTAGACGTGTTCGAAGATGCATGGCGTGAGTTTCGGCGCTACGGCGCACTGACGGGTGTGCAGCTTGCCGTCTTCAGTGATGTAGACCGCTTCACCCGGTGCCAGGTCGCGGATCAACGTGAAGCCCAGTACATCCAGGGACACGCTTTCGGAGGCGATCATGTACTCGACGCCTTCGTCGGTGTGACGCTGGCCGAACACGATCGGGCGGATGCCGTGGGGGTCACGGAAACCGACGATGCCGTAACCGGTGATCATCGCCACCACGGCGTAACCACCGACGCACCGGTTGTGCACGTCGATCACCGCGGCAAACACGTCTTCTTCGGTGGGCTGCAGCTTGCCGCGCTGGGCCAGCTCGTGGGCGAACACGTTGAGCAGTACTTCCGAGTCGGAACTGGTGTTGACGTGGCGCAGGTCGGATTCGTAAATCTCCTTGGCCAGTTGTTCAACGTTGGTCAGGTTGCCGTTATGCGCCAAGGTAATGCCGTAAGGCGAGTTGACGTAGAACGGTTGAGCTTCGGCCGAGGTCGAGCTACCGGCGGTCGGGTAACGCACATGGCCAATGCCCATGTGCCCGACCAGGCGCTGCATATGACGTTGGTGGAACACGTCACGCACCAGGCCATTGTCCTTGCGCAGGAATAACCGGCCGTCGTGGCTGGTCACAATACCGGCAGCATCCTGGCCGCGGTGCTGGAGGACGGTTAGCGCGTCATACAGCGCCTGATTGACGTTCGACTTACCGACGATACCGACGATGCCACACATGCGACGCAACCCCTACTTAATGAATCTTGACTGAACACCACTTACTGAGGCGTGTTGGCCGGCAAGAGGTGTTCCTTGAACGGAAGATCAGCGGGTACGCTGATTCCGCTGGCCAGCCACTGACTGCTCCACCCCAATATGAGGTTCTTGGACCAATCTGCAACCAATAGAAATTTTGGCACGAGTACCGACTCCTGCCACCACGCATCCTGCTGTACCGGCCCCAGGCTCAACAGCCCGACCGCCACGACCACCAGCAACGCGCCCCGCGCGGCGCCGAAGGCCATGCCGAGAAATCGATCGGTCCCGGAAAGGCCGGTGACACGTATCAACTCGCCAATCAGATAATTGACCATTGCCCCCACCAGCAGCGTGGCGATGAACATAATGGCGCAGCCCGCGATGACGCGGGCCGAGGGTGTCTCGATGTACCCGGCCAGGTAGACCGACAGTGAACCACCGAACATCCAGGCTACGACTCCTGCGATGATCCAGGTCAGCAACGACAGTGCTTCTTTTACGAAGCCGCGGCTCAGACTGATCAAAGCGGAGATGGCGACGATTGCAACGATCGCCCAATCAACCCAGGTAAATGGCACAGTGCAGCCTACGTACGGATAAGGCGGCGCATTTTAGCAGAGCGCCGGGCTATCGGTAAGCGGTGATTACGGGTGCTTTGCAAATCAATAGATTGGGCAGTGCGAACACTATTTCAAGACCGCTGAAAACAATGTGGGAGGGGGCTTGCCCCCGATGGCAGTGGTTCAGTGTCAGAGGTACTGACTGACCCACCGCTATCGGGGGCAAGCCCCCTCCCACATTTTGACCTTATCGTGCCGCCTAGCCGCGCTCAGGCTGGAAACGGGTCACAAACCCCTTGAGGTTCTGCTGACGATCGAGCAAATCGCGCAGGCGATCGGCTTCGGCGCGCTCGATCAGCGGGCCGATAAACACACGGTTCTTGCCATCGGCGCTGCGGATATAAGCGTTGTAGCCTTGGGCGCGCAGCTTTTTCTGCAAGGCGTCGGCGCCTTCGCGGTTGCCCAGGCTGGCCACTTGAATCGACCAACTGATCGGCAACCCATTCGGGTCGATACGACTCTGACCGACATCCGGCTTGCCCGGCGCGGCCGGCTGTGGCGCGACCGGCTTGGGCGCAGGGGTCGGCGCGGCAGGCTTGGCGGCTGCGACAGGCGCTGCCGGAGCCGGCTTGACCACCGGAACACTCGGCTGCACCGGCATGGAAGGCGCCTGCTGTGCAGCGACCTCGGCGTCGGTCGGCACGGGCTCTTGCTCAGGCAGCGCTTGCGGTTCAGGCACCACCACCGGTTCCACCTGAACCTGAGGCACCACCGGCGCCTGTGGCGCAGCCGGCGCTTCAACCACCACCTGGCGCTGTTCGTCCTGACGGGAGAACAGCATCGGCAGGAAAATCACCGCCAATGCCACCAACACCAGGGCTCCCACCATCCGCTGCTTGTATGCGCTATCGAGTAATGCCATGTGCAGCTTCCTCCGTGGAGCGCCGGGCCAGCCATTCGAGCGCCTCGGCAACACAATAAAATGATCCGAACAACAGAATCTCGTCGTCGGCCGTCGCCACCGCACATTGCGCCTCAAGGGCCGCAGTGACGCTTGCATACGACGCCACCGGCGCACCAAGGTTCTGCAAGGCAACTTGCAGTTCAGCTGCCGCACGGCTACGCGGGGTATCAAGCGGTGCAACGGCCCAGGCCCCTACGCTGCCGAGCAACGGCGCAATCACGCCATCAAGATCCTTGTCAGCCAGCAAGCCGAACACCGCCAGGCGACGGCCGGACAATGGCGTGCGCATCAGCCGCTGCGCCAGGTATTCAGCGGCGTGGGGGTTATGCCCCACATCCAGCAGCAGGTTAAGACGCTTGCCTTGCCACTCGACGGCGCGCCGATCCAGGCGCCCCACTACCCGCGTCGCCAGCAGGGTTGCGGCAATTTGCCCGGGATTCCACGGCAGATCCAGCAACAGATAGGCTTGCAGCGCGAGCGCGGCATTTTCCATCGGCAGGTTCAGCAGCGGCAAATCGCGCAACACTACCTGTTGACCCCGCGCATCGCGCCCGGACCATTGCCAATGCTGATCGCCGATCTCGAGACTGAAATCACGCCCGCGCAGGTAAAACGGGCAATCGAGCTCACGCACCTTGTCCAGCAAGGGTTGCGGTGGGTCAAGATCACCGCACAGCGCAGGCTTGCCCGGGCGAAAGATCCCGGCCTTTTCGTACGCCACGGATTCGCGGGTATCGCCCAGGTAGTCGACATGGTCGACACCGATACTGGTGACCAGCGCCACGTCGGCATCCACCACGTTGACCGTGTCCAGACGCCCGCCCAGGCCCACTTCCAGCACGACGATATCGAGCTGCGCACGCTCGAACAGCCACAACGCCGCCAGGGTGCCCATCTCGAAATAGGTCAGGGAAATATCGCCACGCCCTGCATCGAGGGCGGCGAAGGCTTCGCAGAGTTGCGCGTCGCTCGCTTCGACGCCATTGAGCTGCACCCGCTCGTTATAGCGCAGCAGGTGCGGCGAACTGTATACGCCGACTTTCAGCCCTTGAGCTTGCAGCAACGCGGCGACAAAGGCGCAGGTCGAGCCTTTGCCATTGGTGCCGGTTACGGTGATCACACGCGGTGCCGGACGCCCCAACCCCAGGCGGGCCGCTACCTGTTGCGAGCGCTCCAGGCCCATGTCGATGGCGGACGGATGCAACTGCTCAAGGTAGGCGAGCCATTCGCCCAGGGAACGTTCGGTCATAGGTTTGCCGGCACCGGCGGCACAACGATCGGCTCGACTTTAGGTGCGACGTAGACAGGCGTTGGCAGGCCCATCATTTGCGCCAGCAGGTTACCCAGCCGTGGCCGCAGCTCGCCGCGCGGGATAATCAGGTCGATGGCGCCGTGTTCCAGCAGGAACTCGCTGCGCTGGAAACCTTCCGGCAGTTTTTCACGCACGGTCTGCTCGATGACGCGCGGGCCGGCGAAGCCGATCAGGGCCTTCGGCTCGCCGACGATCACATCGCCCAGCATCGCCAGGCTGGCGGAAACGCCGCCGTACACCGGGTCGGTCAATACCGAGATGAACGGAATGCCTTCTTCGCGCAGACGCGCCAATACCGCCGAGGTCTTGGCCATTTGCATCAGGGAAATCAGCGCTTCCTGCATACGCGCGCCACCGGAGGCGGCGAAGCAGATCATCGGGCAACGGTTTTCCAGGGCATAGTTGGCAGCGCGCACGAAACGCTCGCCGACGATGGCACCCATCGAGCCGCCCATGAAGGAGAACTCGAACGCCGACACCACTACCGGCATGCCCAGCAGCTTGCCGCTGACGGAGATCAACGCGTCTTTCTCGCCGGTCTGCTTCTGCGCACCGACCAGACGGTCCTTGTACTTCTTGCTGTCGCGGAACTTGAGACGGTCGACCGGCTCCAGGTCAGCGCCCAGCTCGTTGCGGCCGTCGGCGTCGAGGAAGATGTCGATACGCGCGCGTGCGCCAATACGCATGTGGTGGTTGCACTTGGGGCAAACGTCCAGGGTCTTTTCCAGTTCCGGGCGGTACAGCACCGCGTCGCAGGACGGGCACTTGTGCCACAGACCTTCAGGAACCGAGCTTTTCTTCACCTCGGAACGCATGATCGAAGGGATCAGTTTGTCTACTAACCAGTTGCTCATGCTTTCTTTCTCCAGTACCGGTGGCTTGAACACAGCCCCGCGTATGCCCTTGAGCTAAATTCATATGTGGCGATGATGTCGGCGGGACGGGGTCAGAGGCTCGACCAGCCATTTCCCGCCTGTATCCTCAGCCTTCCAGACAACCTGCCAGCGCAGGGTTGCCACTTCGTTTCCGGGCCTCCCGCAGGCGGCGCCGGTGCTGTTTTACACAGTGGTAGTTATGGACGGCGGCAGACTGCCAGCCGTCACATCGCACCGCTGCTGTTGCGCACGGCCTGCACGAATGCGCGAATCCTGGCGTGATCCTTGATGCCCTTGCCCTGCTCCACCCCGCCGCTGACATCCACGGCATACGGCCGGACCTGCTCGATGGCCGCGCCGACATTCGAAGGGGTGAGCCCACCGGCCAGAATCACCGGCTTGCTCAAGCCCGCCGGGATCAGCGACCAGTCGAACGCTTCGCCCGTACCGCCGGGAACGCCTTCGACATAGGTGTCCAGCAGAATCCCGCGCGCCCCCGTATAGGCGGCACAGGCGGCGGCGATATCGTCGCCGGCCTTGACGCGCAGCGCCTTGATGTAGGGGCGCTGATAGCGCTCGCATTCGTCCGGGGTTTCGTCGCCATGAAACTGCAGCATGTCCAGCGGCACGGCATCCAGGGTTTCATTGAGTTCACACCGGCTGGCGTTGACGAACAAGCCCACAGTGGTCACGAACGGTGGCAGCGCAGCGATGATGGCCCGCGCCTGCAACACATTCACCGCTCGCGGGCTCCTGGCGTAAAACACCAGACCAATGGCATCCGCCCCCGCCTCGACCGCCGCCAACGCGTCTTCGATGCGGGTAATCCCGCAAATCTTGCTGCGAACGGCTGACATATCGTAGAAACCTCAGGGATTGAACCGAGAAAGTCCCGGATGGTAACAAAAGCTCTTCCGGGCGTCAGCCGTCAAGTTCGCTGAAACCGGTGAGGAAGTGTGGCCCGATAAAACGCTCCGGCAGCTCGAACTCATCACGGTACTCCACCTCCACCAGATACAGGCCGAACGGATGCGCCGTCACCCCACCGGTACGGCGCACGCGGCTTTCCAGCACTTCGCTGGCCCATTGCACCGGACGCTCGCCGGTACCGATGGTCATCAGCACACCCGCAATGTTACGCACCATATGGTGCAGGAACGCGCCCGCACGGATATCCAGCACAATCATCTTGCCATGACGGGTCACGCGCAGATGGTGGACTTCCTTGATCGGCGATTTGGCCTGGCATTGGCCGGCACGGAACGCGCTGAAATCATGCACCCCCACAAGGTGTTGCGCAGCCTCGGCCATGCGCTCGGCATCCAGCGGGCGGTGGTTCCAGGTAATTTCCTGGTTCAGGTGCGCCGGGCGGATCTGATCGTTATAGATCACGTAGCGGTAGCGCCGGGCGATGGCCTTGAAGCGCGCATGAAAATGCGCCGGCATGACCTTGGCCCAGGTGACGCTGACGTCATGGGGCAGGTTGATATTGGCGCCCATTACCCAGGCCTTCATCGAGCGTTCGGCCTGGGTGTCGAAATGCACCACCTGACCGCAGGCATGCACGCCCGCGTCGGTCCGCCCGGCACACATCAGCGACACCGGCGAGTCAGCGACTTTCGACAAAGCGTTTTCCAGGGTTTCCTGCACCGTCAGCACGCCGGATGCCTGGCGTTGCCAGCCGCGATAGCGCGAGCCTTTGTATTCCACGCCCAGCGCGATGCGGTAAAAGCCTGCGGCCGCCATTTCGGCGGCCGCGTTATCTATATTTGCCAAGAACTGAGAGCCTGATGAGTTGCGCGAAGGCAGCCATTATAAAGGCGACGGCTGCGCGACGGGCGCTTTTGTTGGAGAGGGGCGCCAAGCCAACTGTGGGAGGAAGCACGCCCTGTCTCACAATGGATGTTTATCAGCCTTCAGATTCGGCCGAGCATTTCCTTGGCCTCGCCGCGCTGGGTCTCGTTGCCCTCGGTCAGTACTTCGGACAGGATGTCCTTGGCGCCATCGGCATCCCCCATGTCGATATAAGCCTGGGCCAGGTCCAGCTTGGTGGCGACTTCATCGGTACCCGACAGGAAGTCGAACTCAGGCTCATCGTCACCGAGCGCCGCATCTTCAGCCGTGAACGAGGGTTCGATGGAGGGGTGCTCCAGGCTCTGGGACAGACGGTCCAACTCGGCGTTGACGTCATCCAGCTCCGACGCGAAGGCATCCGGCTTGGGCGCCGATTCGGGCTCATCCGCCAGGGAGAGGTCGAAATCTTCCGGCAAATCGAAGTCGTCCAGAGCTGCTGGGGTCAGGGTCGGCGGCTCGACGGCAGGCACGTCCTTCATCTGCTCTTCGAGCCCGGACAGGAAGTCGTCATCCGATTGCGCGGACGCCGGTGCATCCAGTTGCAGATCAAGGTCGAAGTCCGCCAGTTCATCGGCACGTGCATTGGCTGCCGTCTGCTGCTGAAGAAGCGCCTCGAATGTCTGCTGATCATCGACCTCAGCCGGCGATGCCGCTTCCAACTCGTCCAGGCTCAGATCGAAATCGGTGTCCAACGGCTCCGGCTGCGACGCAGCCGGCTTGTCTTCCAGCAAATCCTTGACGTACTGGGCGTCCAGGGCTGCAGCGGCCACTGCCGCGCTTACACCTGCCGCCAATACCGCCATGGCCGGGAAACGGCGTTTGAGCTGCTCGACCTGGGCATGGTTTTCACCGTTGGCCACCAGCTGCCGCTCCTGATTGACGAAACCGTCCTTGTCATTTTGCAGGCCGTACACTTCCATCAGCTTCAAACGCAGATCGCTGCGCTTGGGCTCGTGCTTGATCGCTTGTTCGAGCACATCGGCCGCCTGGTTCAGGTGGCCACGGTCGATATGGGACTGGGCCTGGGCCAGCGCATCGTTGGCGTTCTGCGCGGCAACCGCAACCGCCAGCGGCGCAAGCACCGAGGCGACGCTCGGCACGACCGGCTCAACCACCGGAGCGCGCGCAGGCGCGGGCGCTACATTCGGCGGCGGCACTTCCAGGCCTTCGAAACTGTCGGAGGGCAGGTCGCGCTCCAGGCTCGATGTGAACTCCGGCTCCTCAGCCAGCGCTCGCGCCATGCGCAGGTGCTTCTCTTCTTCAAGACGGGCGTTGCGATGACGCACCCACAGCAGCAGGAGCAGCAACGCCAGAATGATGGCCGCACCACCGAGCACACCGAGCACGATGGGGTTGGTCAACAGCTCATTGAATTTGCCTTCGGTGGTTGCAGGCGCGGCAACCGGCTTGGCAGGTTCCGGAGTAGGTGCGGCAACCGGGGCTTGTTCGGCAGGCGCCGGCTCATCGGCCGACGGCGCAGGCATCGCCGCCGCCTCGGGCGCTGCTGCTGCCGTCACGGGCGCCACTGCATCGCCCTTCTCGGCCTGCAACCGGGCCAGTTGATCATTTTTCAGTTGAATCAGCTTTTGCAGCTTGTCCAACTGGCTTTGCAAATCTGCCGCGCGGCTTTTGAGCTCTTCGTTATCGCGACGGGTGGTGTCCAGTTGCTCTTGAGTCATCGCCAGCTTGTCGCTCAACGCACGGCTGTCGCCCGCCTTGCCGTTTGCACCTTTTTTGGCTGCTTCGGCCGACACCAGGCTCAGGTTGTCCTTGGCATTGGTGCTCGACGGCGCGCTGCCAGTCTCGGTGCGCTTGGTGGCGTCCAACTGGGCCTTGCCTGCCACTTGCTGGGTGGCAGTGCGGCGCCCCTGGCGCCAGGCGGCGTTCTGCGCAGTCACTTCGGCGATCGCCTGGGGTTGCGCCAGCGCGGTGCTTTGCACGGTGTCCGGCAGGCGCAGGACCTGGCCGGTTTTCAAGCGGTTGATGTTGCCATCGACAAAGGCATTTGGGTTGAGCGCCTGAATGGCCAGCATGGTCTGTTGCACAGAGCCACCATTGCGGTTTTTCTCGGCAATTTCCCACAAGGTGTCGCGAGCCGTGGTGGTATGTTGCGCAGGCTTGCTGACGGCAGACGCGGTGCCGGCCGGCGCACTCAAGCGCGGCGCCGGGGCGCTGGCAGCCGATGTGGGCGGGTCGAATTTGGCGGGATCGAGCAGCACGCTGTAATCACGCATCAGGCGGCCATTAGGCCATTGCACCTGCAACAGAAAGCGCACATAGGAATCGGGCAGCGGTTTGTCGGAGGTGACGCGCACCACGCTGCGGCCATTGGGATTGACCACCGGCGTAAAAGTGAGCTGGTCGAGAAAGGCCTGGCGATCTACACCCGCATCGACGAACGCCTGGGACGACGCCAGGCTCGGGGTGATCTCGGACGCCGTGAGGCCACCGACGTCGAGCAACTCGATTTCCACCGACAGCGGCTGGTTCAACTTCGACTTGAGGGTCATCTCCCCAAGTTGCAGCGCCTGCGCCATACCGGAGGACAGCGCCGAGGCGGCCGCTATTGCTAACACCAGTTTGCGAACTTGAACCATAGCCTCATCCTTTGTCTGAACACTCCCCGGCTTGCGAGAAGGTTGGTAACCGCTGCCATAAGGCATGGCGAGCCGATAGGTCACCGACACGCTTGTGTTCCGCTTTGGGCCAAGCATAGCGCTTGGTGAGAATCAATCTACAAATTGACGCCAAGTATCTTTTACGCAAGGCCTTTTATCAACAACTGCGCCAGCTGCACGGCGTTAAGCGCAGCCCCTTTGCGTACGTTATCTGACGTCAGCCACAGATTTAGTTCCGCCGGGTCGTCGACGCCCGCGCGCACTCGTCCTACATAAACAACGTCCTGACCCACTGCATCGCCGACTGCCGTTGGGTAGTCGCCCGCCTCGACCAGCTCGATACCCGGCGCCGCCTCAAGCGCGCCGCTCACCGCAGCCAGATCGGCCGGCGCGCCCAACTGCAGCGACACAGTCAGGCTATCGCCGAAAAACACCGGGGCTTGAATGCACGTGGCGGAAATTTTCAGTAAAGGTGTTTCCAGTACGGCGCGCAATTCATGTACGAGACGTTTCTCCAGCGCCGTGTGACCCTGGGCGTCTGGCGTGCCGACTTGTGCCAGCAGGTTGAAGGCCACTTGCCGATCAAAGAAGGTCGGCTCCAGCGGACGCACATTCAACAGCTCGGCGGTCTGGCGGGCCAACTCACTCACGGCCTCGCGGCCCAGGGCAGACACGGCCAGGTTGGCGGTGACGCTCACGCGCTGGATATCCAGCAGGCCACGCAACGGCGCCAGCACCACCGCCAGGTAAGTGGCGGACGGGCTCGGGCTGGCGATTTGAAACGGCTTCTTCAAGTCTTTGAGCACGTGGGCATTGGCTTGCGGCACCACGTGCGGCGCCTGCTCGGCAGGCAACGCGCCAGACAAGTCGATCACCGAACAACCGGCGGCAATGGCGCGTGGAGCGAAGCTCAAGGTCACCGCCGGGCCGGCCGCGAAGAAAGCCAGTTGCGCCTTGCTGAAATCGAATTCGTCGACTTCCTTTACCCGCAGATTCTTGCCCCGGAACGGTACCGAGGCACCGGCGGAATTGTTGCCCGCCAGCAAATAAAGGGTGCCTACCGGGAAGTCCAGCTCTTCGAGAATCTGTACCAGGGTTTCGCCAACGGTGCCGGTGGCGCCGATCACGGCGATTTCAAAGGTCTGGGTCATGGGGCTTGCCTCGGGCATTGCGGGGGAGCGGCACTTTACCGGGTGACAGGGGGTGAGGCAATTGGCCTGGGGCTTGTGGAGTGGCTGATGGCCTCATCGGGGGCAAGCCCCCTCCCACAGGGTGATGTGTGAACGCATTCAAATGTGGGAGGGGGCTTGCCCCCGATAAGGCCCTGGCAGGCAACAAAAAACCCGCGCCTGTCACCAGAGCGCGGGTTTCCCGGTACAAGCAGCGATCAACGCTCGAGCAAAATCCGCAGCATGCGACGCAACGGCTCGGCCGCGCCCCACAGCAACTGGTCGCCAACGGTAAACGCGCCGAGGAACTGGCTGCCCATGTTCAGCTTGCGCAGACGGCCCACAGGTACATTCAGGGTGCCGGTGACCTTGGTCGGGCTCAGCTCCTGCATGCTGATATCGCGGTTGTTCGGCACCAGCTTGACCCAGGGGTTGTGCTGGCTGATCAACCCTTCGATATCGGCGATCGGCACGTCTTTGTTCAGCTTGATGGTCAGCGCCTGGCTGTGGCAGCGCATGGCGCCGATGCGCACGCAGATGCCATCCACCGGGATCGGATTCTTGAAGCGACCGAGGATCTTGTTGGTCTCGGCCTGGGCCTTCCACTCTTCGCGGCTCTGGCCGTTCGGCAGTTCCTTGTCGATCCACGGGATCAGGCTACCGGCCAATGGCACGCCGAAGTTTTCGGTCGGATAAGCTTCGCTGCGCATGGCGTCGGCCACGCGGCGGTCAATATCCAGGATCGCGCTGGCCGGGTCGGCCAGTTGATCGGCAACCGCAGCGTGGGTCGCGCCCATCTGTTTGATCAGTTCACGCATGTTCTGCGCGCCGGCACCGGAGGCCGCCTGATAGGTCATAGCGCTCATCCACTCGACCAGACCGGCCTCGAACAAGCCACCCAGGCCCATCAGCATCAGACTGACGGTGCAGTTGCCGCCCACATAATTGCGGGTGCCGGCGTCCAGCTGCTGGTCGATGACCTTGCGGTTGACCGGGTCGAGGATGATCACCGCATCGTCCTGCATGCGCAGGCTCGACGCGGCGTCGATCCAGTAGCCCTGCCAGCCGGCTTCGCGCAGCTTGGGGAAGACTTCGCTGGTGTAGTCGCCACCCTGGCAGGTCAGAATCACATCGAGGGTCTTGAGCTCTTCAATGCTGTAGGCATCCTTGAGCGGCGCAATATCCTTGCCCACGGACGGCCCTTGGCCACCTACGTTCGAAGTGGTGAAAAACACCGGCTCGATAAGATCGAAATCCTGCTCTTCCAGCATCCGCTGCATGAGCACGGAACCGACCATGCCGCGCCAACCGATCAGACCTACACGTTTCATCGCAACTACACCTTGTTAAAAAGTGGGCCGCCTTGCAGCAACAACTGCAAGCGGGCCCGAGAGATTACAGATTCCGCAGCGCGGCGACTACAGCATCGCCCATTTCTTGCGTCCCGACTTTGGTGCAGCCCTGCGACCAGATGTCGCCGGTGCGCAAGCCCTGGTCCAGCACCAGGCTTACGGCCTTCTCGATCGCATCGGCCGCATCGCTCAGGTTGAAGCTGTAACGCAGCATCATCGACACCGACAGAATCGTCGCCAACGGGTTGGCAATGCCCTGGCCTGCGATGTCCGGTGCAGAACCGTGGCACGGCTCGTACATACCTTTGTTGTTTGTGTCCAGGGAGGCCGACGGCAGCATGCCGATGGAGCCGGTGAGCATCGACGCCTGGTCGGACAGGATATCGCCGAACAGGTTGTCGGTGACGATCACGTCGAACTGCTTGGGCGCACGCACCAGTTGCATGGCGGCGTTGTCGACGTACATGTGGCTCAGCTCGACGTCCGGGTAATCCTTGGCGACCTCTTCGACGATCTCACGCCACAGTTGGCTGGAAGCCAGTACGTTGGCCTTATCGACCGAGCAGACCTTCTTGCCACGTACACGGGCCATGTCGAAACCGACACGGGCGATGCGGCGGATTTCGCTCTCGCTGTACGGCAGGGTGTCGTAGGCCTGACGCTCGCCATTCTCCAACTCGCGCACGCCGCGTGGCGAGCCGAAATAGATACCGCCGGTCAGCTCACGCACGATCAGGATATCCAGGCCCGCCACCACTTCCGGCTTGAGGCTCGAGGCGTCGGCCAGTTGCGGATAGAGGATGGCCGGGCGCAGGTTGCCGAACAGGCCCAGTTGCGCACGGATTTTCAGCAGGCCGCGCTCAGGACGGATATCCCGCTCGATCTTGTCCCACTTCGGGCCGCCCACGGCGCCCAGCAGCACAGCGTCGGCCGCGCGGGCACGGTCCAGGGTCTCGTCGGCCAGGGGCACGCCGTGCTTGTCGATGGCTGCGCCGCCGATCACGTCGTGGCTCAGCGCGAAGCCCAGGCTGTACTTGGCGTTGGCCAATTCCAGCACCTTGACCGCCTCGGCCATGATTTCCGGACCAATACCGTCGCCAGGGAGAATCAGAATCTGCTTGCTCATGGGTTCCTCATTTCATCGAGCGACCTGCTCGTGGGCAGGTCGGGAAAAATCAATCAGCGCTCGGCCCACACCACCAGCACGTCAGTGCTGAAGGTGCCGTCGGCTTGAATCTCGTAATAATCGCGCACTTCCTGGCCCATTGCCTGTTGCAGCTGCAGGATGGCTGCGCGCAAAGCCTGCGGGGTACGCATGCGTTCGACCCACGACGTGTATTCCAGGCGCAGGCGCTGGCGGCTGCTGTTGCGCACATGCAAGCCGGCCTCGCTGAGCTGGCGCATCCACTCGGCGGCGGAGTAATCACGCACATGGCTGGTGTCGCGCAGCACTTCGACGGTTTGCAGGTAAGTGTCCAGCAACGGGCTGCCCGGTGACAACACGTCCACGAAGGCCGCCACGCCGCCCGGCTTGAGCACTCGCCGCACTTCGCGCAGGGCCAGGCCGAGGTCGCTCCAGTGGTGGGCCGAATAACGACTGAACACGAAGTCGAACTCGCCATCGGCGAACGGCAGGCGTTCAGCGGCGCCGTTCACGGTGCTGATATTGGTGAAACCGCGATCTTGCGCAGCGGCGGCCACCACGTCGAGCATTGGCTGGGACAGGTCGTAGGCCACCACCTCTTTCACCAACGGCGCGACATGGAAACTGACATGACCGGCACCGCAACCCAGGTCCAGCAGTCGTGCACTGCCCTGCCCGGCCAGTTCGGCCTGGAGCAGCGCGAATTCGGTGCCCTGCGCGTGAACGGCGCTGCTCAGGTAGGCGGCGGCTTGTTCGCCGAATTGTTTTTGCACGACTTGGGTGTGGGCGGTGGTGGTCATGGGGGCTTTCCCTGGATTTTGTGTTGTTAACACCGGCCTCATCGGGGGCAAGCCCCCCCCACCTTTTGATCTGTGAATACATTCAAATGTGGGAGGGGGCTTGCCCCCGATAGCGGCGGTCCTGCCTACCTCAATCGCGAAACAACCACGGCTGGCTCGCCCGGTGCTTGCGCTCAAACGCCGCAATCGCATCGCCGTCCTGCAAGGTCAGGCCGATATCGTCCAGGCCATTGATCAAGCAGTGCTTGCGAAAGGCGTCCACTTCGAAGTGGTACACCTTGCCATCCGGACGGGTCACGGTCTGTGCGGCCAGGTCCACCGTCAACTGGTAGCCCACATTGGCCTCCACTTGCTGGAACAGCTCATCCACTTCGGCGTCGCTCAGGATGAT
Source organism: Pseudomonas sp. 37 R 15 (assembly GCF_900004865.1). Classification (NCBI taxonomy): domain Bacteria; kingdom Pseudomonadati; phylum Pseudomonadota; class Gammaproteobacteria; order Pseudomonadales; family Pseudomonadaceae; genus Pseudomonas; species Pseudomonas sp. 37 R 15. The sequence continues at coordinate 55,833 of NZ_CVTV01000059.1, read as the reverse complement.
CGGCAACAAGCCATTCTTGAAGCTGTTGTTGAAGAAGATGTCCGCATAGCTCGGCGCGATAATGCTGCGAAAGCCATATTCTTCCAGGGCCCACGGCGCGTGTTCACGGCTGGAGCCGCAACCGAAGTTTTCCCGGGCCAGCAGCACACTGGCGCCCTGGTAACGCTCGGCGTTGAGCACGAAGTCCTTGTTCAGCGGGCGCTTGGAGTTGTCCTGGTAGGCATAGCCCACGTCCAGGTAGCGCCATTCGTCGAACAGGTTGGGGCCGAAACCGGTGCGCTTGATCGACTTCAGGAACTGCTTGGGGATGATCTGGTCGGTGTCCACGTTGGCACGGTCCAACGGCGCGACTAAACCTGTGTGTTGTGTAAAAGCACGCATCGGGTATTCCTCAGATCAATTCGCGAACGTCGATGAAACGACCGTTGACGGCGGCGGCGGCGGCCATGGCCGGGCTGACCAGGTGGGTACGCCCACCGGCGCCCTGGCGACCTTCGAAGTTACGGTTGGAGGTCGATGCGCAATGCTCGCCCGACTCCAGGCGGTCAGGGTTCATCGCCAGGCACATGGAACAGCCCGGCTCACGCCATTCGAAACCGGCTTCGAGGAAGATCTTGTCCAGGCCTTCCGCTTCGGCTTGCGCCTTGACCAGGCCCGAACCCGGCACGACGATGGCTTGTTTAATGGTCGACGCAACCTTGCGGCCCTTGGCGATCACTGCTGCGGCGCGCAGGTCTTCGATCCGCGAGTTGGTGCAGGAACCGATGAACACGCGATCCAACTGGATGTCGGTGATCGCCTGATTGGCTTTCAAGCCCATGTACTTCAGGGCGCGCTCAATGGAACCGCGCTTGACCAGGTCGGCTTCCTGGGCCGGGTCCGGCACCTTCTGGTCGACGGCCAACACCATTTCCGGCGACGTGCCCCAGCTGACTTGCGGCTTGATCTGGGCAGCGTCGAGTTCGATCACGGTGTCGAACACCGCGTCGGCGTCGGACACCAGGTCTTTCCAGGCTTCGACGGCGGCATCCCAATCAGCGCCCTGCGGAGCGAATGGACGGCCCTTGACGTACTCGACGGTCTTTTCGTCCGCCGCCACCATGCCGACGCGGGCACCGGCTTCGATGGACATGTTGCAGATGGTCATGCGGCCTTCGATGGACAGGTCGCGAATGGCGCTGCCGGCGAATTCGATGGCATGGCCGTTGCCGCCGGCGGTGCCGATCTTGCCGATCACCGCGAGCACGATGTCCTTGGCGGTCACGCCAAACGGCAAGGTGCCTTCGACGCGAACCAGCATGTTTTTCATCTTCTTGGCGACCAGGCACTGGGTGGCGAACACATGCTCCACCTCGGAGGTGCCGATGCCATGGGCCAGGGCACCGAACGCACCGTGGGTGGAGGTGTGGGAGTCACCGCAGACCACGGTCATGCCCGGCAGGGTCGCGCCCTGCTCCGGGCCGATCACGTGGACGATGCCTTGACGCACGTCATTCATCTTGAATTCGGTGATGCCATATTCATCGCAGTAGTCGTCAAGCGTCTGCACCTGCAAACGCGACACCTGGTCGGCAATGGCTTCGATGCCGCCTTTGCGCTCCGGGGTGGTTGGCACGTTGTGGTCCGGGGTGGCGATGATGGAGTCGACGCGCCAAGGCTTGCGCCCGGCCAGCCGCAGGCCTTCGAACGCTTGGGGCGAGGTCACTTCATGGATGATGTGACGGTCGATGTAGATCAGCGACGACCCATCATCGCGCCGTTTCACTTCATGGGAATCCCAAAGCTTATCGTAAAGCGTTTTGCCGGCCATCAGTCGGTCCTCATCAGCGGTGTTTCTATGCGCCGGGCTTTCAATAACCCTTTGGCTTGTGAGGCTGATGGTATGGCGCTACATTAAATAACTCAAATTCATATTTTTTATGCTTTGGATTACCAACTGGAATAGCACCATGGACCTGGCCAACCTCAACGCCTTTATCGCCATCGCCGAAACCGGCAGCTTCTCCGGCGCCGGTGAACGCCTGCACCTGACTCAACCCGCCATCAGCAAACGCATTGCCGGCCTGGAGCAACAATTGAAGGTGCGCCTGTTCGATCGCCTGGGCCGTGAAGTGGGCCTGACCGAAGCCGGGCGGGCCTTGCTGCCGCGTGCTTATCAGATTCTGAATGTGCTGGACGACACCCGTCGCGCCTTGACCAACCTGACCGGAGAAGTCAGCGGGCGCCTCACGCTGGCTACCAGTCACCATATAGGCCTGCATCGCCTGCCGCCGGTTTTGCGCACCTTCACTCGGCAATACCCGAGCGTGGCGCTGGATATTCAATTCCTCGATTCGGAAGTGGCCTACGAAGAAATCCTCCACGGACGCGCCGAAGTGGCGGTCATCACCCTGGCGCCCGAGCCGCACAACCTGGTGCGCGCGACGTCCGTGTGGGACGACCCGCTGGATTTCGTGGTGGCCCCCGAACACAGCCTGATCAGCAACGGCTCGGTCAGCCTGGCCGATATCGCCGGGCACCCTGCGGTGTTTCCCGGCGGCAACACCTTTACCCACCATATTGTCAGCCGCCTGTTCGAGGCCCAGGGCCTGACGCCGAACATCGCGATGAGCACCAACTACCTGGAAACCATCAAAATGATGGTGTCCATCGGCCTGGCCTGGAGCGTGTTGCCACGCACCATGCTGGATGATCAGGTGGCAAGTATCGCGTTGCCGGGCATACAGCTGCGTCGCCAGCTAGGCTATATCGTGCACACCGAAAGGACGCTGTCGAACGCTGCGCGGGCTTTCATGAGCCTTCTGGATGCACAGGTCGATCCGCCAGGGATACCGGCATGACGTTGTGCGGCCTAGGGCTTCAAGCGAACCGCGCTGTCTTCCCATCGAGCCGAGGCCCTTTGAATAATGCCCAACCCCGTTGATTCCGTGCCACCACTGCCCCGCATCTACGCCTTGGATCCCCAAGAGGCGGAACAACGCTGGGACAGCGCCCCGCAACTGCTGTCGGCACTCAATGCCGCGCGGCTGGGCGCATGGTGCTGGGAAATCGACACGGGGAAAATCAACTGGTCCCGAGGCACTCAGGCATTGTTTGGCTACGATCCGCGCCAGCCATTGCCCAATGACCTCAACTACCTCGACCTTTTGGCGCCGGAAGACCGCGCCCACGTAGTCAGGGCATTTCATGCGGTGCTGGCCGGCGAACCGGTCGAACAGGCCATGCATCACCGCATCCAATGGCCCGATGGCAGCCTGCACTGGCTGGAAATCAACGGCAGCCTGGTGCCGGACAAAAACGGCAGGCGCCAAATGATCGGGGTGATCCGCGAGATCACTCACCAGCGCGAGCGGGAACACGCCCTCAGCCACTCTGAAAAACGCTTCGCCACGCTCTTCCACCTGTGCCCGAACATGGTGCTGCTGACGCGCCAGTCCGACGGCCTGATCAGCGAGGCCAACCACCATTTCGAACTGCTGTTCGGCTGGCCGGTGGCGCAAGTCATTGGCCGTACGACGCTGGAGTTGGGCCTGTGGCGTCACCCGGAGCAACGCACGCACCTGGTCAAGGCGACTCAGCGCAAAGGTGAATCCATCACCATGGAAGTGCAGTTCTGCGCCAGCAACGGCCAGATCCACGATGGCACGCTCAGTGCGCAAAAGGTCGAACTGGACGGTGAGGCCTACCTGATCAGCACCTTCCTCGACACCACCGAGCGCAAAAACGCCGAGCAGGCGCTCAAGGACAGCCAAGAGCGCCTGGACCTGGCGCTGGACTCGGCACAACTGGGCACCTGGGACTGGCACATCCCCACCGGCATGCTTTACGGCTCCGCCCGCGCCGCCCAGCTCCATGGCCTGCCGAGCGAACCGTTCCACGAGTCCTTCGATGCGTTTTTTGAAGGCATGTCCGATCAGGACCGCGAGGGCATGCGCCATGCATACCGCAGCCTGCGCGAAGGCGCCGACGGCAACTACCAGTTGACCTACCGCGTACCCGCCGAGGACGGCAGCGTGCGCTACCTGGAAAGCCGCGCACGGCTGTATCGCGACGAATCCGGCAAGCCCCTGCGCATGGCCGGTACCCTGCTCGATATCACCGATCAGGTGGAACGCGAGCAGCGCCTGAGCGCGTCCGAAGAGAAATTCGCCAGCCTGTTCCAGGCCAGTCCCGACCCGATCTGCGTCACCTGCCTGGACAGTGGCGAGTTTATCGAGATCAACCCGGCGTTCACCCAGACGTTTGGCTGGACGGCCGCCGAAGTGATCGACAAAAGCGCCGAGCAGATCGGCCTGTGGGATGAATCGAGCAAGCGCCTGCAACGCATCCAGCGGGTGATTCGCGAACAGTCATTGAGCAATGTGGCCATCGTGGTGCATGCCAGGAACGGCCAGAGCCTGACCTGCGTGATTTCCAGCCGCCTGATCAAGGTCAATGAGCAGCCGTGCATCGTCACGACCCTGCGCGATATCACCCAGCAGCAACGTTCGGAGGCGGCGCTCAAGGCCAGCGAAGAGAAGTTCGCCAAAGCCTTCCATTCCAGCCCCGACGCCATTTCGATCACCGAGCGCGACACGGGTCGATATGTGGAGGTCAATGATGGGTTTTGTCGCCTGACCGGCTATCGCGCCGAAGAAGCCATCGGCCTCACCCTGTACCAGATTGGCATCTGGGCCGATGAAAACCAGCGCACCGCGCTGCTGGCCGAACTGCAGATCAAGGGGCGCATCCATCACCTTGAAATGCTTTGGCACAACAAGCGTGGCGAGGTGCTGGCAGTGGAGGTGTCGGTCGAACCGATTACCTTGAATGAAACGCCGTGCCTGCTACTGACCGCACGGGACGTGAGCCTGCTGAAAAGCGCCCAGGCACAGATCCGCCACCTGGCCTATCACGACCCGCTGACCAACCTGCCCAACCGCGCGCTGCTGATGGACCGCCTGAGCCAGCAGATCGCCCTGCTCAAGCGCCACAACCTGCGCGGCGCGCTGCTGTTCCTCGACCTCGACCACTTCAAGCACATCAACGACTCCCTCGGTCACCCGGTGGGCGATACCGTGTTGAAAATCGTCACCGCCCGCCTGGAAGCCAGTGTGCGCATGGAGGATACGGTGGCGCGCCTGGGCGGTGACGAGTTCGTGGTCCTGCTCAGCGGCCTGGAGGGCTCACGCACGCAAGTCAGCAGCCAGGTACAGGCGCTGGCCGATACCCTGCGCGAATTGCTCTCCGAACCGATGTTCCTCGACGGCCACCGTCTGCAGGTGACGCCAAGCATCGGCGTGGCGCTGATCCCCGACCATGGCACCACCCCCGCCGACCTGCTCAAACGCGCCGACATCGCCCTGTACCGCGCCAAGGATTCGGGGCGCAACACCACCCAAATGTTTCACAACAGCATGCAAAAAACCGCCAGCGAGCGCCTGCGCATGGAAACCGACCTGCGTCTGGCCCTGTCGCGCGGTGAATTCAGCGTGCACTACCAGCCCCAGGTGGATGCGCGCGGCAATAGGATCGTCGGCGCCGAGGCCCTGGTGCGCTGGCAGCACCCGCAACTGGGGGCGCAGTCGCCGGCGGAATTCATCAAGGTGCTGGAGGACAGCGGCTTGATCCTCGAGGTGGGTACCTGGATTCTTGACGAAGCATGCAGCGCATTGGCGCGGTTGATTGCCGAGGGCCTGGTGGACCCGTTGAATTTCAGCCTGTGCGTGAATATCAGCCCGCGGCAGTTTCGCCAGAACGACTTTGTGGAGCGGGTCGAGCGCAGCCTCACGCAACACCACCTGCCCTACAGTTTGCTGAAGCTGGAAATCACTGAAGGCATCGTGATCCAGAATCTGGACGACACGGTAATGAAGATGCGTCGCCTGAAAAAACTTGGCGTGAGCTTTGCGATGGATGATTTTGGCACCGGTTACTCATCCCTGACCTACCTCAAGCGTTTGCCGGTGGATGGGCTGAAAATCGACCAGTCGTTTGTGCGTGACGCGACTCACGATCCCAATGACGCTGAAATCATCCGTGCCATTGTTGCCATGGCCCGCAGCTTGAATCTGGAAGTAATTGCCGAAGGCGTGGAAACCGTGGAACAACTGGCCTTCCTGCAGAAGCTCGGCTGTCATTTGTATCAGGGGTACTTGCATAGCCGGCCATTGCCGATAGAGGGGTTCAGGCAGTTACTGGAATAGGCATTTTCTGAAATGCAGCATTGCAACAAAATGCACCCTGGGTTATCCCTGCCCAGGTGCACCATGGTCAAATCAGTGCAACGGCCTGACCACGTGTGGGGGGTCGCCCCTGTTTTCCCCATAGCTCCTCGCGGCCGTTGATGACCGCCACCGAATGCCCAGTACGGTTGCACATGCCTATCTGACCTCGGGCAAGGTCACTCACCGACACTCGTTTCATGTGGCTTTTCAACCCAAGGCGCAGAAAGCCTTCGCCCGGGCCGTTTTCATCCTCCCCGTTATTCAGACTATAAATCGCAGCCTGATAACTGCGACCGGCCGTGCGATCGTTGTTCTCCATCTGCGCACGCTTGGCGCTGACGGCAAACAGGAACTGCGCATCCTTGAGCATGCCATTATCGGGCCCGGAGAACTTGGCGCCTCGGGTGCCCTCGGCCAATTCGCCGTCAGTCAACGTGAGCCGAAAGCCATCGCGCATGACGACGTGGTACCCGCCATTGGTCTTGGCCACTTCCTGGAAAATATCCGTGGGGCTTTGTCCGAATCGGTACATTGCGGCCTTGATGGCCGATACCGTCACACAGTTGCCATCCGGGCCCTGGCGAAAGCCACTCCAGATATTGTCGGGCTTCGCGCCACCGCGCTTGCTCGACAAACCCGGAATGCTCGCTGCGGCATCCGGTTTTGGCATCACCGGCTGGGGGGTTACCTGCGGAACAACAGGTGAAGGAACAGCGTCAGGAATAGTCTTTTGTTTCTTATCTGCTACCAGCGCGAGCAACTGAGTCAAAAGCGAAGTGAATAACGCCACGACTGAGTTGATCGCCTGCGCGTCGTTCTCGACAACCGCAGAACGCTGCACGATATCACCATACTTTATATCAGGCGTCGCCCTGACCGACGCGCGACCACCCTCTGCTTTAATAGTGGGTTCATTACTTGCGCTGAGTGCATCGATCGATAATGACTGCCTTACATCAATGACCCGTGCAATGTTATTAATTGGAAAGAGTGACATGGAGTTCTCCCTGCACAGGCACCTCTTCGAACTACACGTTCGAAAAAATGCCTGCACTTATAAAAAGACCGAAACGCGATGACTGCCTTTAAAACCTGGAACTTAGCCGATTAAAGCGCCCATGCCTGCCAGCAGATCGGTCGTCGACGGGACACGGACTGGTCAGGTCCGGAGTGGGAGCGTCGGGCAAGGGCGTTGGCTTGGGCTGCGGTTTGGTATCCGTTGGCACATTAGGCCTTGGGAAGTTGCCCGGAAGCACGGTTGGCTGGGGCTTGGCGTCCGGCACGGGTGGCTGAGGCTTCGCATCCGGCACGGTTGGCCGGGGCTTGGCGTCCGGCACGGTTGGCTGGGGCTTGGCGTCCGGCACGGTCGGCTGGGGCTTCGCATCCGGCACGGTTGGCCGGGGCTTGGTGTCCGGCACGGGTGGCTGGGGCTTGGCGTCCGGCACGGTTGGCTGAGGCTTCGCATCCGGCACGGTTGGCCGGGGCTTGGCGTCCGGCACGGGTGGCTGGGGCTTCGCATCCGGCACGGTTGGCCGGGGCTTGCCGTCCGGCACGGTTGGCTGGGGCTTCGCATCCGGCACGGTTGGCCGGGGCTTGTTATCCGGCACGGGTGGCTGAGGCTTGTGATCCGGCACGGGCGGCTGGGGCTTGTGATCCGGCACGGGTGGCTGGGGCTTGTGATCCGGCACGGGTGGCTGGGGCTTGTGATCCGGCACGGGTGGCTGAGGCTTGTGATCCGGCACGGGCGGCTGAGGCTTGTGATCCGGCACGGGCGGCTGGGGCTTGTGATCCGGCACGGGTGGCTGGGGCTTGTGATCCGGCACGGGCGGCTGAGGCTTGTGATCCGGCACGGGTGGCTGGGGCTTGTGATCCGGCACGGGTGGCTGAGGCTTGTGATCCGGCACGGGCGGCTGGGGCTTGTGATCCGGCGAGACTTTTCCATCAGGGCAGTGGCAATGAGCGACTACCACATTCACGTTTACGTTTGTCCTGGGGTCGTTGTTTACGCTTATCCCGGGCGTCGGCACCGTCAGGGGGATCGGCATGGGGTGCGGTTTATTCCCTCCAGGCAGGTTGACTGAAGGATCATTGGGTTGTGGTAGCACCCGCAACCCGCCTGCGTCCGGTTTCACCAGCTCTTTGTTGGTGTCCGGCAGCACCGGCAGCTTGCCCGTATCCGGCTTGACCAACTCTTTACTGGTATCCGGTTTCACCGGCAGCTTGCCTGCATCCGGCTTGACCAACTCCTTGCTGGTGTCCGGTTTCACCGGCAACTTGCCTGCATCCGGCTTGACCAGCTCCTTGCTGGTGTCCGGTTTCACCGGCAACTTGCCTGCATCCGGCTTGACCAACTCCTTGCTGGTGTCCGGTTTCACCGGCAACTTGCCCGCATCCGGCTTGACCAGCTCTTTGCTGTTATCCGGCTCAATCGGTAATTTGCCTGAGTCGGGCTTCACCGGTGTTTTGCCCGAAAATATGTCGCGCATGGCCCTAAAGATACCGTCAAGCATATCGAACAACTGCCTCAGCGCGGTCTCAGGAGTGACTGCCGTATTGTCCGGGCGCAATGACGTCAGGAGAGGTGTTGTGCCAGGAGACTGAACGGTCGGTTTGAGAATAACTTTAGTGTTCGAAACCGCTGGTTGCTCAAGAGCAGATGTATCGACTTTTACCAGTGGCGGAGTGTTAATCGACATAGACATACGCACGTTCCTTTATTTCATACAACTCGACCGGTTTAGGGTCAGAGGGAGTGATAGTTTTATCGACTGAAAACAGCAGCACTGCTTCAGTCCCTCCATTCGTGGGAAGTTGAGCTATCGAGTTCCGCAAATCGCAGTTCATATAAGGAAACCAAAGCGTATTATCAGACTTTGCCCCATGGACAATTTCCGCCAAGCCTTGATTTATGGCTTTTTTAATACGCAAGTGTGGTCACATGCGTTAATACTCTGTAGGAATGTCACTCATCGATAACATTCCACGTATTTACTCGCCCATGGTTTGTGTTAACTCGCACGCGTAAAAAAGGCGCCTGCAGTGGCGCCTTTAGGCAAGTCAATTGTAAGAACTCGGTTGCCTGGCTTCAGACAGGCACCGGATGGGGCATCCTCAGCAGGCGACTGACCTGCTCCAGGCCGGTCTCGCGACGCAAGGCGGTGAACAGCTCCACCGCTTCGGGGTAGTTGCGCGTCAGCATCGCCAGCCACTGCTTCAAGCGGCCGGGTGCCTGACGCTCGGTCAATTGCGCCACCGATTGGGTCCAGAATTCCTGGAGCATCGGCTGCATCTGTGCCCATGTCATTTCCACCACCTCTTGCCCTGCACGCGCCGCCGCGATCTGCCGCGCCAGGTCAGGACGCGCCACCAGGCCACGGCCAAGCATGATGTGTTCGGCGCCGCTGACTTCGCGGCAACGTTTCCAATCGTCGACGCTCCAGATGTCGCCATTGGCAAACACCGGCACCTTGACCACCTCCTGCACCCGCGGGATCCACTCCCAATGGGCTGGCGGCTTGTAGCCATCGGTCTTGGTGCGCGCATGCACCACGATATGCGCGGCCCCGCCTTCGGCCAGCGCCGTAGCGCAGACCAATGCGCCATCCGGGCTGTCGAAGCCCAGGCGCATTTTGGCGGTGACCGGAATATGCGCCGGGACCGCACGACGCACGTGCGCGACGATCCGGTTGAGCAACTCAGGCTCCTTGAGCAGCACCGCACCGCCGCGGGACTTGTTGACGGTCTTGGCCGGGCAGCCGAAGTTGAGGTCGATCACCTGCGACCCCAACTCGCAGGCCAAGGCCGCGTTTTCCGCCAGGCATACCGGGTCAGACCCCAGCAATTGCACGCGTAGCGGCACGCCCGCTGCGGTATGGGCACCCTGCAGCAGTTCCGGAGCAAGCTTGTGGAAATAGGCGGGGGTGAGCAATCGGTCGTTGACGCGGATGAATTCGGTCACACACCAGTCGATACCGCCCACACGGGTCAACACGTCCCGCAGGATGTTGTCGACCAACCCCTCCATGGGCGCCAAAGCAATTTGCATGGAAAACACTCAACAAAAATCGTGGCGCAGTTTACTGGGTTTCCCGTAACAACCGTTAACCCCCTGTCAGCGCAGGCCCATATCCCTCGATGAACTCGGCGGGCATGCGCTTGGGCCTGCCGCTGGACAGCTCGATGCAAACGAAGGTGGTGTGCGCACGCAGCAAGGTGGCGCCGTCACGCGGGCGCACCAGCTGAAAGCGGCGCGTCATCTTCAGGCGCTGGTCCCAATCGACGATCCACGTGGCCAGTTGCAGCTCATCGCCTTCGTAGCCGGCCGCCAGGTAGTCGATCTCATGACGCACCACGGCCATCGCGCGGTCCAGGCGCCGATACTCGGCAAGGTCCAGCCCCAGGCGCTGGGAATGGCGCCAGGCGCAACGCTCCAGCCAGGACACGTACACCGCGTTATTGGCGTGCCCCAGGCCGTCGATGTCCTCAGCGGCGACCTGCAGGTCGATGATGAACGGCGTTGCCAGATCCCAGCCCATGCCTTGCTCCAGTCGATTGATGTCGGCGGGCGCAGTGTATCAGGCGGTCTGGCGCTCCTGTACATGACAGCTCGCCAACAGGGCGAGTACGCCTTCGATTACCCGTGGATCGGCCAGCACCTTCTGATGCCCGCCCTGCTCCAGGCGCATCAGACGACTGTCTGGCCAGGCCTCGTGGATGGTCTGCGAGGCTTTGACCGGGACGAACGTATCGTCTTCGGCATGCACGATCAGGCCGGGAAGGTTCATCTGGTAGTGCGCGACATCCAGGTGCTTGAGCGGCATGCCGAATGCCAGCTCCACCATCTGGATGAACGCCGAACGTGCGCGCGGCGGCAACCCCATCATGCGCGTGAAACCGCGCAGCGCATCGAGAAACCGCGACGGCGCGGCGATACTTACCAACGCCCGCGTACGCAGCCCCAACTGCACCGCCAGCATCGCGCTGGCACCGCCCATCGAGTGGCCGACCACCGCATGCAGCGGGGGCAGCTCGGCCGCTGCCTCGAGCATGGCGCGGGCGAACAGCAGCACGTGTGCCTCACGCCCTGGCGAATGACCATGGGCCGGGCCATCCAGCGCAATCACCGAGTAGCCGCCTTCTACCAACGCCGTGATCAGGCTGGCGAATTGCGTAGGCCGGCCTTCCCAGCCGTGCATCAGCAACACCGCCGGCCCGTGCCCCCAGCGCAGCGCCGAGAGGCCGAAACGCAAGGTGATGCGCTGCGATTGCGCCAGCACCGGCAGCTCCCACGCCCGTGGCGGCAGCTCACGGGGCGTCATGAAGGTGCGCCGCATCCGGTTGGCCACCGTTTGCGGCGCGAGTCGGCCGACAGTGCCGTTGAAGCCACGCACCCAACTCAAGTCGCCCATGTTCTGAACCCTCTTCAGCGGACTGCCGACTTGGCGGCGCGCAGCACACGATCGGACAGCTCTCCCGGCCCCAGGGCCCGCGCCAGCGTCAAGCCGCCGACCATCAGCGCCATGTCGGCCAGGGCCTTGTCGGTATCTTCCGGGGTGGCCGCCAGCTGGGCCGCCATCAGCTCGCAATGTTCGCTCAGTGCCTGGCGGAACGCGTCCGGCAAACGGCCCATTTCGCCAACCGTCGCAGGTAGCGGGCACGCCTGGCCGGTGGAGTCCCGGTGTTTGCGCGACAAATAAAACGCCGCCACCAGGCTTCGACGTTCTTCGCCGGTCAGTTGCGTGTCCAGGTCTTCTATCGCCGCACGGCGCTTGGCCAGCAACTGAGTGAAGGCCTCCAGCATCAACGCATCCTTGCTTTCAAAGTGCGCATAAAAACCACCGACCGTCAGCCCCGCCGCCCCCATGACTTCGCCGACACTCGGCTCGGCCGGGCCACGCTGGATCAATGCCGCGCTGGCGGCCTGCAAGATGCGTTCGCGTGTTTGCGCTTTTTTATCGCTCATCAAAGCCTCCGTCTCTCATGGGTTGAATATTATTACCATAATAATATTGCGCAAGCGACAAGCGCGACCATTGGTCAGAACAGAAGAAAGGAAGTGGGGAAAGAATTGGCCAAACGCCAGACAAACAAAAGGGCCATTCAATAATTGAATGACCCTTAAAAATCCCGCAGAGCGGGTAATCGTGGCGTCCCCTAGGGGACTCGAACCCCTGTTACCGCCGTGAAAGGGCGGTGTCCTAGGCCACTAGACGAAGGGGACACAAACCTTCTGTACAGCTGATCAGAGCTGAGACCTGATCAATTCAAGGGCGGTGTGGCCAGACCTTGAACCTGTAAATTGGTGGAGCTAAACGGGATCGAACCGTTGACCTCTTGCATGCCATGCAAGCGCTCTCCCAGCTGAGCTATAGCCCCGATTTTTCGCCTGGCGGCGCAGCAGCCCTTTCGAGCTGCTTGTTGAAACTGGCGTCCCCTAGGGGACTCGAACCCCTGTTACCGCCGTGAAAGGGCGGTGTCCTAGGCCACTAGACGAAGGGGACAAAACCTTCTGTACAGCTGATCGGCGCTGAGTGCCGATCGATTCAAGGACGGTGTGGCCAGACCTTGAACCTGTAAATTGGTGGAGCTAAACGGGATCGAACCGTTGACCTCTTGCATGCCATGCAAGCGCTCTCCCAGCTGAGCTATAGCCCCTCATCGGTGAGGACGGGGCGAATCTTAATGGCGGTTTCGAAACGTGTCAAATTTATTTTCAACAATTTTCAAAATTTTTTGCCGGGATAACAATCACTTACCGACGAAACCCCGGAAAACCGGGGTTTCGTCCTTACAACCGTCTGCTTAAGCGATGGCGCCCAGCAGCTTTTCCCACTCTTTGTTTTCTTTCTTCGAAACACCACCAAGCAAATCAAGGGCTTGGCGCAGACGGAAACGCGTGAGGTCCGGGCCGAGGATTTCCATCGCGTCGAGCACCGACACCGAACTGGCCTGCCCGGTAATCGCGGCAAACATCAATGGCATGGCATCACGCAACTTCAGTTCCAGGGACTCGACCACCGCCTGGATCGTCGCGGTGATCGCATCCTTCTCCCATTGGCGCAGGCTTTCGAGCTTCCACAGGATCAACTGCATCAACTGACGCACTTGGTCACCCGAGAGCTTTTTCGATTCAAACAGTTTGGCATCCGGGTTTACGCCACCGGCGAAGAAAAAGCTGGCCAGCGGTGCGACCTGGCTGAACGTTTCCACCCTGCCCTGCACCAGCGGCGCGATCTTCATCATGTACTCAGGGTTCAACGCCCACTGCTGCACACGGCTGGCGAACTCGTGCACCGGCAGGTCGCGCAGCCACTGACCGTTGAGCCACGACAGCTTCTCGATATCGAAAATCGGCCCGCCCAGGGAGACGCGGGACAGGTCGAAGTGATCGACCATTTCCTGCAGCGAGAACTTCTCGCGCTCGTCCGGCATCGACCAGCCCATGCGGCCCAGGTAATTGAGCATGGCTTCGGGCATGAAGCCCATGCGCTCGTAGAAGGTCACCGACGTCGGGTTCTTGCGCTTGGACAGTTTGCTCTTGTCCGGGTTACGCAACAGCGGCATGTAGCACAGCTGCGGCTGTTCCCAGCCGAAGTATTCGTAGAGCAGGATCAGCTTGGGCGCCGACGGCAGCCATTCTTCGCCGCGCAGCACGTGGGTGATGCCCATCAGGTGGTCGTCGACCACGTTGGCCAGGAAGTACGTCGGCAGGCCGTCGGTCTTCATCAGTACCTGCATGTCCATGCGGTCCCACGGAATCTCGACATCACCGCGCAGCATGTCCGGCACTACGCACACGCCTTCGCTCGGCACTTTCATGCGAATCACGTGGGGCTCGCCGGCGGCCAGGCGCGCGGCCACTTCTTCGGGAGGCAACAGCAACGCGCGGCCATCATAGCGCGGGGTTTCGCCACGGGCCTGTTGCTCGGCGCGCATCTGGTCGAGTTCTTCAGCGGTGCAGAAGCATGGGAACGCATGGCCCATGTCCACCAGTTGCTGGGTGTACTGCTTATAGATGTCGCTGCGCTCGCTCTGGCGATACGGGCCGTGGGGGCCGCCGACATCCGGGCCTTCCGCCCAGGTGATGCCCAGCCAGCGCAGGGCATCGAAAATCTGCTGTTCCGACTCACGGGTCGAGCGCAGTTGATCGGTGTCTTCGATCCGCAGGATGAATTCACCGCCGTGCTGCTTGGCAAAGCAGTAGTTGAACAGGGCGATGTAAGCAGTGCCGACGTGGGGATCCCCAGTAGGCGATGGCGCAATGCGCGTGCGGACGGTGGTCATGGCAGGTCTCGAATGGGCGATAAGACTGAAAATTGAAACAAGGGGCGAATGGTAACAGCCTGGGTGATTTCTGGAAAACCGCGGCGCGGCCATCGGGGGCAAGCCCCCTCCCACACTTGACTGTATTCACACATCAACAGGTGGGAGGGGGCTTGCCCCCGATGAGGCCAGTGAAGTCACCCCAGATCAAACAGCCAGCAACCGCTCGCGCAACTTGCCAATCTCATCGCGCGTCTGCGCCGCCGCCTCAAACTCCAGATCCCGCGCCAACTGATACATTTTCTCTTCCAACTGCCGAATTCGCTTGGTGATCTCACTCGGCGAGCGCAGTTCGTTCTCGTACTTGGCGCTTTCCTCAGCAGCCTTGGCCATGCCCTTGCGCTTCTTGCTGCGCGAACCCGGCACGGTGGCGCCTTCCATGATGTCGGCCACATCCTTGAACACACCTTTGGGGGTAATGCCGTGTTCCAGGTTGAACGCAACCTGCTTCTCACGGCGACGCTCGGTCTCGCCGATCGCCCGCTCCATGGACCCGGTGATGCGGTCCGCATACAGGATCGCCCGGCCGTTGAGGTTGCGCGCCGCGCGGCCGATGGTCTGGATCAGCGAACGTTCGGAGCGCAGGAAGCCCTCCTTGTCCGCGTCCAGGATCGCCACCAGCGACACCTCGGGCATGTCCAGGCCTTCGCGCAGCAGGTTGATGCCCACCAGCACATCAAAAGTGCCCAGGCGCAGATCGCGAATGATTTCCACACGCTCCACGGTGTCGATGTCCGAGTGCAGGTAGCGCACGCGTACGCCGTGATCGGCCAGGTAATCGGTCAAGTCTTCGGACATGCGCTTGGTCAGGGTAGTGACCAGCACGCGCTCTTCCAGGGCCACGCGCTTGTTGATCTCCGACAGCAGGTCGTCGACCTGGGTCAGCGCCGGGCGGATTTCGATCTGCGGGTCGACCAGGCCCGTCGGGCGCACCAACTGCTCGATCACTCGGCCGGCGTGTTCGGCCTCGTAGTTGCCAGGCGTTGCGGAGACAAAGATGGTCTGCGGGCTGATGGCCTCCCATTCGTCGAAACGCATCGGCCGGTTATCCAGCGCCGATGGCAGGCGGAAGCCGTACTCCACCAGGGTTTCCTTGCGTGAGCGGTCGCCCTTATACATCGCACCGACTTGCGGCACGCTGACGTGGGACTCGTCGATCACCAGCAAGGCATCCGGCGGCAGGTAATCATAGAGTGTCGGCGGTGGCGCGCCGGACTCGCGGCCCGACAGGTAGCGCGAATAGTTTTCGATGCCGTTGCAGTAGCCCAGCTCCAGGATCATCTCCAGGTCGAAGCGGGTGCGCTGCTCCAGGCGCTGGGCTTCCACCAGCTTGTTGTTGGAACGCAGGTATTCCAGGCGCTCGGCCAACTCGACCTTGATGCCCTCGATCGCGCCCATCAGGGTTTCACGCGGGGTCACATAGTGGCTTTTCGGGTAGAAGGTGAAGCGCGGCAATTTGCGGATCACCTCGCCGGTCAACGGGTCGAAGGCCGACAGGCTTTCGACTTCATCGTCGAACAGCTCGATGCGGATCGCTTCCAGGTCGGATTCGGCCGGGTAGATATCAATCACATCGCCGCGCACGCGGAACGTGGCACGGGCAAAGTCCATGTCGTTGCGGGTGTACTGCAGGCTCGCCAGGCGCCGCAACAGCTCGCGCTGGTCGAGCTTGTCGCCGCGATCAACGTGCAGCACCATTTTCAAATAGGTTTCCGGGCTGCCCAGGCCGTAGATGCACGACACCGTGGTCACGATGATCGCGTCCTTGCGTTCCAGCAAGGCCTTGGTCGCCGACAGCCGCATCTGCTCGATATGGTCGTTGATCGACGCATCCTTCTCGATAAAGGTATCGGAGGACGGCACATAGGCTTCGGGCTGGTAGTAGTCGTAGTAGGAAACGAAATACTCCACCGCGTTGTTCGGGAAGAACGCCTTGAACTCGCCATACAGCTGCGCAGCCAGGGTTTTGTTCGGTGCCAGCACCAGGGTCGGGCGATTGACCTGCGCGATCACGTTGGCAATGCTGAATGTCTTGCCTGAACCGGTCACCCCGAGCAGCGTCTGATGCGCCAGGCCGGCCTCAATGCCTTCGACCATCTGGCGAATCGCTTCCGGTTGGTCGCCGGCAGGTTCAAAACGGGTGACGAGCTGGAAATCCGACATAACGTACCTCGTGTAGTCACCCCAGACTCAACACCGCCAGGGACGAAATAGCTCAGCAACCCACGAATAATCATCGCAGGTTGCAGGAAAAAACCATGATAGCCGTAGTAGTGGTGACGAATGTGACGGGTTTCAAGGCAATCGTCCTACCTGCCGTCCGGGATCAATCTGCAATAAGACTAACGGTCGGCCATTAAACCGAAAAACTTGGCCGAAAAGCCATTTCCGCTGTCGCCCTCAGCCGTGATGGCCTCTATACTAGCTCCCCGTTTGTGCACCGCTCTAGTGCAACCGGCTGGAGCGCGACACGTCCCTCCCTTCCCCCATAGAGCTGCCGCAAAAATGAGCCTGTTCTCCGCTGTCGAAATGGCACCACGCGATCCAATCCTGGGCCTCAACGAAGCATTCAACGCCGATACTCGAACCACCAAGGTCAACCTTGGCGTGGGCGTTTACTGCAACGAGGAGGGGAAGATTCCGCTCTTGCGTGCCGTTGCCGAAGCGGAAGCCATTCGCGTGGCGCAACATGCCGCCCGTGGCTACTTGCCGATTGACGGCATCGCGGCCTACGACAAGGCCGTGCAAACCCTGCTGTTCGGTGATAAGTCGCCGCTGCTTGAAGCCAGCCGTGTGGTCACCGTGCAGGCCGTGGGTGGCACCGGCGCGCTGAAGATCGGCGCCGATTTCCTCAAGCAGTTGCTGCCCGACGCCGTGGTGGCCATCAGCGACCCGAGCTGGGAAAACCACCGCGCACTGTTCGAAACCGCCGGTTTCCCGGTGCAGAACTACCGCTACTACGACGCAGCCACCCACGACGTCAACCGTAGCGGCCTGCTCGAAGACCTCAACGCCCTGCCGCCACAGTCCATCGTGGTGTTGCACGCCTGCTGCCACAACCCGACCGGCGTCGATCTGAGCCCGGCGGACTGGCAGAACGTACTGGACGTGGTCAAGGCCAAAAACCTGGTGCCATTCCTTGATATGGCCTACCAGGGCTTCGGCGACGGCATCCATGAAGACGCCGCCGCCGTGCGCCTGTTCGCGGAGTCGGGCCTGACCTTCTTTGTGTCCAGCTCGTTCTCCAAATCGTTCTCTCTGTACGGCGAACGCGTGGGCGCCTTGTCCATCGTCAGCGACTCCAAGGAAGAAAGCGCGCGCATCCTGTCCCAGGTCAAGCGTGTGATCCGTACCAACTACTCCAACCCGCCCACCCACGGCGCGGCAATCGTTGCAGCGGTACTGAACAACCCTGAACTGCGCGCCCAGTGGGAAACTGAGCTGGCCGAAATGCGCCTGCGCATCCGCGGCATGCGCGAGCAGATGGTGGCGGAACTGGCCAAGGCCGCGCCAGGCCATGATTTCAGCTTTGTCGGTCGCCAGCGTGGGATGTTTTCCTACTCCGGATTGACGGTTGAGCAAGTGACCCGCCTGCGCAACGAATTTGGCATCTATGCACTGGACACCGGCCGTATCTGTGTGGCGGCGCTGAACCAGTCGAACATTGCTGCGGTCACACAGGCAATCGTTCAGGTGCTGTAAACCTGCCAGCGTTGAACGAGGGGGAAGCCAAGGGCTTCCCCCTTTTTGTTGGCGAACCCACTAGACTGCATACCGACTGCCCCTTTGCTGTGAGAGCCCTATGAGAAACGACGACCTGGACCTGCGCGCCGACCGCGACGAACTGCACGACTATGCTCCACGTGCGCCGCAAGCCAAGCGCCAGAAAAGCCTGGTACTGCAAGTGGCGCTGGGGGTGTTTCTGGGTGGCTTGGCGTTGTGGCTGGTGCAACTGGGTGCCACGGCGATCATGGCCAAGCTGGCCATGGGTACCTTCCAGTTCGGCGGCTGAACGCAAGAGGAACCAACATGTGGGAGGGGGCCTGCCCCCTCCCACATTGGCTTCAGGCTGCTGCAAGCCCGCGTTCCTCCAGGAGTTTTACGAAGCTGTTGAGGCTCTGCGACACGGTGCCCCGGCGCCAGATCAGCCAGGTATTCAACACACGGAAGTTGTCCGCCAGCGGCCACACGCTGACCGCCGCCGCCCCCGGCATGCTTTCCAACATACTGCGCGGCATCAACGCCAGCCCTGCCCCGGCGCTGACGCAGGCCAGCATGCCGTGGTAAGACTCAATCTCGAAGATCTTGCCCGGCACCGCGCCGTCCTGGGAAAACCAACGCTCGAAGTGATGTCGATACGAGCAGTTGGAGCGAAAGGTATAGATATTCTCGCCGGACACATCCTGCCCGCGCGTGATCGGCGCATGGTGCAGCGGCGCGATCACCACCATCTCCTCTTCAAACACCGCCACGCCCTCCAGTGTGGAGTGCAGCACCGGGCCATCGACAAAGGCCGCCGTCAAACGCCCGGACAGCACGCCTTCGATCATTGTGCCCGACGGTCCCGTGCTCAGGTCCAGCTCGACCTTGGTGTACTGCTGGTTATACGCCGCCAGCAACGCGGGAATACGCACCGCTGCGGTACTTTCCAGCGAGCCGAGGGCAAAGGCGCCCTGGGGTTCCTCCCCCGCCACCGTGGCGCGGGCCTCCTGTACCAGATCGAGAATACGCCGCGTATAGCCCAGGAAATTCCACCCGGCCGGTGACAGGCGCAAGCGGCTCTTTTCGCGGATGAACAACTCCACGCCCAGATCCTGCTCCAGTTGCTTGATACGGGTGGTCAGGTTCGACGGCACCCGGTGAATCAATTGTGCGGCGGCGCTGATGCTGCCTTGCTCGGCAACGGCCTTGAAGATTTCCAGTTGCACCAGATCCAATTCATTCTCCAATCGTGAATTTATTGCTTAATATTATTCAGTTTTAAGAAAAGGTACAGCATCGTACGCTGGGCTCCATTCCCATCACCCCAGCAGGACGGTGCCATGAACGCTATTTCTCACCAGACCCACGCGTTGTCGATCAACCCGGCCAACGGCGAAACCGTCGGCAGCTACGCATATGAAAGCCAATCGCAGCTGGATGCCGCGCTCACCCGCTCCACCGCTGCCTTCCGCACCTGGCGCCGCCAGCCCGTAGGCCAGCGCGCCGAGTTGCTGTCGGCCCTGGCCGGTGCTCTGCGTGAGCAGGCCGAAGCGATGGCGCAGATGATCACCCTGGAAATGGGTAAACCCATCGCTCAGGCCCGCGCCGAAATCGAGAAGTGCGCGCAGCTCAGCGAGTGGTATGCGCAGCACGGTCCCGCCATGCTCGCGCCGGAACCGACCCTGGTAGACAACGGCAGCGCCCGGATTGAATACCGCCCGCTGGGGCCGATCCT
This sequence comes from Pseudomonas sp. 37 R 15, assembly GCF_900004865.1. Lineage (NCBI taxonomy): Bacteria > Pseudomonadati > Pseudomonadota > Gammaproteobacteria > Pseudomonadales > Pseudomonadaceae > Pseudomonas > Pseudomonas sp. 37 R 15. The sequence continues at coordinate 35,868 of NZ_CVTV01000059.1, read as the reverse complement.
TGCCGTGATGCCGTGGAACTTCCCGGTGTGGCAAGTGCTGCGCGGCGCCGTGCCGACTATGCTCGCCGGCAACACCTATGTGCTAAAACATGCGCCGAACGTCATGGGCAGCGCTTACCTGATCCAGCAGGCGTTCCAGAAGGCCGGCTTCGCTGCAGGCCTGTTCGAGGTCATCAACGTCACCACCGAAGGTGTGTCCAGCGCCATCGCCGACCCACGTATCGCCGCCGTCACCCTCACCGGCAGCGTGCGCGCCGGTATCGCCATCGGTTCCCAGGCCGGTGCCGCACTGAAAAAATGCGTGCTGGAACTGGGCGGCTCCGACCCGTTCATCGTGCTCAACGACGCCGACCTCGACGCCGCCGTACAGGCCGCGTTGATCGGTCGCTTCCAGAACAGCGGCCAAGTCTGCGCCGCCGCCAAGCGCCTGATCATCGAGGAAGGTGTGGTTGAAGCCTTTACCGCCAGGTTCCTCGAAGCCAGCCGCAACCTGGTGATGGGCGATCCAACCTCGCCTGCTACGTACATCGGCCCCATGGCACGCTTCGACCTGCGCGATGAGCTGCACGGTCAGGTCCAGGCCACCCTCAAAGAAGGTGCGACCCTGCTGCTGGGCGGCAACAAGGTGGCTGGCGCAGGCAACTATTACGAGCCCACCGTACTGGCTGACGTCACCGACCAGATGACCTCGTTCAAACAGGAACTGTTCGGCCCCGTCGCGTCCATCATTACTGCCCGCGACGCCGACCATGCGGTAGCGCTGGCCAACGACAGCGAGTTCGGCCTGACCGCCAGTATCTTCACCAACGACCCGGCGAAGGCGCAGGACATCGCCAACCAGTTGGACACCGGTGGGATCTTCGTCAACGCTTACAGCGTTTCCGACCCTCGGGTGGCATTTGGTGGCGTGAAGAAAAGCGGATTCGGCCGTGAGCTGTCGCACTTCGGCGTGCGCGAGTTCTGCAACGCGCAGACGGTGTGGCTCGACCGTCAATAAACAGCCCTGGCTTCAACACACATCAACTATGGGAGGGGGCTTGCCCCCGATGGCGGTGGATCAGCCAGACCTCTGTCAGTGACACACCGCTATCGGGGGCAAGCCCCCTCCCACAGTTGGATCCAGGCAGCCTCGGAGGCCGTACCTACCTTTAAGCAATCAGCGAATATGCCGCCGCACGCACTGCACCAACCCATCCAGTGCCTGCGACTTCACCGGCGCCAACACGCACACCGTGTGTTCACGCTCGCCCTCGGTCACGGTGAGCGTGTAATGCACCTGCCCCGGTTTGCCGGAGGGTTGAGTACTTTGCGGCAACTGAAAGAACTTCGACTGCTCGATCAGTTGCCGCAACTCCTGCTGGTCCTGCTCGGGCAGTGCTTCGAGCTCGACACTGCGAGGTGTGACCAAGCCCGGAAAATAAGCCGGGCCGCCGTTTTCCTTGATCGAGATTCGCATGGCTGTTCCTCACCGCCCAGGCGGCGTGTCAGACGTTGATACCCACCGCTTTCCACCCTTCCTTGACGGCCTTCTGCTCATCCTTGTTCGCGCCGTAGAGACGCCCGGCGATATCGTAAGTGATACGTGCAAAACGCAGAAACCCCGAGTTCGGCCGCAACCGCGCGTCGCGCAACGCGTCGTACCAGATGCGCCCGGCACGCTCCCAGGCAAAGCCGCCGATCCGGGTGGCAACCTGATAGAAGGCATGGTTGGGAATGCCGGAATTGATGTGCACGCCACCATTGTCGTCATAGGTTTGCACAAAGTCATCCATGTGGCCGGGCTGAGGGTCCTTGCCCAGCAGCTTGTCGTCAAATGCAGTGCCGGGGGCCTTCATCGAGCGCAGTGCAGTGCCTTTTATCTTTTTGGTAAACAACCCTTTGCCGATCAACCAATCGGCGTCCTCGGCCTTTTGTTTTAACGCGTACTGCTTGATCAGCGACCCGAACACATCCGACAGCGATTCGTTCAGCGCACCGGATTGATTGAAGTACATCAACTTGGCTTCATCCTCGGTGACCCCGTGGGCCAATTCATGCCCAATCACGTCGAGGGCCACGGTGAAGCGGTTGAACAGTTGCTGGTCGCCATCACCAAAGACCATCTGGGTCGAGTTCCAGAACGCATTGTTGTAGTCCTGGCCGAAGTGCACGGTGGCATCCAGCGCCATGCCGGCATCGTCGATGGAATTGCGATCGAACACCTGGTCGAAAAAGTCGAAGGTCGCCCCCAGGCCGTCGTAGGCCTCGTCCACCGCGGCATCACCGCTGGCGGGTTGCCCTTCGCCACGGATCAGCTTGCCGGGCAGGCTGTCGGTGTTGTCGGCGCTGTAGATCGAACGCTGTTTCTCGGCGCCCGCCGCCAGCGCCATGCGGGCCGGGCCTTTGGCGGGCACGGCGACCATGCGCAACGAGCGGAACGTGCTGTCCTTGGCACGCGTGCGCAGCGCAACCTCCCGTTGGGCTTTGTCACCGTGGCGCGCGATCTGGTCGAGCATGTACGGCGGGATCAGGCAGAAAATCGGATTTCGCGGTTGGCGAACACACATAAGCTGGCTCCTTTTTGGCGTGTGGTGAACGGCCGGTCAACGACTTCAGGATAGACGCGGGTCTGCCGCCTGGGCCAAATTGTCATGAAATCATGTTGCAGTCGTGTTTATCCAAGGCCCATCAGGAATACCCCATGCCCGCACGTCACGTCAAAATCGACCTGTCCTATCGCCCAAGGCTTGCCGACCTTCGCCCACTGATCACGCCCAGCCCATCCTTGCTGGAGGCCAGGGCTGCGACGCCGCGGGTTACCGCAGCCAAGGACCTGCAGGACCGGCGCGGCTACGCCGAGGATTTTCTCGGCAGCTTCGGTGTGCCCTGGCCCACCCTTGACTCGACCCTGGCAGGCGATGCCCAGCCCGGGCGCCTGGACTACACGCACTTTTCCATCAGTATGTCGCGCTCCCGACGCCTGGCACTGTATGTCGGCGTCAACATCGATGGCGACAAGCACGTGGATATCGTGCGCAGCAACGACACCTGGGCCTACGACGGCCGCCTGCCCCTCGACGCCCAGGTGGGCGAGGACCTCTACGCCGGCAATGGCCTGGACCGTGGTCATCTGGTGCGGCGCCAGGACCCCAACTGGGGAAACGAGGCGAACACCGCCAACCTCGACACCTTCCACTTCACCAACTGCTCGCCGCAGATGAGCGGCTTCAACCAGAAGACCTGGCTGGAACTGGAAGACTACATCCTCGACAACACCCAGCGCTGGAAAGCCCGCGCCAGCGTATTCAGCGGCCCGGTGTTTGGCGACGACGACCGCCTGTACCGTGGCGTGAAAATCCCCCAGGCGTTCTGGAAAGTCGTGGCCTACCTCAGCGACGACGGCAAACCCTCGGCCAGCGCGTACATGATCGACCAGCGCCGCGAGCTGGACCAACTGGACCTGGTATTCGGCCCGCTCAAAACCTACCGGCGCAGCGTGCTGCAGATCGAACAATTGACCGGTATCCGCTTCGGCAACCTGGCCGACTACGACGGTTTCAGCAACGAAGAGCGCGCCACGGGGACGCGGATCGAAGCGCTGATCCGGGGGCCGCAGGATATCCGACTCTGACCACGGCCCATTGTAGGAGCGAGCTTGCACGCGAAGCACCTTAGAGCACCGCGGCGCATCAGGCCGCTCGCGTTATCGTTGACGACCTTCGCGAGCAAGCTCGCTCCTACAGGCCGTGATCGACTACCATAGCGCCGCCGGTTCCCACACGGGACTAACAGGGAATTCGAAACGCCGCCCGCGACGTCAATCGAAACTGCCCCCGCAACTGTAGGTGCTGAGCCTGCTCCCCACTGCCACTGGACGTTGTCCGGGAAGGCCGGAGCGTGGCGACGACGCATCAGTCAGGAGACCTGCCGGCCAAGTGACTCACTAACCGGCGGGGTGTCCGGGAAGGACATCCGCGCCCTGCCAGACCTGCAGCGTTCGAAGGTGTGTTTCCGAGCCGTACCGCCCCTGCTTCACGTACGGTTCACCGGAGATTGCCCCATGCTGCTACGCGTTTCGGCCCTGATCACTGGCCTGGGCTTGTGTGCCCTGGCCCACGCCGCGCCTACTCACTACCCGCTGACGGTCGAGAACTGCGGCAACAGCCTCACCTTCCAGCAAGCCCCCGCGCGCAGCGTGACGATCGGCCAGGCCGCCACCGAGATGCTGTATGCGCTGGGAGTGGGCAATAAAGTGGTCGGTACTTCGCTGTGGTTCAACGATGTGCTGGGGCAGTACAAGGCGCAGAACGACAGCATCGAGCGCCTGGCCAATAACGAGCCGAGCTTCGAGGCGGTCATCGCCAAGCGCCCGCAACTGGTGGCCGCCGAGCTGGAATGGGTGGTCGGCCCTCAAGGCGTGGTGGGTACCCGCGAACAGTTTCACGAACTGAATATTCCCACCTACCTGCTGCCCTCCGACTGCGAAGGCAAGGACAATCTGGTCGGCGCCGACGGCACGCGGCTGGAGCCGTTTCGCATCGAGACGATCTACAAGAGCCTCAGCCAACTGGCCGAGATCTTCGACGTGCAAGCGCGCGGCCAGCAACTGACCGATGAACTCAAGGCGCGCCTGGCCAAGTCGATTGCCACCGCGCAGAGCAAAGGTTTGAAACAGGCCAGCGCGCTGGTGTGGTTCTCCAGCGCCGAAATGGCCAGCGACCCTTACGTGGCCGGCCACAAAGGGGTTCCGCAATTCATGCTGCAAACCCTCGGCCTGCGCAACGTGGTGCAATCGGATGAAGAATGGCCCGCCGTCGGCTGGGAAACCATCGCCAAGGCCAACCCTACCTTCCTGGTGATCGCGCGCATGGACCGCCGCCGCTACCCCGCCGACGACCATGAAAAGAAGCTGGCCTTCCTGCGTAGCGACCCGGTGACGCGCAACATGGACGCGGTGAAACACAACCGCATCATCATCCTCGACGCCCTCGCGCTGCAGGCCAGCCTGCGCACCTTCGACGGCCTGGAACAGCTGGCCGCCGCCATCGACGGCTACAACCTGCCGCAATGATACGGACCCTGCTCGCCCTCACGCTGCTGCTGATCGCCCTGCTTGCCGGTGTGGCCATCGGCGAAACCGCTATCTCGCCGCAGGTGGTGCTCCAGGTGCTCGCCAACAAACTGTGGGCGGCTGGCTATGTGCTCGATCCCATCGATGAAGGCGTGGTATGGAACTACCGCCTGACCCGCGCCCTGGTCGCCGGTGCCTGTGGTGCGGGCCTGGCGACTTGTGGGGTGATCCTGCAATCGTTGCTGCGCAACCCGTTGGCCGACCCGTATTTGCTGGGCATCAGCGCCGGCGCCTCGACCGGTGCGGTGCTGATTGCCTTGCTCGGGGTGGGCGGCGGTTTGATTTCGTTGTCGGCGGGCGCCTTTGTCGGCGCCATGGCCGCGTTTGCACTGGTGATCCTGCTGGCGCGGGCCAGCGGTTCCGCCAGCGGCACCGGCCAGATCATCCTCGCCGGCATCGCCGGTTCGCAGTTGTTCAATGCGCTCACCGCGTTCCTGATTACCAAATCCGCCAGCTCCGAACAGGCCCGCGGCATCATGTTCTGGCTGCTGGGCAACCTCAGCGGCGTGCGCTGGCCATCGGTGTGGCTGGCGGTGCCGGTGGCGGTCGCAGGGCTGGTGGTGTGCCTGTGGCACCGACGTGCATTGGATGCGTTTACCTTCGGCACCGATTCGGCGGCCTCGCTGGGCATCCCGGTGCGTCGCGTGCAGGTTGTGCTGGTGGGCTGCGCGGCAGTGGTCACGGCGGTGATGGTGTCGATTGTCGGTTCCATCGGGTTTGTCGGGCTGGTGATCCCCCATGCCGTGCGCTTGATGCTCGGCACCGGGCACTCGCGACTGCTGCCGGCCAGCGCCCTGGGCGGCGCCTTGTTCCTGATCGCGGCGGATGTGCTGTCGCGTACCTTGATCAAGGGCCAGGTGATTCCGGTGGGCGTGGTCACCGCGCTGGTCGGCGCGCCGGTGTTTGCGCTGATCCTGATCGGCCGGAGGAACGCGCGATGACGATACTGAGCTGCACCGCCCTGGGCTTCAAGGTGCGTGACGCCGAGTTGCTGCGCGATATTCATCTTGACGTGCAGTTGGGGGAAACCCTCGGCATCGTCGGGCCGAACGGTTCGGGCAAATCCACCCTGCTCAAGTTGCTCGCCGGCCTGCGCGCCCCGGCCAGCGGTGAAGTGCGCCTGGGCGGCAAGCGCCTGGGTGAATTGTCCCGCCGCGCCATCGCGCAGCAATTGGCCGTGGTGGAACAACAGGCCGACACCGACGACGCCATCCGCGTGTTCGACGCCGTGGCCCTGGGCCGCACGCCGTGGCTGTCGGCCCTGAGCCCGTGGTCCCATGAAGACGACAGCATCGTGCGCCAAGCCCTGCACGATGTGGACGCCACCCACCTGAGCCACCGCGCCTGGCGCAGCCTCTCGGGTGGCGAACGCCAGCGCGTGCACATCGCCCGCGCGCTGGCGCAACGGCCCCGGATCCTGTTGCTGGATGAACCGACCAATCACCTGGATATCCAGCATCAACTGACGATCCTCAAAGGTGTGCAGGCTTTGCCGGTCACCACCTTGATCGCCCTGCATGACCTGAACCAGGCACTGACCTGTGATCGCCTGGCCGTACTGGATCGTGGGCGCCTGGTGGCGCTGGGCACGCCGCTGCAGGTGCTGACGCCAGAGCGGTTAAACGAGACATTCGGGGTGCAGGGGCATTACCTGACGGACCCGTTCGACGGCGCGCAAATCCTGCGCCTGCGCTCCAGCTGAACCCTGTGACGGCGGCACAGCTGACAGTGATCCAAAGGTGGGAGGGGGCTTGCCCCCGATGGCGGTGTATCAGTAAAAGTCTCTGTAACTGACCCACCGCTATCGGGGGCAAGCCCCCTCCCACCTTTGATCACCACAGGCCGGTGCATAGGTGTCGCCTGCCCCACCGGGTTGGGCCGCTCATACCACCTTGATATGGGTAATTCCCACCACCTGCGCTTGTTCCAGGATTTCCTCCGGCGTCGCGTCCGCAGCAGGCAGGATCAAGCCGTTTTCCGCGTCGCCGAAGTGCAATTGCAGCAAATGCACTGCCGCTTCATGCACAGGCAACTCAGGCTGCTTGAGGTCGAATGTGTGAGTGCGCGGCTCATCATTGAACCGGTAGTTCAGGGTATAAGCATGCATGCGAGAATCCTTGTAATGGGAACACCTGATTAACCTGACTCAGCGATCAACTTTTTAGTTCCCACTCGATGCAGGTGCTGCGTTATCCAGGTGCGACTGTACGCCAGCACGCTGTCTGCCATCGCCAGCGGAAAATGAATGAAGCCATGGGCCGACTCCGGCAGCAGATGCGCCTCTGCCCCGCTCCAGCGCTCGGCGATCAGCAGCGTGTCGTCCTTGAGCGGGTCCAACTCGCCCACAAACATCAACGCCGGCGGCAGGCCGGATAAGTCGCCATACAAGGGTGACAGTGGCGGTTGTCGACGTGCTTCGTCGGTGATGCCCGGCGTGAGCAAGCGCAGCGCCGCGACCATTCCCGGCCCGTCCAGCAACAGCGTCTGCGGCCCGGCCGCGCGCACGCTTGGGGTGCCGGTCAAGTCGTACACCCCGTAGTACAACACCGCGCCACTGACGCGTTCGAGCAACGCCGCCCATTGCTTCAACGCCAGCAACGTCGCCGCCGCCAAGTGCCCGCCGGCCGACTCGCCGACAAAAAACACCGGCAGGCCGGCAAACTCCATGCAGTCCGCCAACAGCCAGCGCGCGGCGGTCAGGCAGTCTTCCAGCAGGCCCTCGACCGGGGTGTTGACCGCCAGCCGGTAGTCCACCGACACCACCGCCACGTCACAGGCGCGCACCATGCCCAGGTTGAGGTCGTCATTCATCTGCGCATTGCCGATCACCCAACCGCCGCCATGGATATCCAGCACCACGCCTTTTGGCGCACCGTCGGGCCGCATGATGCGCACCGGCACGCCGCCGACCAGCCTGCGCTCCACCACCGGGGCCTTCTTGAAACGCTGGCTGGTTTGCAGCAGCGCCTGGATCACACGCGGGGTGACGCGGTTGCGAATTTTAAAGCGCGGCATCCACGACAGCTTCTGATTGAAGCGACGCATCTGCGCCAGTTCGGCCTCGCTGGCGGGCCAGAGTTGGTAAGCCATCAACGGTTATTCCGCAAAATCGAGAAGTTCAACGCCGCGGCCACACACAGCCAGGCGAGGTAAGGGAACAGGATCAAGCCGGTAATCAGGTCCAGGCGCACCGCCAGCACCACCATCGCCGCCACGGTCAGCCACAGCAGCACAATGATCACCATCCCGGCGAGCGGGCGATGCGCGCCGAAGAACACCGGCGTCCACAGCGTGTTCAACGCAATCTGCGCCGCCCACAGGGCCAGCACTATTTCGCTGCCTGGGATCAGACTCAAGCGATAACCGGCCCAGGCCAACAGCAGGTAGATGATGGTCCACGCCACCGGGAACAGCCAATTGGGCGGGGTGAAGCTGGGCTTGACCAGGGATTCGTACCAGGCGCCGGGTTTGAAGATCACACCGGTACTGGCGGCGGCGGCGCAGGCGAGCAGGAAGATGAAAAAGGTCATGGTCGGTCCTTGAGGGGCAATGGTGGAAAGCAACGCTGTGTTTTTCAGTGACTCGAACGGGCGCGCATAAATTCCCTATACGCGGCAAAAATGACAGGCAGGCCATCTCTTCTACACGTCATGAAAAATGAGTAAGGTGGCCAAACCACCAAGAATTTGCATAGTTTCGACCACCTCATCAGAGCGCCCCTTCTTGGCTTCCAACCACCGCAGCACGCCCTGGTCAGTGTTTCTGATCTTCCTGCGCCTGGGCCTCACCTCCTTTGGCGGGCCGATTGCGCACCTGGGCTATTTTCGCGAAGAGTTCGTCACCCGCAGGCGTTGGCTAAGCGAGCGCAGCTATGCCGAACTGGTCGGCTTGTGCCAGTTCCTGCCCGGTCCGGCCAGCAGCCAGGTCGGCATCGCCTTGGGCCTGTCACGCGCGGGGTACGCTGGCGCCGCTGCGGCATGGGCCGGGTTCACCTTGCCGTCGGCTATCGCCCTGATCCTGTTTGCCTCGGGCTTGTCTCGTTATGGCGCCGCGCTTCCCGATGGCGTGCTGCATGGTCTTAAAGTCGTCGCCGTGGCGGTGGTGGCCCAGGCCGTGTGGGGCATGGCGCGCAACCTGTGTCGCGGCTGGGCGCGGATCACACTGATGCTGGGCGTCGCCTGCCTGGTACTGCTGGAACCTTCCGCCTGGGGCCAGGTCGGGGTGATCGCCACAGCGGGCGTGGCTGGCCTGCTGTTGTTCAAGCCCCAGACCCACGCCGAGCCCGACGCGCTGCCCATCACCATCAGCCGCCGCGCCGCAGTGGTATGGCTGGCGTTGTTCCTGCTGTTGCTGGTGGGCTTGCCGATCCTCGCCGATTGCGTAAGCAACCCCACGCTTACCCTGGTGGACGCCTTCTACCGCACCGGCTCACTGGTCTTCGGCGGCGGTCACGTGGTGTTGCCGTTGCTGCAAGCCCAGGTGGTGCCCACGCAATGGGTCAGCAACGATCTGTTTCTCGCGGGCTACGGCGCCACCCAAGCCGTGCCCGGCCCGCTGTTCACCTTCGCAGCTTTTCTCGGCGCCTCGATGAGCCACGCCCCGAGCGGCTGGCAGGGCGGCCTGATCGCCCTGCTGGCGATCTTCGCGCCGTCGTTTCTGCTGATCTTTGGCGCACTGCCTTTCTGGGCCGGCCTGCGCAGAAGCCTGCGCACGCAAGCCGCACTGGCCGGTGTGAATGCGGCGGTGGTCGGCCTGTTACTGGCAGCGCTGTATCAACCGGTGTGGACCAGCGCGATTTTCAGCGTCTACGACCTTGCCTTCGCCTTGCTCGCCCTGGCGGCGTTGATGGTCTGGAAGTTACCGCCATGGCTGGTAGTCGCGGCAAGTGCCGCCATCGGATACCTGCTCAGCCTGGCCGGCGGCTGAGATCAAAGGTGGGAGCTGTCGAGCCCCGGCGAGGCTGCGATGGGATCACCTCGGTCAACCGTCAAACCGCAGCCCGCGCATCGCCCAGGTCTCAGTCCGGCTCTACAATCCTGAGCCAGGGCCAGCGCGCCTGATAACTCCTGGCCTTTTCAGCAAACAATTGCGGCTCCGGATGCAGCGGGTTGATCCGCAGAACGCCATGCTCCACATCCGCCAACCCATAAGGCGCATACACCTCACCCGTGGCAACGTCCAAAGCGATGCACGTGCCCGCCACCAGATACCGGTCCACCCCCTGCCTGGCCGAGTGCAACTGCGGGTATGGCCGGCCAAAGCGCTGCCCATACCAGAGGTGCACGCGCGCCTGGTTCTTGACCTCCACGTTGACGCCCAGGTCCTGAAACAACGCCTCGGCCCTTCGAATCACCGCATCCTCCGCTTCGTAGGACAGGTTCTCATCGAAGTAAAACACGTCATAGTCCTTCACCCCGGCATCCGCTGGCCGCTGCGCCTGATGATTCCACACCGCCTGGAACAGACAGCCCGCCGTGAGCATGCACTGCGGCACGTCCAACGCCGGCAAGCGCGCGGTGATTTCGACGTTGATGGGGTTGGCCATGGCCAGGTCGAGGAAGGTGTTGACGGTCAATGTCATGGAAAGTCCTGGGTAATCAGTTCCGTGGGCTCGACTCTACAACAGCGCATTGAACGGTGACACCGCTCGCAACGCGACACCCGTATGATGCACGCCTGCACCCACGCACAACCGGAGCCCCGATGCCGCTGACCAAACGCGACTGCGCCCGCCTCGAACGGCAACTGATCGCCACCCTCACCGACGCCTGCGAAACCGCCAAAGCCGAAATCCCCGGCTTCGACTGGCTGACCCACACCGTCGACGACAGCGCCTTCCCCCAAAGCCTGCGCGTGACCTGGGTATTGGACACGCGCGCCAACAAGGCACTCGCCCTCAGCGGCGGTGCCGACCAACGCATGCGCGAACTGACCGCCACGGCGCTGCACGAAGCTGGCATCCCACCCTTGCCGATGGAGCGCTGCGTGCACTTTGATTGCGAAGAAGACTGCCGCCTGCAACACGCGGGCGACTGGCGTGCGCGGCTGGCGCGTCGCTAATCTGACCTGATGCCTGAGCCCGCAGGAAAAATCCCAACCCCCTGCAACGCCTTGCTCCCTTGCCTACGCATGGGTCAGAATTCGCCGGCTTGTGTGCTGGGGTGGCCGTTATTAAGGTGGCTCGGTCGCTGAATGTCTCGGCGATCGGGTTTAGTAGCCTGAAGGTTTATCCAAACAAAAGTGCATGAGCTGCATCAATCAGACATTCCTGTCTGTACTTGATGGCGGCTGTGCGCAGGGCACCTTCGGGTGCGCCGGCTTTCGTTTGGATTCCCCGGTCTACTAACCTGCGCACAGCTGCCACCCTTCTGTTTAGTAGCTAAAGGGCGGTAGCCACACTCAGGAATTCAAACATGCTATTCACCGTCGCCTCCAACGCCACCCACGAAACCCTCATCACCAACAGCTACGAAACCTTCACCAGCGTCAGCACCCTGCTGCTCGACCTGTCCGAAGACCTCAACGGCAAACACCGCGACATCGCGCTCGCGATCCACCAACTGAGCGAACTGGGCGTATTGCTCACTGCCCGATTGCTTGACCGCGAAGTGCCGTGCGCTGGCTGATTTTCAAGCACCCAACTCGAAAGCCCCTTTACTCGCCGAGTTGTTGTACGCACGTACGACGACTTGGCGATTTGCTTTTGATGGCTGGTTCGAATGACACAACTGCGGCAGTTTTCGGCCGAGAGCAATTCTCACGATAACTGCTTTTTGAACGCCAACGCATGACGTGGCATCTGGCAAAAAAAGGACCTCATTCGCACGCTAGGTATCGAGAAATTCAAACGAAGAGTTTTAGCAGATTCTCCAACAGCGCTTTAAACTCAGCGCGATCTGTATATCCGTAAAAATATTCGTCATTGACATGTAATTTCCAGCAGCAAAGGACGCTTGATGAGAACCCCACTACTCGCCCTGACTTTCGCAGCGCTATTGAGTGCATGCGCCATCCCTTACGAAACCCCGCAAGACCGCGCCAATATTGAACGTGACCTGAAGCTCAGCGCAGACGAAATCGTCACCATTACCGAATCCAACTGGTGCTTATTTCCCTATGGTGATTTGCACGTGTGTAGAGCCACGCAAGGCTTGGGTGTGCTGACGAAGAACAAGCTAGTGCTGGCCCTGTATAAGGGCGGTATTTACCAGCAAGCTGAAGTCATCAAAGCAAGTGATGTGCAGTGTGCCCACCTGCAAAGTGGCAGAGACGCAGCCGATACCTTCTACCTGTTCAGTGAACATTGGGCCGCCATGCTGGCGCCCATTACCGTAAGAGGTGCCTTGGCCCTCGACAAGAAAGCCCAGTTCCTGAGCGTGTTGGTGCCGCCGAGCACTGAGAGCTTCACGGCTGCGCAAGGCAATTTTATTCGGGTCACCGATCGCAAGAATTACTCGGCTGTGGCGGTACCAGGTACCAAAGCCTATGTAGGCACAAGCGAGAGTATTCGGGAGATTTTTAATCCGTGCACTCAGGGAAAGAATCGCTCAACCGCATCCTGAGTCCTGACCTTTCGAATGAAACAATCCCGGCAGCAGTTGAAGCGCAAGTAGTTCAATGCAGGCTCGATGCGGCGGGCGTGTAGAGCGCCAGCAGTGACAGACACAATGAAAAAGGCCGCAAGACTTTGAATCCCGCGCTCACCATCAGGCCGCAAGATGGCTCTGTTCATATCGCAGATGTGATGAGGAGGGATTCTTGGCTACTACCGGGATAAGCTACTGACTGGTAACTTTCGGTTATTTTATGCATGTCATCACCGGCTGCTCTGGGTCGAAAACAGTCACTCCTACCCGAAACGTCCACGGAGAATTGGCCCATGAAAACCGCCCTAATATCCGACACTCACAATCTTCTCCGCTCCGAAGCCATCGGCGCGCTCCAAGGCTGTGACCTGATCATCCACGCCGGCGACATCGGCAACCCGGACATCCTCGTCCAGTTGTCCAAAATTGCTCCCGTCCACGCCGTGCGCGGCAACAATGATCTCACCAGTCCATGGGCCAAAGACCTCCCCGACTTTCTGACCTGCACTCTCAACGGCTGGCACACTCTCCTTATCCACGACATCGCCGATGTCCCCGCCGATCTAGATCCAGACATAAAGCTCATCATCACCGGCCATTCTCACAAGCCGCGCATAGAATGGCGCGGTGATCGTCTATACGTGAACCCTGGTAGCGCCGGCCCTCGGCGTTTCAAATTGCCGGTCACGCTGGCAATTCTCGAGATACAACCCGACAGCATCGAGCCGCGCCTGATTTTCCTGCTGGATCCCCCCGCCTGAAATCGCTACGGTTACCGCGATCCAGAATAGGGAATCCACGCATGATCTGCAGCGCCAACAGTTGCGGCAGCGTTTTGTAGGAGGCGGTGTTTAATCACCTGGCGCCACCCGGTTTCGAAGCGGTAAGGGGCACAAAAGGGAACTCATTTATTTCTCAGAGGAAATGAGCGTTGGCCGAAGCTGCTGGGTGACTGGCAGCTATCGGCCAGAAGCAGTCATTCGGCAGGACAGGAACCTGTCAAGAAGCGACCCATTGCAAACCGTGAGAACAAAGCTCCACAGACAGCTAAAGTACGTACGCGGGCAAAAACTTAAAGATTTCCCAACCTAATAAGGGGAAAACATGGACATCTATTCTGAAACTGAAGAACAGAAGAACCCCACATGGGACGTCCGATTGACGGGGAAACTGGTCACTGCGGTATTCGGGGCGGCGCAGTGGAAGAAGGTGCACGCTAGCGTAAGATCCATGACAGACAGACCTGAGTTCTGCCACTACCATTACCACGAAGCCTTGGACATGATGAATGAATACATCGATTCCAAACTAAAGGAGACAGGCTTGTGGGGTGTCTACGAGGACTACGATGAGTTCAGTCATCTGATGCTGAAGATCAGGGCGAATATAACTGCCTTCGTCCAGAGTCTGCATGCCGTGGCGGATACTTGTTCCCACATGCTCTATTACTCCCTGGCGTTGGACAGGCTCCCCAGCCCCCTCAAGGAGCGAGACATCTATGCCAATAAGGTCCTCAAGCTCCTAGAGCAGCAACGTGATGAAGGGAGTCCCAATTACGACAATCTCTGTAAATTGTTCCGTGGGATCACAACTGGCGATGACTACAAGTACCTTAATGCCCTGACCAACACTTCAAAGCACCGCAGCATCGTCCGGCCAGAACTTAACGAGGACGCCACCGGCAGGAGGGAAGAGAAGTGGATTCTGTTCTTGGAGTCGTTTTGGTACGCAAAAGAGTTTTTTGAAAAAACCAACGCTCGCGAGTTCATGCAGAAAGAGCATGACCGTATTCAGCACCTCACCGTAAAGATTGGTGTGGAACTGAACGATGTCTTGAAGAAGCTCCAATCTTTTAAGCCCACAACCCCGGCTATTGAAAAAATCGGTGAAGAGTCTATATCGCAGCAGCCGTACGACCACCATGACTGTCTGACCGAAGTCAGCTCAAAGCCTTCATTAAAGAAAAAATACTAAACGGCTGCTTCTGGCCGAGAGCTACCTCTGCTGAAATCAGGAAACGGCCAAAGGTGGTCTGTGAGAAGCGTTCAGAAAAGCTCAAGACTACTCATCCTCTTGGGCATCGATGAGCGCTTTGAAGAGTTGATTATTCACATGCATAACGAAGTCATGGATATCTCTCATCATTGCTAGGACCGCAATGCTCGAGAATTCCTGTTCTTTGCCTTGGAGGCTTCTCCCGTTACGATGCACGATATCGTGCCGAAGAGCCACCGCACGATGAAGTCGCTCTTTAAGTTCAAGGTTTGGGAAAACCTGAATATTGAATGCAATCTCATAAAGCTGCTCAACTTTTCCCAGCCGATGATAGATCTGATCTCGCAAGTAGTCCTGGACACGTCTTTCTACCGTCAAACTCTCATTCCATGCTTCAAAAAGGGTGATCTTCTGAGAAGACAATTTTTCCTCTTTCAAGAGAAGATTCTCAGTTGCGCCTATCTCTTCTGCCACAAGTGCCATAAGTGTGTTGGCAAGGTAAGCCTCCATTGCGCTGATTAGTCCAGATAGCACCAGCTTATTAATTTCCGGAGCAGAGCTCTTGAGTAATCCTGATCCGCCAATACCATACGTATGCAGTACCTCAGTCATATGAGTGTAGCTCGACAAGAACTCGAATAGCGGATCGTCAGTCGACCGGACGTTATTCTGACCAGAGCTGGTGGCATTCGAATCGGAAAGTTCTGTGAGCTCACTGGAGAATACCTCCACATTTTGGTAGTCCACTAA
This sequence comes from Pseudomonas sp. 37 R 15, assembly GCF_900004865.1. NCBI lineage: Bacteria > Pseudomonadati > Pseudomonadota > Gammaproteobacteria > Pseudomonadales > Pseudomonadaceae > Pseudomonas > Pseudomonas sp. 37 R 15. Next base: position 20,427 of record NZ_CVTV01000059.1, on the reverse strand, counting down.
CGTGACTTCGTACCTGTAGGGAGTTTTTTTCACAGTTGCGTCGTAACGCTTTCCGCAATTGTCACAGTCAATCACAGCATTTCGAGTGGACGGCTTTTCAAGCCAGCTTGTGTCGGGAGCAGGTACTGAGGTCCGACTGGTGTGTGCACAACTAGGGCACTTAAACAGAACGACGGTGCTGAAAGGCATCGGAGACATCCGGAAAGAGACAATGAAGGGAGCACTACACAACCCTAGCTGAGTTCGGTAATGCCTTGAAAGTTTTGATACTCGATTGCGATGATCTCCATCCGTTGGAGTCAGTCTAAAAATAGACCTTCGAGAATACCCGCTTGGAGTTGAAACAGATTGAAGCCGAAGTCCGCTTCTGGCCGCAAGCCGCCCTTCATCTCAAGTCCAAACCACAGGAGATCTACAAAAGGAAGACAACAAACTCACGGCACCACTGGTCGAACTCCACTCAGGAACCGCTCTAGCAAGCCGATGACACGGGTAACAGCTTGCGCGGCTGCAGCCGCCAACCGAAACCGCAGACAGGGAAGTTTGGCCGTCTTTCACGCCCAACCCGGCGCACCTCAAACCTGTCATGAGTATCAACCCATGCTGCAAAAATCCCTGAGAGCCCAAATCCTCGCGCTGCTGAGCGCCAGCCTGCTGGCGATATTGCTGATTGCCTTGGCGTGCTTTCATTTTCTGTCCAACGGCGTGCATAACTACGCCAACCTGATCGAAGGCCCGCTGCGTACTTCGCAATTGATCGATGAGGCCAACCTGCAATTCAAGGTGCAGGTTCAGGAGTGGAAAAACGTATTGCTACGGGGCAAGCAGCCGGCCGACCTGGATAAATACTGGAAGCAATTCGAAGACCGTCAGCGCGACGTGCAGGGGATCCTCGGCGAACTGGCCAGCCAGAAAGGCCTGGACGGCGAACTCAAGGCTCGCATCGAACGTCTGCGTGACGAACACCGTCAGTTGGGCAGCGGTTACCAGAAAGGTCGCGATGCCTATATCGCCGCCGGTGCAGACCCCGCCGCAGGCGACGCCGCCGTCAAAGGTGTGGACCGCGCCACCAGCGATCAGATGAGCGAACTGGTCAGCGAACTGCGCAAGCAGGACACCGAGCAATCGATGCTGATCAACGCCGCAGCCGAGCGCACGGTGATGGTGGGCACTGTCGTGATGCTCGCTTCGGGGCTGTTGATCGGCCTGTTGAGCCTTTGGTTGATCAACCGCAACCTGGTGACCCCATCCGCAAGCTGATCGACTACGTGGAGCAACTGAGCCGCGGCAAATTTGCCGAACGCGTGGCCAGCGCCCGGGAAGACGAGTTAGGCAAACTGGCCGTGGCCGCCAACACTTTGCGCGATTTTCTTGCCGAAACCTTCAGCCGCCTGCAGCGCAGCGCCCATGACCTGGACAGCGCCAGTGGCGAGCTGAGCGCCATCGCCGGCCTCATCGCCAGCGGCACCAACGAGCAGTTCAACCGTACCGATCAAGTGGCGACGGCGATGAACGAAATGTCCGCCACCGCCCAGGAAGTGGCACGTCATGCGGCCGATGCCGCACGGGCGGCCGATGATGCCGACCAGTCCGCGCAGCAGGGCGAAAAAGTCATGAGCAATACCATTCACACCATCACCCAGATGCGTGGCGAGATCGTCAACACCGCCACCGTTATTCGTCGTCTGGAAACCGACAGCGGTCGCATCAGCAAGGTGCTGGAGGTCATTCGCGGCATCGCCGAACAGACTAACTTGCTGGCACTGAACGCGGCGATCGAAGCGGCCCGTGCAGGTGACGCAGGCCGCGGTTTTGCCGTAGTCGCAGACGAGGTGCGCAGCCTGGCTCAGCGTACGGCCACATCGATCATCGAGATCAATCAGATCATCCAGACCGTGCAAACCGGCGCGGAAGACGCGGCCAAGGCGATTGAAAGCGGCCAGACGCGCAGTGAAGAAAGTGTCGCGCAAGTGAATCAGCCCGGCGCCATGCTGGAGCGCATCACCCATGCGGTGGAAGCCATTCGCGACATGAACCGTCAGATTGCCACCGCCGCCGAAGAGCAAACCTCTGTGGCCGAAGACATCTCGCGCAACCTCACCGAAATAACCTCGATTGCCAGTACTAACCTGGACAATGTGCAACGCACCGAAGCGGCAAGTCACAACCTTCACGGGTTGTCTGGGCAGTTGAACGAAGTGACGGCACGCCTGAGTGCCTAGCTAATAGCTGATAGCAAGGACGCCTCCCCCATGGACCTCCAACAAATCAAACACCACCTGGCCCGCCCCACACTGAAACTCACCGCCGGGGGCTTCCGCCCTCTCGGTAGCGACGAAGAAAGCTGGCTAGGTAATGTCTTCCTGTTCCGTCCCGATGAAGGCGTGCCGGTCAATCAGGCAGGGCAGCCGTTGCTGCCCTATGCCCAGCTCTACCTGCCCGCCCTGCCCTTCATCAGCCCGTTACTGACGGGAGTGCGTGTGCTGACGGTATTTATTTCGAACCCGTTTCCCGAACCCTTTGAGCCCATGGGCGACAACTGGGTGATCCGCGAATACGGGCCACAGGATGTGTTGGTGCGCAAGGTGCTGCCGGTGGAGGGTGCGTTTCTCAAAGCCTTCGCGCTGAACGCCCAGGTTGTGCCGGAGGACTTTCCGCTGTGGGATGGTGGCGGTGTGCCGGCTGATGTTGAGCAGGCGATACTCGAGCTGCAACGCGCAGGTGAACTACAGAGCTACTATGACCTGGTCACTCACACCTACGAGCACAAAATCGGCGGCTATCCGTCGTTTTGCCAGTCAGGGGTAGATCCGGGCGAAGGCTTCGAGTTTGTCTTCCAGATTTCGTCGGATGCGAAGATCAATCTGAATGTGGTCGACAACGGAAGCCTGATGTTCTGGAAGCACGTCGAGACTGGGGAATGGGCGTTTTATTATGATTTTTACTGAGACTAGGGGAAGCGCAAGCACCTGTCTGCGAGCCCGCATGAAGGAGAGCCAATGTCTACAAATGCGGCTGCGTTCTTCCAAAAACAGACTTAAACAATTTGTCTGTAAACCATGAGCGCCTTAGCATCCATGCAAATAACGGATCGTTGAAAGGCCCCTCATGCACCTTCATGGACTGAAAGCTCTATTACCGTGGTCACTGCTCGTCATGATGTGTTGCGCCGACGCCGCCACAGTGGCTGCGAGCGACAAAGCGGTAAGCCTCTTCGAAGCGCAACAATACCAGGCGACGATTGAGGAAGCGGACCGCGTGCTTCAAACCGACCCGGCCAACCCCGAGGTCTTGAATATCAAGGCGCTGGCAGTCTCCGCGCTGGGCGATGACCGCACCGCGATCCGCCTGGTTACCCAGGCACTGGAGGCGGCTCAACAGAATGGCCAGGTATCCATCGCACAACAGGCGACCTATTGGAACAACCTCGGTTATTTGCACGAACGACAACGCAATCTGGACATTGCCCTTGGCTACTATGAAAAAGCCTTGAAAATGCGCCTCGCGGTCCTGGGCGCAGATGACCTGCTGATTGCCGATACCTATAACAACATCGGTACCGCGCAGAGCAAACTGGGCCGATATGAAGAGGCCTTCGAAAACCTGCGCAAAAATCTCGCGCTGAGAAAGCGGATAGTGGGAGACCACGACGCTTCGGTCGCCGTGTCACTGAACAACCTGGGCAATGCCTATAACCTCCAGGGCAACCACCAGGCCGCGTTGCCGTTTTTTCAGCAGGCACTGGACATCGACATGGCCCTGCACGGCCCCCGGCATCCGACGGTCGCCATCCGCTGGAACAACCTCGGCGACGCCTATCGCGGCCTGGGTCAGTACGACAAAGCTGTAGCCTTCCTGACCAAGGCGCTGAACAGTGACCGCGCGACGTTCGGGGAGAACCACCCCAAAGTAATTTTGCGCTACTTCAACCTTGCACGGGTCTACGAGGCTGAAGGCGCCACCGCCAAGGCGCGCGAGGCCTATACAAAAGCGCTCCAGATACTCAGGCAGGTCGACCCCGAAGACGTTGCGCAAATCCGCTACTTCGAGGAAAAACTGCGAACGCTGGAAGGCTAGTGAAAATCGAGTCGACCCGATTTGATTAATGCCGGTCTGACCCTGATTTTCAGAAATGTGATCGCTTATCTCCGAGCAGGCACGAAGGAAAACCAATGTCCGCCGAAATCGAAAAATACCTGCAGATCAACGCCGAGATCGAACGATCCTACAAACAAGCGCTGCGCAACAAACGCCAGCAAACTCGAGCAGGCAAGGATGCCCGGCTCGACAGAGCCTACTTCAGGTTCGCCCTGGTCGGGCCGTCGGTTCTGGCCATACCGCTGACCATTATTGGCAAATGGGCTCAAGCCTATTGGCTGTACAACGTGAGTGCGGGACTGATCGCGGTATCTTACCTGGCGATGTTTTTCTACCCGCTGCTGGGGGTGTTGCTCTACCGCCACTCGCTGAAAAAAGCGATCACTGCGCCCTTCGCCAATTTGCTGGAATTGAACGTCAAAACCCTGATGCAGGTAGAGGCTCGCTATTTACCGGACCTGGCAGCCCTCTCGCGCGAGACGTTGAAGCTGGGTGCGCTGGAACTTAAAAGCGAGCGCGACAGCCTGGAAAAACGCACGCATATGGTGACGGGCGCGCTGGAGAAGGTCGGCATTCTCCCGGGCTTATTGGCGCTCATCGTCGCCCTTTCAAGTCTGGACGAAATGCTGGTCAGGGTCGGCATTGCCGAGCGTACGGAGTGGTTATTGGCGATAGCGGCGACCAATACCTTTTTCTTCGTAATGTGCTGCTACGTGCAATTCATGATTGTGCGCTACGAGCGCATGATCGCCCTCACCGAGCTGGCCGTGGACTGCAAGGACCGGCAGACAACGTGAGCGTTGCCTTGAGTGGGTTCCCTGATGGCGGAAAAAACCGGCATCAGGACCGGCGTACCTTCAGCCCTTCAACTCGCCGGCACGATTGCTCGCCGCATCATCGTAGGCCACGTACAACGCCTCAGCGATCTGGCTTTTGATGGCCTTGGTGGATTCCAGGCCCAGCACGAACCCTTCGGCCTTGCCGCCTGCGCGGTTGAGTTCTTCGTGGGTGGCAGCGCCGGTGATGGCGTCAAGGAGTTTGGCCGCGTGCGGGCCTACGCCTTTGGGCAGGGAGATTTGGTCGATGGACATGGCGGTACCTTTAAGAATGAGGTCGGTAGCGCGTGTAACCACTGCCGGGGCGAGCATGGTAAACCGGCTGGCGAAGAAAGGGGCCGCTTTCGGCCCTTCAAATGCGCCAGCGCAGCGTCACGGCTGGCAATCGCTTCGCAGCTGCTCAAGCATTATCCCTGCCGCGGGACTTCCATTTGGAGCATCAACTTCTTTTTCAAGCAGGTACATGTTGATGCCTTCCCTGACCAACTTATCGACAACCCCGGAGTATTGCATGGCATTAGCCATAGGGCTGTTCAGATAAAGCGCATGGTATTTGAACTGATCTCGTATAGTTTCACACCACCCACGCTGCGCCCTTAAGTCGTCAACCTCAAGAACCTCCTCCTCCGAAAAAATCAGATAAGCGACGTAGTTTTCGTACTGCTCAAGGTCTTTGCCGGCCTTGAGGCTATAGAGTTTAGGGTCATTGAACGGATAGGAGGCGGCCGAAAACTGCGGATGGGATAACGCCATACTCAAATACTCCCGGTATATCGACTTCGCGGCAGCAACCCTTGACTCATTCAGCTGATTGTAAGCAACACCTGCCGCCGCCACTGCGACCAAAAAAGTTAACAACGATGAAATTGCTGATACGTGGGAATACTTTCCCATGCAAAGTTTGCGCACTATGAAAATACCGAAAACAACAGCAGTTATACAAATTGCAATTACCATGACACGCCTTAATAAATCAGCTTTCGAAAAGTAAAACCTGGAATCATTTGATCATGCCTGTCTCAGCCCTGGAGACTCCCCCACGCCGCGCAAACATCGCCCTCTCCGTCTCCTCCGTCGCCCGCTCGCCCTTGTACGCCAACTGAGTGATAAGAAACCGATCCTTGGCGCCCTTAATGTCCGAAGGGTCATGGGTTCTGAGCAACGGCGCCAGGTCGATGGATGTGGCGAAGTTTTCGTTGGTCACGCTGTAGTAGCCCATGATACTGCCGGACCAGGGCGAGCTGGCGTCCGTCATGTCGATGGTGGCGTTGCGGTAGGCCACGGCGGCCGTTTTCAGCTCGACGGCGCCGTTGAGCAGATCGGTGAGGCGCTGGATATTCGCTTCGCTTAGCTGACCGGCCTTGTCGAGTACTTTCAGGCGGCCATCGGCTTCGACGGTAAAGCCATAATCGGTTCCGGCCAGGTCGGGCGCGGTGCTGGCCAAGGCTGATTCGAACGTGGTGAAGGCGCTTTTCAGCACGGCTTGTGCACCATTGAAACGCTCGGCAAAGCGAGGAAACTCAGGCGATTCGGAGCGGCCGACCCAGGTGTCGATGACCTGTACGGGTCCGCGCAGGGCCAGGGCGGCTTCGCTGGGATGGTAGACGGCCGCCGGGCCGGCGTTTGCCAAGGCCTGGCTCGCAGCCCCGGACTGCGCCTGGGGCGTGAGTGTCTGCTCGGAAGGCGCAAGGCGCGTGTTGGCTGGGGCTATAGGGGCAGCGCTGACGGAGAGTGACATTTCAATCGGTCCATGATTGGCGGGTTCATGGAGGTTATCGACGCAGAGGGCTCGATCTTTAGCCCGCTCGGGCGCGCAAGCCTTACTCCTGCACGCTGCGCATCAGCGTGCCGAACAGGTCCCCGCGCGGCATCTTGTCCAGGGGGATGTCGGCCTCCTCGAACCACGCCTGCCCGGCTTCCGGATGGGGACCGCTGAGCACCACCACGCCCTTTTTGTAGGTGTAACGTGCGGCCGCCACATCGCCGTTGTGGTAAGTCGCCAGGGTGGTATACGTGGAGGTCGCGGTGGCTTTGGGGAAGTACGGGCCATCCTGGTAGAACACCGTATCCGGCTTGCCGTCCCAGGTGACGCGCACGGCGGCGTCTTCGATGCCGCCCACTTCAAAGCCTGGCCGGCCTGCTTCGCTGTCGAGGTCCTGGGTAATCAAGCCGAGGTTGTTGTCATCGGCCAGGTAGGCACCCATGCACAACCCCAGGTAGCGCCCGCCCCCGGCGACGTAATCGCGGATGGCATCGGCGCGTGCGTCGCCCAGGCTGTCCAGCGCAGCCGGGATATCCTGGCCGCCTCCCGGTTGAACGTAGAGGTCGTAGCGCGCGAGAGTTTGCGGGGTGATGTCGACCGGTTCACCGGCGCCGACAAAATCGATCTGGTAATGCGGGTCCAGGCGCAGCAGCGCCGCTTTGACGTTTTGCGAACAATCGGCACAGCCTGCCGGGCCCCGGTAGATTGCCACATGGGTGATCGGCGTGGCGGCGTGCGCCTGGGCGGCAGCGAGAACGAGAAGCGTGGCAGCGATAGCGTGCAGGTTCATGGGGGTGCGCTCTGTAGCAGATGGGATTCGCGTACCACAGCCTAAATCGAATAGCCCGCGAAAACCGTTAACAGTTGTAAGCAACCGTCGCTTGAATGCCCCTCACTCAGCCGCCTGCGACAACGGCCGCGCCACCTGCTCCAGGGCCTTACGTTCAGCCGCCACGCCCCAAATTGCCTGCACCACCGCGGCGATGAGCATCAGCGCCGCACCAATCAGGTAGCCAATCAACAGACTGCCGCGCTGTTGCGTCTGGATCAGCTCGCCAAACAGGGTCGGCCCGATGATCCCGCCCAGCCCCGTGCCGAATGCGTAGAACACCGCAATCGCCAGCGCGCGTATCTCCAGGGGAAAGGTCTCTGCCACGGTCAGGTACGCCGAACTCGCCGCTGCCGAGGCGAAGAAGAAAATCACCATCCACGCGATGGCTTGCTGGGTCACGTCGAACCAGCCTTGCTGGAAGGCATAGCCACTGAGCGCCAACAACACCCCGGAGGTGGCGTAGGTAAAGCTGATCATCACGCGTCGACCGATCACGTCGAACAGCCGGCCGAGCAACAGCGGCCCGCAGAAGTTGCCAAGGGCGAGGGGCAGCACGTACCAGCCGACGCGCTCGGCGGGTACCTGGTAGAAGTCGGTGAGCACCAGCGCGTAGGTGAAAAAGATCGCGTTGTAGAAGAATGCCTGGGCGGTGAGCAGGGTCATGCCGACCAGGGCGCGACGACGATAGCTGACGAACAGCGTGTGGAAGATTTCCGCCAAGGGCGTGTGGTCGCGGGCGTGCAGACGCAGCGGCGGGCTGGTGGAGGGGGCAAGCGCATGGCCCTGTTCGCGCAGGCGCGCCTCGATGCCGTCGACGATGCGTTGTGCTTCGGCGTGGCGGCCGTGGATCAGCAACCAGCGCGGGCTTTCCGGCAGCCACAGGCGCATCACCAGAATAACCAGGCCCAACGCGGCACCGATGCCGAAGCACAGGCGCCAGCCGAGGTCGCCGCCGACGATCTGCGGGTCAAGGAGCACAATGGCACCGCCGGCACCGAGGGCGGCGCCCAGCCAGAAGGTGCCGTTGATGGTCAGGTCGACCCAGCCGCGATAACGCGCCGGGGTGAATTCCTGGATGGTCGAGTTGATGGCCGTGTATTCCCCGCCGATGCCCATGCCGGTGAAGAAACGAAACAACAGAAAGCTTTCCAGGTTGAAGGAAAACGCCGTGGCCGCGGTGGCGCCCACATAGAGCCACAGCGTGATAAAGAACAGTCTGCGTCGCCCCAGACGGTCGGTCAGCCAACCGAACAGCAGCGCGCCCAGCACCGCGCCGGCGATGTAGACGCCCCCGGCAAGGCCGATGTCGACGTTGCTGAAATTCAGGCCGGTGCTGCTTTTCAGCGCGCCGGACACCGAACCGGCCAGGGTCACTTCCAGGCCGTCGAGCAGCCAGGTAATGCCCAGGGCGAACACCAGCAAGCTGTGGAAGCGGCCCCAGGGCAGCCGATCCAGGCGTGCGGGCAGGTCGGTTTCGAACAGCGCGCCAGGGGTATTTGAGTGGGGTGGGGTCATTGTCACATCCGTTATGTGAACTGCCTTGTCAGTTATGAGTGAGTCTTTTGAGAGGGAGTTCAACGTGGTTGCGCTGAACGAAGGGGCGGATGGCGCAGTCGCACTATCAAGCCCCGGCAAGGAACCCACTGATGCCTCTGAACCCTGCTGCTTTCACGATGCTGTTGAGCCTGGCCGCCGGTACGGCGCTCGCTTCCCAGGAACCCCTGCGCCTGGAACAGCTGAAACGCTGCGGTGACCTGCTGGAGAACGCACAGCAGGACTGGTGCCTGCGCGTGCGTGGCCTGGGCGCCGCCCCTGCGCAATTGAAACTGGGCGGCCAGGTGTTGCCGCAAGACGCCGTGAAGCGCGACGGCGACCAACTGCGCCTGCGCCTCGATAGCCGCCGCTACCAGAGCGGCCCACTGTGGCTTGAAGACGGCCCGCGCACCAGCAACGCCGCCTGGCTGAGCCTGCGCAACAGCCAGGTGGTGGCCGCCGGGCCCAGCGAAGTGGCGAAGAACATGGACGGCCTGACCACCTATGTCGATCTGGTCAGCGTGCTGATCGAAGAAGACCAGGAGGGTCGCCAGGAAGCCGAGCGCCTGGCGCGCAAATACGGCGCGACGGTGGTCGGCAGTATCGCGCCGCTGAACGTTTTTCAGCTGCGTCTGCCGGCCACCGACCTGATACAGCGCGACGCCCTGGTGCTGCGCCTGGGCAGCGAGACCAGCGTCGATGCGGTGGTCATCGAAGAGTCGGCCGCCGAAGAGGCCGAGCAAGCCGCCCCTCGTCGTGAAGCGCCGAAGAAGCCGTCGCCCGACTCCGACGAATGGGCCGCCAACCGCTTTCTCGATGCCGTGGCGTATTACCAGCGGCGCATTCCGGGCCAGCACACGCCCATCGTCGCGCAACCGGTGCGCATTGGGGTGATCGAGCGCGGCGTGGATTTCGACACCGCGGATTTCGCAGACTACCTCGGCGCCTGCGCGCCCCGGCGCACCTGCGTCTACGCCGGCGATACGGGTACAGCGGACAGCCATGGCACCACCGTCGCCGGCATCCTTGCGGCAGGCTGGAACAACGGTGGCAACACCGGCTTTTTGCGTGGCCTGGACAAGGCCGGTGGGGGCTTCGATGTGATTGTCGAGCGCAACTCCGATGCCGGAATTACCGCAAACATCGCCGCGTCGGTCAACCTCGTGGAGGACGGCGTACGCGTGCTCAACTGGAGCTGGGGCATTCATCGCGTCGGCACCAAGGACGTCAACGGCCATGACGTCGACTCGCTGGTGCGCTCGGGGATAGCCATGAGCGGCTACGAAGAACTGCTCGAAGAGTTTTTCCTGTGGCTGCGCAAGGAACACCCCGACGTGATCGTGGTGAACTCCGCCGGTAACGGTTCGGCCTTCTCGGGCAGCGACGAGTACCGCCTGCCCTCCTCGTTCATCACCGAGCAATTGCTGGTGGTGGGTGGGCATCAGCGTAACGAGCGCGATGGCGTCGCCGTCGATGATCCGGCCTACGCCGTCACGCGCAGCTCCTCGAACGTGGACATGCGCGTCGACATCACCGCCGCCGCCTGTGCCCACGCGTCCACGCCGGGCGCCGACCAGGAAGGCGCCGTGCATTGCGGCACCTCCTACGCCACGCCGATGGTCGCGGGCCTGCTGGCGGCGATGCTGTCGATCAACCCGCAGCTGCAGCCCGAACAACTGCGCACGCTGTTACGCCGCAGCGCCCTGGCGATCGGCGATAATCACGACTTCGAACGCAGCGACGCCCAGGACCTTACGGCACCGATCCTGCCGTCGGAGCGCAATTACCAGCTCAATGACAAGGATGTCGGACGCTCGGCGCGGCTGGATATGCAAAAGGCGCTGGACCTGGCGGTGCAGAGTCGTACGCGGGTGCGGTAATGGCGGGCCGAGGGCGGCGGCAACGTCATAGTTTCGCCGCCTGGACCAAGGCTAGCGCAGCCGGCACCGCACACGTCAACGCCGCTGAATCTTCACACTGGCGAAGGTGGATTCTTCCCGAGCCTGCTCCAGTATGTTCTTCGGCTTCGCCGGCGCCCCCGGCCTGGCCACCGGGCGCGGCGTAATCGGCAGGCGCAGGCGCATGTCCGAGCGTTCGTCACTGGGTGCCACGCCGAAGAAGTCCCGATAGCACTTGGAGAAGTGCGGCGTGGACACGAAGCCGCAGATCGCCGCAAGCTCGACCATCGATAGAGGCGTCTGCATGAGCAACTGGCGAGCCCGCGTCAGGCGAAGCTTGAGGTAGTAGCGCGACGGCGTGCAGTACAGGTAGCGCTGGAACATGCGCTCCAGCTGGCGCCGCGACACCTGAACGTAGGCGGCCAGTTCATCGAGGTCGATGGGTTCTTCCAGGTTGGCTTCCATCAAGGCCACTACTTCCTGCAGCTTGGGCTGTTGCGTGCCCAGCAGATGCTTGAGCGGCACGCGCTGGGTGTCGCGCTCATTGCGGATGCGCTCGTACACGAACATCTGGGAAATCGCCGCCGACAGTTCATGCCCGTGATCGCGGCCGATCAGGTGCAGCATCATGTCCAACGGGGCGGTGCCGCCCGAACTGGTGAAGCGGTTGCCATCGAGGGAGAAGACGCTGGCGCTGACCGTGACACGGGGAAAGGCTTCCTGCATGGAGGCCATCAGTTCCCAATGCACACTGCACTGGAAGCCATCGAGCAGGCCCGCCTTGGCCAGCGCCCAACTGCCGGTGCACACCGCGCCAAGGCGGTTGCAGTACAGACGCGCCTGGCTGCGCAACCAGGTGATGTGGGCGGGTGTGGCGGCCTGTTGGATGCCCACGCCGCCACAGACGATCACGGCATCCAGTTCGCGCTGTTCATGCGCCACCGCATCCGGAGTGACCGACACCCCGTCGCTCGCCCATACCGGCTCACCGTTGAGGCTGAGGGTGCGCCAGCGATAGAGCTCTTCACCGGCCAGTTGATTGGCCATGCGCAAGGGCTCGACCGCACAGGACAGCGATATCAGGGTGAATTGGTCCAGCAGCAAAAAGCCGAAGGTCTTGCAGGCAGGCGCGTCAGCTTCCATCACCGATACTCAGCACTGGTATTCAAGAGGGCTCAACCACAACGGTCTTGGTCGACTGCCCGTGCTGGCGCGCCGTGACCACGCCAATCAAGGAGATCAGCAAGGCCAGGCCAATCGTCGAGGACACTTCCGTGCGGTGCTCCGGCGTCACCATCATCACGGCCAACGCCGCGCAGATGAACACGATCACCAGGTAAGTCAGCCAGGGAAACAGCCACATACGGAAGGCCAGCTCGACGTTCTGCCTGAGCAGCAAGCGCCGCATTCTCAGTTGCGAGATGGCGATGACCAGGTACACCAGCAACGCGATGGCGCCTGAACTGGCGAGCAGAAACTGGAACAGGCCGGCGGGCATGAAGTAGCTCAGCAGCGTCACCCCCGCGCCGATGATGGTGCTGGCAATCACCGCCGCCCTGGGCACGCCCGCCACGGAGGTGCGTTTAAGGGCGCGAGGCGCGTCGCCGCGTTTACCCAGGGAGAACAGCATGCGCGAGGAAATGTAGATCGAGGAGTTCATGCAACTGGCAACGGCGATCAACACCACCACGTCGACCATGAATTTGGCGTTGGGGATGTTCATCAGCTCCAGCGCGCGCTGATAGGAACCTACGGACGCGAGCAGCGGATCATTCCAGGGCACCACGGAAATGACGACCGAGATCGACAACAGGTAGAACACGCCGATGCGCCAGATCACCGAACGCGTGGCCCTGGCGATGTTCTGCGCAGGATTGCTCGATTCGGCCGCGGCGATGGTCACCGCTTCCGTACCGATAAAACTGAACATGATGGTAATGAACGCCCCGACCACCGCCGACAACCCGTTAGGCGCAAAACCGCCGTGCTCCTCCATCAACCGGCTCAAGCCACTGGCTTGGTGATCAGGCACCCAGCCCATCAGCACGCTGAAACCCAGGCCGATAAACCCGATAATGGCGATGACCTTGGCCATCGCGAACCAGAACTCGAACTCACCATACTTGGCCACGCTGAACAGGTTGGTGATCACCAGCAGGATGATCGACAACAAAGCGAACAGCCACGCATCGACCTGAGGAAACCACTGATTGAGCACGTGACCTGCAGCCAGCGCCTCGATCGGAATCACCAACACCCAGAACCACCAATACAACCAGCCGATGGTGAAGCCCGCCCAACGGCCAATGGCCTGGTCGGCGTAGGTTGAAAAGGAACCGGTGTCGGGACGTGCCACCGCCATTTCCCCAAGCATGCGCATCACCAGCACCACCAGCAGGCCGGAGAACAGATACGCCAGCAACACCGCCGGCCCCGCCGCTGCGATGGCATGGCCGGAACCGACAAATAATCCCGCGCCGATGATGCCTGCGATGGACAACATGGTGACGTGGCGCGGTTTGAAACCCTGCGCCAGCTGACCGTTGGAATCGTTGGAATTGAGGCTATTCATTGTTTTTGTTGTTCTCAGGCGACCAATGCCCCTCACCTTAAGGGCGCTGCGCCGGGCCAAAGTAGCCTGAGCACGCCATCATCGTGTCTGATCTCGACATTTGCCGATCGGCTGCGGCGACTGGCGAACCGGCGTCTGCACCCGCGACCGCTCCTCAGGCTGCGGTACCGGCCTTGAATAGTTCGCTCATGAGTTCGGTGGCCGCACCGTGCCCGAAGACATGCGCGGAGTCGCGCTGGGAGGGGTCCAGCGTGCCTTCGCCTCTGATGCTCTGCCCGGTATAAACCAGCGTTCCCTCAAGCACTTCGACGGCGCTGTGATAGCCCAAGCCGACCAAAAACGCGCCGGCCCCAGCCGCACGCGCATAACGCTGGTCCTGCTCGGCCGGTGTCAAATCCGACATAGGCGTGAGCCTGCTACTATCCTGACCAGGCAGCGCGCCCACGTATTGATCGCTCGCGCTCACTCCGCGCAGCATGTCCCAGGCCTGTAGAATCTCGACCGGAGACGCTGACATATGCCCGACAAGCGGCTCGGTGGTTTCCTTGATGCGGGCCGTGCCGATATCGAAGACCGCCCAGCGATTATCAGGAATACGCTCGGATGCCGGCACATTGAGCGCCCTATCCGCCTCCAGCCCGCTGTTATGCACGCCCGCTCGAAAAGGTATGTCGGCAGGCGAATTGAACGGACGGACTTTTCGTTCAGCGCGCTTATCCGGGCCTACCACCGCAGAGCCGCCCTGCTCCCGCATGCGCTGGACGGCGGCGGCATCGGGCACTTCCAGCCCCTGTGCCTGAAGCTGACGGTTGAGCGCCGTCATCAGCCCCTGGTCTGCGTTGCCGGGGGTGGTGTAAAACCCGCCGATATCGCCCATCAGTGCGATGGTCGCCGCTCTATCAGTGGCGCTTGCCGCCCCGCTACCGGCGCGCGCCAATGCAGCCAGCAAGTCGTCCGTTGTTTTCCCCGCCAACAGCCGGCCTTCCCCCAGTAAATGAGCACCCAGCATGCCCTGATGCTGCGGGCTCAGGTTCGACACCACACGGTGCAAGACGCTGGCGGCACCGGCCAGCTCTCGGGTCAGGACGTCGCCGGGCTTGTAGAACACGTTTCTCGCCGCGACGGTCTGTGCCAACGCCAACGCTTTGGTGGTTGTCTGAGCGGCCTGGCCCGCCGGGTTGCCATGGGTGATGTGTTGATGCACGGCGTCCTTGGCCTTGAGCGCATCATTGAAGACCGCAGCGTCCTTGGCGGCATTTTCCAGGGCGCCGTGATTCAGGAAAAGCCTGTCGCCGATGTGCTCGAAGCCGGGCTTTTCGGAAAAGGCCTGGCGCAGTTTGTCCTGCACGGTCGGATGGGTCAGCGCGTATGAGATTTCATCCATCGAATGCCCGCCATCCACGTAGATGAACAGCAAGGCTTGAATGGCCAAATAGGTTTCAAGGTCGTCCGGGCGGGTATTGGCATGCACATCCTTGCAAGCACGCACCGCCCCCTGTTCGATCACAATCGAACCCGACGGACCGTTGACGTAGGTCCCTGTGCCTTTTTCAAAAAACGTCTTCAGATAAGAACCCGGTTTGGATGCATCCGGGTGCTCGGGATCCTGCATCTCAAGCCTGTCGGGGCAACGGGTGCTGGCGCTGGCCAGCAACTGGCTCTGGTAATCGTTTTCATACTGGATATTGAAAGGGTCATTCAGGCGCAGGTCTGCGGGTGTCGCATCAATATTTCGCAAGATACCGACGTTATGACTGTCTGCCTGCCTGAACAAATTACCTTCTCGAGCGTTGAGTTCAATACGGCCTTTTCCGGGTGCCTTGATGGGATCAAACACGCCGTCCCAATGGTCCGCCGGGAGTTTTGCCTCGACGTCCGGTTCATTCTTCAGTGCGTAACTCAAATACCGGTGTTTGTAGATATCAAACAAGGCCGTCCTGGCCTCGGGCGAGATATTCAAGGTTTCCAAGGTTTTCTCGGCACGCGTGTAGAAGCCCTGGAGTTGATCCAAACCGACGATGCTTGTGTCGAAACTCTGGTTTTTCCAAGCCGCCTCGTATTTCTCGAACAACTGCGCAGACACGTAGTTGTTCTTGATGTAATCGACCTGGTTGTTTGAGATATCGACAAACGTTTTATAGGTAGCCGGCGAGCGGAAATAATCTTGCAGGGCATGCTTGGCATAGTAGCTTTCGAACGCGCGCCGTACCGGGTCGTTGACCATTTTCAGCCTCATCGAACCTTCGGCACCTTGCGTCGAGCCGTTGGTGACCAGCTTGGTCAGCTCAGCTCTACGCTGCTCTGGATCGGGGATGCCACGCAATCGGGTAAGGGTCTTCTGGGTTTCGGTTTCAGCTGGCCCCGCGATCCTGAACCTGTTCAAACCCAGGCTCAGCGCACCGTCCTTGATTGACGCCTTGCCCGGCGCGATACGGTCCTGTGAGTGTTTTTCCACGATATCACTGTCAATCACGGCGTTATAAATAGCGCCGTTTCTGATTTGCGCGACCTGCGTGCCGCCGTAAAGAAAACTGACCGGGCGCTCCTGCCCGTCGGCTTTGAGCGTCACGGTGGGCAGGGCGTTGGAAGTGACTTCAATAGGTTTGTTTTTTATATAGTCGAAGTTCTTCACAAACTCGACATTCTTCAACACCTGGTTAACAGCGTTAGCCTGTAACTCGGCCGCCGCGCTGGGGACGCTATCATTCGTGATCAGCATAGTGGTTGCCTGTAGTCTTGAGTAAGGTGGCAAGTGTCGTCGCGACGGTTTATTCAACAATGCTGTGCAGTGATGTCATCAGATTGAAAAACCCGTCCAATGCGACTTGCAATGTTTTGGCTGAGCCCATGCACGCATCGTCCAGCAGGGCCTTGACTTCGTAACCGCGCAGACCTTTGCCCAACACGGGCTGGCCGGTCACCACCGATGGCAACGCGTGCTGCAGTAAAAGCAGCAGTTTTTCCGCATGGATATTCAGCGTGGCGCTGTTCAGATTTTTCAACTCACTCCACATCCATACGCCATGATGGTCGGCAGTGAGCATGATCGGGCTGATCATTTTAAAGTTGAGCGCGATTGACGAGTGGCGATCAAAGTAGCCGATTTGTTCTGGGCGTACGCCAAGGTCCAATAAGGTTTCGCGTAGTGTTTTCGCAATATCAGAACTCACAGCCCATGCCCTCAAGCGTAAGCAGCCTTGCTTCTGGAGTTATAACTGGCGTCCCTGAGTTATCCCTTGGCGCCGCGCTCGTAGAATGTGAGAGAGGCGAAACATGAGTGGCGGCCGTCCACCAACAGTTCCATCGGGCAATGGGAGCGCGATTCGCGTATCAACCCGCCTGCGCCATCATTTGCCACAAGGAAGCTCCCACGCCAGTGATGCTCTCGCCTGCAATGAGCCCGGCCGCCGCAGTAATTGCAAAACGCTCGGTAAGGTTTGGCCAACGACAGCTGACCAACCAGGTCAGCACCGCTCCCAAAGCCATCATCAGCGAAATGGACGCCGGTAATACAAACGCCAACCCCAGGGCGGCAGCGCTTGGCAGGTAGCGGCTGCGATGCGCAGGCAAGGTGCTGTCAAGCACACCCAGCAATACGCCGATCAAGCCCGCGATGCCGATGGCCCAGCGAATGCTCGGCGATAACGAGTCCAGCCCGTGGGTCAGGGTTTGCGCCACGGCTTTCCAGGTGGCGACGGCCGGGGCCGGCCATTGCTCGGTGAGGAGCATGGTCTGTGGGTCGGGAATCAGCGCCAGGTAGGCGAATACGCCGACGATACTGCCGACGAAAATCCCCAGGATCTGCGCGATCACCTGCTTGTGAGGGGTGGCGCCAATTGCCTTGCCGACCTTGAAGTCATTCATCAAGTCGGTGCACTGCCCGGCCGAACCGCCGGCGGTGTTGGCGCTCATCAAGTTGATCGGCACCTGTCCCGGCGCGACGATGCCAAAACTCAGCTGGGACAATTGCCCAATCGCGCCAATCGGCGGGATGCCGGTGGCCCCCACCACGCGCGCGGCCACGGCGGCCAGGCAGATGGCCAGGGGGATGGTGAGCAGCGCCATCCACGGATTGATGCCGAACAGCAACGCCTGCAGGCTCACGACCAGGATGATCGCCAGCGCAAACCCGGCAGCCGGGCCCGGCTTCGGCAGGGTCCAGGGTGTGCCGCCGTCCGCGCGGGTGGTTCGGTGCAATGCCCACAAGCGAATGGCCAGGGACGCCAGGGTAGAACAGACCATCAGGCTCACGCCCGGCCACAGCAGCCACTCCACCAGTGCGGCGAATTGCGGGCCGCTGCTGCCCGGCGCGACGTCCACCAGCCCGTGCGCCAACAGCCAGGGCCCCAGCCCGCCCCAGGCCAGCAAGGCGCCGAGCAGCAAGGTCAGGCCTACGCGGATGCCGATGATGCCGCCAAAACCGAGCAACAACAGCGACGGGTCAGTGGTAAACGTCAGGCGTTCGAGCTGGGCCGTCGGCGACCAGCGCGGGAACGCCCACAGGAAGGTATCCACCCATTTGACCAACCCCGACAGCAACGCGGCGCCGAGCAGCACTTTCAAGCGCGTCGCCGCTTCGCGACCGTGGTTGTAGATATGCAGCAGGGTCTCCAGGGTGGCCATGCCTTCGGGAAACTTCAGTGCCTTGTCGTTGAGCAACGAGGGCCGCAGGTACCATGCGATCCAGATACCCAGGAAGCTCACGGAAAACACCCAGGCGATCATCGCGATCGCCTCCAGTTGGTTGCCCGTGAGCAAGGTGTAGGCCGGGATGGGCGCGACCAGCCCGCCGGAAATGATCGACGCGGCGGCCGAGGCGACGGTCTGGTTGATGTTGCTTTCGTGCAGCGTCCACGGCAATGGTGCAGCAGAACGCTTGGCCAGGCCCTGCCAGATCGCGTAGCCGATCAGCAACGCGATGATCGACATGTTGAACGACCAGCCGATCTTGAGGCCGGCGTACACATTGGACGGTGTGAGCAGGATACCGAGCAGGATGCCGGTGATGACCGCGCGCAGGCTGAGTTCACGTTCTACGGGGGTGGTTGCCGCGATGGGATGCATGCAGATTCCTTTCGACGAAAAACAGTGCCACCTCATAAGTGAGCGCTGAAAGACACGAAGGTTCATCGATTCGGCTTGCCCCGATAGCCATAGGTATCTACACAACGCTGTAGCGCCCAACGCTAACCACGATGCGAAGCGAGCCGCTCTTGATCTTGATCTTGATCTTGATCTGCTTTTGATCTTGATCTGCTTTTGATCTCAGGCGCCCCGTTAAACCACGCTGGCCGAACGCAGGCTTGAATCCGTGGGT
>NZ_CVTV01000059.1:0-1529 GCF_900004865.1 Pseudomonas sp. 37 R 15 | reverse complement strand
AGCCTTTTTGGTTACTTTTGGGGCTCTTTTCCAAAAGTGACCCGCTGTAAAAGCGGAACCGCCAGCCGCCGTTACCGCAGAAACGGATATGTACCCGGTCCAATCCAACATCCTGGTCGGCCCAGAGGCCGTCATCGGGGGCAAGCCCCCTCCCACATTGGGCCGAGGCGTGTCAGTGGGTAGCTGTCGGTTGGGAGGCCGCCATCGGGGGCAAGCCCCCTCCCACATTGGGCCGAGGCGTGTCAGTGGGTAGCTGTCGGCTGTGAGACCGCCATCGGGGGCAAGCTGAACTGGCCTAATGATTTTGGACACTTCAATCGGGCGCTATGATAGCGCCCAAATCTGAGGTGTTTGGTTATGCGTAAATCTTATTCGAGTGAGTTCAAGCTCAAGGCTGCCAGCATGGTGTTGGATGAAGGTCAGCCGGTTACCGAGGTGTGTGCCACCCTGGATATCGGCCCCACAGCCCTGCGCCGCTGGGTCGATCAAGTGCAAAAAGAACGCTTGGGCTCGACCCCGGTAGGGGCCAAGGCGATTACTGCTGATCAACGAGAAATCCAGAGGCTCAAAGCTCTGCTCAGAGAGAAAGACCTGGATATCGAAATTCTAAAAAAGGCCAGTGCTCTCCTGCTTTTGGACGCCAAAGATCATTCACGTTGATCGATGAGCTGGACGAGCAGTACGGCGTTAAAAGGTGTTGCCAGGCGTTTGGGGTCAACCGCAGTAGCTTCTACGCCTGGCGCCAGCGCCAAGGCAGAGCAAATCCTGAGAGGGATAAGCTCAAAGCCGCGCTGGTCAGGCACCACAAGGCGTCCAGAGAGTCGGCCGGTGCACGTACGTTGTCCAAGGAGCTACAAGCCAAAGGGCATCGTATCGGGCGTTATATGGCTCGCAGTTTGATGCGCGAAGCTGGCATCGCCAGCCGTCAGCGCAGGCGCCATAAGTACAGGTCGCCGGGCGTGGAGGCCTTGGTGGCGCCGCACGTGCTCAAGCGAAAATTTGATGTGACGGCGGTTAATCAGGTGTGGTGTGGCGACGTGACATATATCAAGGTCGGCAAGCGGTGGATGTACTTCGCCGCCGTTCTGGATTTGTACGCTCGCAGGATCGTGGGCTGGTCGTTCTCGATGATTTCTGATGCCAACCTGACCTGCGAAGCGCTACGCATGGCGGTTGAGCTACGCGGCCATCCCCAGGATGTGTTGTTTCATTCTGACCAAGGTTGTCAGTACACCAGTCATAAATTCCGAAACGAGCTGCTGAAACAGGGGTTTAGGCAGAGTATGAGCCGTAAAGGCGAATGCTGGGACAACGCCCCGATGGAGCGTTTCTTTGGCAGCTTGAAATCAGAGTGGGTGCCTGAAACGGGCTACAAACTGGAACATGAGGCCCGAGCAGACGTGCAGCGCTATGTCTCGCGCTACAACATCAGCAGGCCTCATAGCTACAACGACTACCGGTCGCCGGTCGTGAAGGAAAGGTTGGCGGCGTGAACCTTAATCAGTGTCCAAGATTACTTGACCAGTTCA
>NZ_CVTV01000036.1:0-7715 GCF_900004865.1 Pseudomonas sp. 37 R 15 | reverse complement strand
ACGTAGGCCACCAACTGCTTGCCGGTCGGGCCTTCCTGGGCCACCACCACGGTTTCGCCGACGCTGTCCTGTTCGCGCAGGCGCGCTTCGATTTCGCCCAGCTCGATACGGAAGCCACGGATTTTCACTTGATGGTCGACGCGCCCCAGGTAATCCACCACGCCATCCGGGCGCCCACGGGTCAGGTCGCCGCTGCGATACACGCGGCTGCCGGGTTTGCCGAACGGGTCCGGCACAAAACGTTCGGCGGTCAACGCCGGACGCTCCAGGTAACCCCGCGCCACGCCCTCGCCACCCAGGTACAACTCGCCGGCCACGCCGATGGGTTGCAGGTTGAGTTGCGCGTCCAGCACGTAGCCGCTGCGGTTGCCGAGCAAGGTGCCGATGGGCGCGTAGACGGCGCCGCACGGGTCGCCTTTGCGCGCCTTCCACAGCAGCGGCGTGACCACGGTTTCCGTCGGGCCGTAGCCGTTGAACAGGTAGGTCGGTTTCAGCGCACGCCAGGCCAGGTCATAGCTGGCCTGCGCCACGGCATCACCGCCAAAGCAATACACGCGCACCGCCGGAGGGTTGCCGTCGCGTTCGGCGTGTTCGGCCAGTTGCTGCAGATACACCGGTGGGAACACCGCCATGGTCACGTTGTGCCGGTGCATCTGTTCATAGGTGTATTCGGGCAGCCACAGGCTGTCGTCACGGATCAGCACGCTGGCGCCATTGATCAACGGGTGCATCCAGCCTTCGTGGGAACCGTCGAAGGCGAAGGACATGAAGTGCAGTTCGCAATCGGCCGGGCGGGTTTCATAGCGCTCGCCGGTGGCGATGATGTGCGCCACCAGCGGTCCGTGGGACACCGCCACGCCCTTGGGCATGCCGGTGGAGCCGGAGGTGTAGATCACGTAGGCGAGGTTGTTGCCGTCGAGGGCGACGTTCGGCGCCGTGTAGTTGTCATCGGACCAGTCCTGTAGCTGATCCACTGCCAGGGCTTGCAGGCCTTGCGGAATCGGCAGGCGCTGTTGCACCGTCGAGTGGGTCAGCAGCAACCGCGAGCGGCTGTCCTGCATCATGTACAGCAGGCGATCACGCGGGTATTCGATGTCCAGCGGCACGTACACGCCACCGGCCTTCAGCACCGCGAGGAACGCCACCATGATCTCGGCACTGCGCGGCATGGCAATCGCCACGCGCACTTCCGGGCCGACGCCACGGGCGATCAGCGCGTGGGCCAGGCGGTTGGCCTGGCGATCCAGCTGGCCGTAAGTGAGTTGCTCGTCGGCGAACTTTACCGCCACCGCATCCGGGGTTTCCCGGGCGCGGTCGGCCACCAACTCATGCACCAGCCGCTGGGACGGGTAGCCGGCATCGGCGCAGTTCCACAGCTGCAGGATGTGCTGCTGCTCGGCAGCGTCCAGCAGGTTCAACTGGCCGAGCGATTGCCGAGGGTTGGCGACCATGCCCTGCAACAGGTTCTGCCAGTGGCGCGCCATGCGTTGCACGGTGTCGGCTTCGAACAGATCCTGGGCATAACCCAGGGTGGCCCAGATACCTTCGGTGGACTCCTGGATGTCCAGGTCGAGGTCGAAATGCGCGGTTTTGCTTTGCCATTCCAGCCCTTGGACCAGAAGGTGCGGCAGGTGCTGCTGGACCTGGGCCTGGCTGACGTCGGTCTGGTGGTTGAACATCACCTGGAACAACGGGTTGTGGCTCAGGCTGCGTTGCGGTTGCAGGGCTTCCACCAACTGTTCGAACGGCAGGTCCTGATGGGCCTGGGCCTCGAGCGCGCGTTGCCTCGTTTGTTGCAGCAACTGCTCGACGCTCATCTGGCCATGCAGGTCCGCCTTGAGCACCTGGGTATTGACGAAGAAGCCGATCAGCCGCTCGGTTTCGCTGCGGTTGCGGTTGGCAATGGGCACGCCGACGCGGATTTCTTCCTGGCCGCTGTAGCGATGCAGCAGGGTCTGGAACGACGCCAGCAGCAACATGAACAGGGTCACGCCCTGTTGCCGGGCCAGAGCCTTGAGCTGTTGGCTCAGTTCGGGGTCCAGCTCGAAGGCCAGGCGTGCGCCGCGATGGCTTTGCACGGCAGGACGCGGGTGGTCGAACGGCAACTCCAGCACACTTTGCTCGCCACCGAGCATTTCGCGCCAGTACGCCAGCTGACGGGCCTTCTCACCCGCTTCCATCCAATTGCGCTGCCACACGGCATAGTCGGCGTACTGGATCGGCAACGCCGGCAGCTGCACTTCCTCGCCCTGGCTGTAGCCCGCATAGAGCTGCACCAGTTCTTCGACCATCACCTGCATCGACCAGCCATCGGAGACGATGTGGTGCTGCACCAGCACCAGCACATGCTCGTCCTCAGCCAGGCACAGCAGCGACACACGCAGCAACGGGCCGTGTTCCAGGTTGAACGGCTGCGCGATCTGCGCCTCGACCTGCGCCTGGAGTTCAGCTTCGTCGACATCGGCGTGGGCGATCTGCAGCGATGCCGACGGCGCGATCACTTGCACTGCACGTGCATGCTCCTGGCGCAGGCAGGTGCGCAGGCTTTCATGCCGGGCCAGCAACGCATCGAAACTGCGCTGCAACGCGTCGAGGTCCAGTTGCCCTTTCAAGCGCAACGCACTGGGGATGTGGTAAGCGGCGCTGTGCGGCTCCAATTGCCAGAGAAACCACTGGCGCTCCTGGGCATAGGACAGCGCCAAGGCCTGCTCGCGCCCGACCGGCAGCAACGGCGGTGCGCTGGGTGCCAGGCTGTCCTGGGCCTGCATCGCCGCGACAAATGCATCCAGCCGCGGGTGTTCGAACAACGCCTTGAGCGGCACCTCGCGCTGCAGCGTCTGGCGAATGCGCGACACCACCTGCATCGCCAGCAGCGAATGCCCGCCCAGTTCGAAGAAGTGCTGGTTCAAACCGACGTTGTCGGCGCCGAGAATATCGGCCCAGATCGCGGCGATCTGCTGTTGCAACGCAGTCACCGGTGCCTGCCAGTCCTGATGTACCGTGCTGGCGTCCGGTTTGGGCAGTGCCTGGCGGTCCAGCTTGCCGTTGGGGTTGAGCGGCATGCGCTCGAGGAAGATCAGGTGCGCCGGCACCATGTAGTCCGGCAGCTGTTCGCGCAGGGTGCTCATCAACCGTTCGGCTTCACTCGACGGTTGCGCGGGCACCAGGTAGGCCAGCAGTTGGTTGTCGACAGCCAGCACCAGCGCTTCACGCACGCCATCCTGGGCCAGCAGCACGGTTTCGATCTCGCCCAGTTCGATGCGGAAACCGCGCACCTTCACTTGATGGTCGACCCGGCCGACATACTCCACCACCCCATCGGCGCGATAACGCGCCAGGTCGCCGCTGCGATAGAGCCGCGCGCCGCACGCACTGAACGGGTTGGCGACAAAGCGCTCGGCGGTCAGGCTCGGGCGCCGCAGATAAGCGCTGGCCAGGCCGCTGGCGCTGGCGATGTAGAGTTCGCCCACGGCACCGGCGGGTAGCAGGTTCAGGTCGCGATCCAGCACATACAACCCACGCCCGGGCAGCGCGCGGCCGATGGGGCTGGCGGTGACGCCGCTGATCACGTCGGGGTCCGTGCAGTCCAGCACGCTGGAGACCACGGTGGCCTCGGTCGGCCCGTAGGTATTGAGCAGCCGCACATGGCCCAGGCCCGCCCGTTGCCACGACAACGGACCGTCGAGGGGCATGGCTTCGCCGCCAATATGCATCTGGCGCAAAGCCCCGTAAGGCCGCGCGCCCGCCGCCAGGCAATCCTGCAAAAACAGCTTCCAGTAGGCGGTCGGCAAGTCGGCCAGGGTGATGCCCTGCTCGATGATCTGCCGATACAGCTCGGCACCGTCCCACAGTTGCGGGCCACGCAGCACCACCGTGGCACCGAGGGTCAGGGCCGGGTACAACTGCTCGACGAAGCCGTCAAAATTCAGGGTGGCGAACTGCAGTACCCGGTCTTGCGCGACCAGTTGCGAATAGTCGGCGGCAATCCCGGCGAACTCACTCAGCGCACCATGGCTGATGGCAACGCCCTTGGGTTTGCCGGTGGAGCCCGAGGTGTAGATCACATAGGCCAGGCTGCGCGGTTCGAAAACCGCCGGTGGATTGTGTTCATCACACACCGCCAACTGCGCCTGGGCGAGGTCGATTTCCACGGCTGCCACGTGCGCCGGCAATGGCAGGCGATCGCGCAGGTGCGACTGGGTCAGCACCAGGCGCACATCGCTGTCCTCGAGCATGTGCACCAGACGCTCGCGAGGGTACTCCGGGTCCAACGGCACATAGGCCGCGCCGGTCTTGAGCACCGCCAGCAAGCTGACCACCATGGCGAAGGAGCGCTCCACGGCGATCCCGACCAAGGCTTGCGGGCCGATGCCTCGGGCGATCAGGTAGTGCGCCAGGCGGTTGGCCTGGCGGTTCAGTTCACCGTAGCTGAGGGCCTGATCGTCCAGGGCCAGCGCCTGGCGTTCGGGCTGCGCGGCGGCCTGGTCTTCGAACAGTCGGTGCACGCCGTGCAATTGACGGGCGCAGGCCGGGGCGTTCCAGTCCTGGAGCATGCGTTGCTGCTCGGCGGCATCCAGCAGCGAAAGCTCGGCCAGACGGCTGCGCGGGGCGCTGACGACCGCCTGCAGCAACTGCTGCCAGTGCTGCGCCAGGCGTTCGATGGTCGCTGCGTCGAACAAATCGGTGGCGTAGTTCAACGCCGCCCAAAGCCCTTCGGCCGACTCGTGGGTATCCAGGCTCAGGTCGAAATGCGTGGTCTGGCTGTCCCAATCCAGCTCCACCACGCGCAGGCCCGGCAATTGCTGGCCGTCGCGCCCGCCCTGGGCATCGGTCTGATGGTTGAACATCACTTGGAACAACGGGTTGTGGCTCAGGCTGCGTTCAGGCGAAAGCGCCATCACCAGTTGCTCGAACGGCAGGTCCTGGTGGGCCTGGGCTTCCAGGGCGCGGCGCTTGGTCTGTTGCAGCAACTCGACAAAGCTCATCTGCCCGTCCAGGTCAGCCTTGAGCACTTGGGTGTTGACGAAAAACCCGATCAGCCCCTCGGTTTCGACGCGGTTGCGGTTGGCAATCGGCACGCCGATGCGGATATCCGATTGCCCGCTGTAGCGGTACAACAAGGTCTGGAAGGACGCGAGCAGCAGCATGAACGCGGTGACGCCCTCTTGTTGCGCCAGGCGCTTGAGGCCGGCGACCAGTTCGGGCTGCAGGTGCACCTGCAAGCTCGCGCCGCGATGACTTTGCTGCGCCGGGCGCGGACGGTCCAGCGGCAGTTCCAGCACCGGCTGTTCACCGCCCAGCAGCGCTTGCCAATAGGCCAGTTGCCGCGCCCGCTCCCCCGCTTCCATCCAGCCGCGCTGCCACAGGGCGTAGTCGGCGTACTGGATCGGCAACTGCGGCAGTTGCAGGTCCTGGCCCTGGCTGCCGGCGGCATACAGCTGCACCAGCTCCTGAACCATCACCTGCATTGACCAGCCGTCGGAGACAATGTGGTGCTGCACCATCACCAGCACATGGTCATCTTCAGCCAGTTGCAGCAAGGTCACGCGCAGCAGCGGCGCCTGGTGCAAATCGAACGGCTGCGCCACCTCCGCTTCCACTCGCGCCATCAACTGCGCTTCATCGATCTGCGCCCGCTGAATCTCGACCCGTGCCTGGGGCAGCACAGCCTGCCACAAGTGCTCGCCCTCCTCGACCAGATGGGTGCGCAAACTCTCGTGACGGGCCAGCAGGCTGTCGAAGCTGCGCTGCAATGCCGCCAGGTCCAAGCGCCCGTGCAAACGCAAGGCACCGGGGATGTGGTAAGTGGCGCTGCCGGGGTCCAGTTGCCAGAGAAACCACTGGCGCTCCTGGGCGTAGGACAGCGGCAGGCGTTGGCCGTCCTCACGGATTGAAGCAATCGGCAGTTGAGCGAAACTCATGCCCCGGCTTTGCAGACGCTGATAAAACTGCTGGCGCTGTTCCAGAGGCAAGCGAAGAAAGCGCGACACCAGGTCGATGTTAGGGTTGGAAAGCATGGTTCAAATCGCCTCTAGTTCGCTCAAAAAGTCACGAAGATCATCAAAATCTTCCACGCTGCCGGCGCGGAAAGTGGCTGCGGCCTGCACGTAGGCACGCAGTGATTCGGTCTGGAACAGTTCCATCAGCGGTACGTCCAGGCCCAGCTCGGCCTGCACCCGCGAGGTGATCTGGATGGCCAGCAGGGAATGCCCGCCCACTTCGAAGAAGTTGTCGTTCAGGCCCACTTGCGCCAGGTGCAGCACGTCGGCCCAGATCGCGGCGATCTGCTGCTCCAGTTCGGTTTGCGGCGCCACGTACTGCTGCTGCATCTGGCTGGCATCCGGCAACGGCAGGCCCTTGCGGTCGAGCTTGCCGTTGGGGGTCAGCGGCATGTGCGCGAGGAACACGAAATGCGCCGGCACCATGTAGTCCGGCAGGCCGCTTTTCAGGGCGCGACGCAGGGTGTCACGGAATTCGGCCTGGTCGGCCAGGGTCGCATCGGCCGGCACCACGTAGGCCACCAACTGCTTGCCGGTCGGGCCTTCCTGGGCCACCACCACGGTTTCGCCGACGCTGTCCTGTTCGCGCAGGCGCGCTTCGATTTCGCCCAGCTCGATACGGAAGCCACGGATTTTCACTTGATGGTCGACGCGCCCCAGGTAATCCACCACGCCATCCGGGCGCCCACGGGTCAGGTCGCCGCTGCGATACACGCGGCTGCCGGGTTTGCCGAACGGGTCCGGCACAAAACGTTCGGCGGTCAACGCCGGACGCTCCAGGTAACCCCGCGCCACGCCCTCGCCACCCAGGTACAACTCGCCGGCCACGCCGATGGGTTGCAGGTTGAGTTGCGCGTCCAGCACGTAGCCGCTGCGGTTGCCGAGCAAGGTGCCGATGGGCGCGTAGACGGCGCCGCACGGGTCGCCTTTGCGCGCCTTCCACAGCAGCGGCGTGACCACGGTTTCCGTCGGGCCGTAGCCGTTGAACAGGTAGGTCGGTTTCAGCGCACGCCAGGCCAGGTCATAGCTGGCCTGCGCCACGGCATCACCGCCAAAGCAATACACGCGCACCGCCGGAGGGTTGCCGTCGCGTTCGGCGTGTTCGGCCAGTTGCTGCAGATACACCGGTGGGAACACCGCCATGGTCACGTTGTGCCGGTGCATCTGTTCATAGGTGTATTCGGGCAGCCACAGGCTGTCGTCACGGATCAGCACGCTGGCGCCATTGATCAACGGGTGCATCCAGCCTTCGTGGGAACCGTCGAAGGCGAAGGACATGAAGTGCAGTTCGCAATCGGCCGGGCGGGTTTCATAGCGCTCGCCGGTGGCGATGATGTGCGCCACCAGCGGTCCGTGGGACACCGCCACGCCCTTGGGCATGCCGGTGGAGCCGGAGGTGTAGATCACGTAGGCGAGGTTGTTGCCGTCGAGGGCGACGTTCGGCGCCGTGTAGTTGTCATCGGACCAGTCCTGTAGCTGATCCACTGCCAGGGCTTGCAGGCCTTGCGGAATCGGCAGGCGCTGTTGCACCGTCGAGTGGGTCAGCAGCAACCGCGAGCGGCTGTCCTGCATCATGTACAGCAGGCGATCACGCGGGTATTCGATGTCCAGCGGCACGTACACGCCACCGGCCTTCAGCACCGCGAGGAACGCCACCATGATCTCGGCACTGCGCGGCATGGCAATCGCCACGCGCACTTCCGGGCCGACGCCACG
>NZ_CVTV01000035.1:0-1524 GCF_900004865.1 Pseudomonas sp. 37 R 15 | reverse complement strand
TGAGCAGTTGGCCTTGTTGGCGTTGGTGTTCGCGACCGGCACTGAACAGGTGGGAGGTCAGCAGCGAACCATTGAGTTCGACGGTGGCCAGGTGACCGCCTTTGTCGTGGTTGAAGGTGAGGCGGTTGTTGTCGGGCAGGCGCAGGTCTTTTAATTGACCGCAGGCGTCGTAGCCGTAGCGCAAGGTGCCCCAGCCTTGATGTTCGGCAGTGAGGCGGTTTTGTTTGTCGTACTCGTAGGCCAGCGCCCAGTGGCCGTCTTCGACGCTGAGGAGGTTGCCCTGGCGGTCGTAGGTGTATGCGACCGTGTTGCCATCGGGTAGGGTTTTTCGTACAAGACGACCGGCATGATCGCGCTCGTATCGGGTAACGAGCTGACTACCGTCGTCGCCGTGTTCGGTCTTTTCCAGCAAGTTGCCGTTGAGGTCGTAGGCGTAGGCAGTGCGTTGGCCGTCGAAGCCGGTTTCCTGTCGGATCAGGCCGTTGGGGTGGTAGTCCAGTTGATAGGTTTCGCCAACTTCGTTTTCGATTTCAGTTAGCAAAAGACGGGCGTTGTCGTAGCGGTACTTGACCTGAGTGCCATCGGCATTGATGCGGCGGCTGATCAGGTGCAGGCCGTCGGCGTATTCGTAGCGGGTGACGTGGCCGAGTTCATCGCGCTCGGCGATGATTTTTCCGTAGGGGTTGTAGCTGAATTCTCGATGAGTCCCATCGGGCTGGGTCAGTCTCAGCAGCCGTCCTACAGCGTCCCATTGGTATTGGGTCAGCGCGCCATGCTCATCCTCCTGCGCAACCTGCCGCCCCAGATCGTCATAGCGATAGCGCTTGATCCCATCGTTGGGCAACTGTTCTTCAACGAGCTGCCCGCGCTCATTCCACACCAACCGATGACAGCTATGGTCGGGATACCAGACCCCGGTCAGTTGTCCCCGCTTGTCGTAGCTGTAGTCGGTCGCGTTGCCCTCCGGATCAATCCTGCGGATGACATCGCCTTGCTCATTACGCTCGTATTTCCAGACCGCTTCACCGCGTCGCACAACCCGTACGAAACCATTGTCATGCTCGTAGGATGTCGGCTCATCCTCCCCTGGAAACAGCGCCACCAAGCGTCCGGCTTCGTCGTACTGATACGCCGTCACCGCGCCCAGCGGGTCCTGCTCGACGGCCAGTCGGCCCTTGTCGTCATAGGATTTGAAATGCCGGGCGCCGTCCGGATCGATGCGTTGCACCAGTCGCGCCCGGTCATCGTGGACATACACTTCCTGGCTGCCATCGGCGTTGTGCACGCTGACGCTGCCGTCATCGCCCCATGCATAGCGCGTGTCCATCTGCGCAAAACTGGCCCAGTGCCGGACACAGCGCGCGGCTTTACCAGACCTTTCCCACGCCCAAAAGAAACTCGCCCCACCGGCCAATTGCCGCTCAAGAATGACGTGCTGTTCGTCGTACCGATAAACCTCGCGCTCACCGACGGCATTGGTCGCCGACACCAGTCGTCCGGCGTCGTCATAGGCGTAGGAAACGA
>NZ_CVTV01000033.1:0-96908 GCF_900004865.1 Pseudomonas sp. 37 R 15 | reverse complement strand
TCCAGCTGCGTCCCCTGCAGGATCATCTGCGTTGCTTCTTCCTTCATCTCGGCATCCCACAAGTGCGGGTTTTCGATTTTGATCTGGTTGATCACGTCGATACCGAAGTTCAGGTGCATCGATTCATCGCGCAGGATGTACTGGAACTGCTCGGCGACGCCGGTCATTTTGTTGCGGCGGCCCATGGACAGGATCTGGGTGAAGCCGCAGTAGAAGAAGATGCCTTCCAGGACGCAGTAGTAGGCGACCAGGTTGCGCAGCAATTCTTTGTCGGTGTCGACGGTGCCGGTTTCGAACTTCGGATCGGAGATCGAACGGGTGTACTTCAGGCCCCAGGCGGCTTTTTTCGCGACCGATGGAATCTCGTGGTACATGTTGAAGATCTCGCCTTCATCCATGGCCAACGATTCGATGCAGTACTGGTAGGCGTGGGTGTGGATCGCTTCTTCGAAGGCCTGGCGCAGGATGTACTGGCGGCACTCGGGGTTGGTGATCAGGCGGTACACGGCCAGCACCAGGTTGTTGGCGACCAGGGAGTCGGCGGTGGAGAAGAAGCCGAGGTTGCGCATGACGATGCGACGTTCGTCGTCGGTCAGGCCTTCGGGGTTTTTCCACAGGGCGATGTCGGCGGTCATGTTGACCTCTTGCGGCATCCAGTGGTTGGCGCAGCCGTCGAGATACTTTTGCCAGGCCCAGTCGTACTTGAAGGGCACGAGTTGGTTGAGGTCGGCGCGGCAGTTGATCATGCGCTTTTCGTCGACGGCGACGCGGGCGGAGGCGCCTTCGAGTTCGGCGAGGCCTTCGGCGACGTCGAGTTTGTCCAGTTCGGCCTTGGCGCGCGCGATGGCAGCGGAGTCATTGGCGGTGACGGCGCGCGCTTCGATGGCGGCGGCAGCGCCGGCCCCGTCGAGGCGGTCCATGTTGGCTTCGGTGGCGTGGCCGGCGTTGGCGCCTTTGACGACCGCTGCAACGCTGTCTTCGTTGTCGACTTCATCCCAACTCAGCATTGAAATACTCCTTCCTGATCTGTTCTGACGGTGTGCGGAACCGTCCAAAAAATATGCGGTTTGCAGGCTTCAGGCATTGAAATACTGCGCATAGTGTGGTCGGAAAATACCGATACTGCACACTATGTAGTGGTCTGTTCTGTTTGTGGGCACACTATATGGTGTGTAACAAGGTAGGTCAACGCGCAAGAAGATTGTCTGAATGTTTAAATATCGCGTTGAAAATATCGTGGTATAGCGCCTCAACATTAAATAGAATGAATCTCATTTGAGACTCAGTCGCGCCGCGCAGGTCGCTTGCCATGAATGATGCCGTTGTACCGACCCACGCCCCCGAACTGACCGTGTCGAGCCTGTACCGCGACCATCACAGCTGGCTGGAAAGCTGGCTGCGCCGGCGTTTGGGCAATGCCTGGGATGCCGCGGACCTGAGCCAGGATACGTTCCTGCGCGTGCTCGCCAGCGCGCAGCCAATCGGGCAGATGCAGGAGCCGAGGGCGTATCTGGTGACGGTCGGCAAGCGCTTGCTGGTCAATTTCCATCAGCGACGCAGCCTCGAACAGGCTTATCTGAATGCCTTGGCAAGCCTGCCGCAGGCCTGTGTGCCTTCACCAGAGCAACGCTGGTTGTTGCTGGAAACCTTGCACGCCCTGGACGACCTGCTTGAGGGGCTACCGATGCAGGTGCGCCGCGCTTTTCTGTGGAGCCAACTGGAAGGCCTGGGCTATCGGGAGATCGCCGCACGCCTCAACGTGTGCGAACGCACGGTAAAGCGCTACATGGCCCAGGCCTACGAACACTGCTTGCTGGTGAACCTGTGAACCGCGACGTTGCCCGCGCCGCCGCCCAATGGCTGGCGCTGCTGGAGTCAGGCGCGGCCACCGAGCGCGATCACGCCGCGTTGCAGCGCTGGCGTGACAGCCATCCCCAGCATGAGCAGACCTGGCAAAGCGCACAGGCCCTGCGCCAGCGTTTCAGCGACTTGCCCCAGGCCCTGGCGATGGCCAGCCTCGATCGCCCGCAACCCGGACGGCGTGCTGTGCTCAAGCGCGCGCTGGGGGTTGCGGCTGTGTTGCCGACGGCCTGGCTGCTCAGCCGGCAATTGCCCATCCAGACCTGGCGCGCCGATCTGCACACGGCCACGGGAGAGCGCAAGCGCTTGGCATTGGCTGACGGCGCCAGCATGCAACTCAATACCGCGACGGCGGTGGACGTCGACCCGGCGCAGCGGCGGATCACCCTGGTCGAGGGTGAGTTGGCGTTGAATGTACCTGCAGCGGCGGCGATAAGCGTACAGACGCGTTACGGCGAGCTGACAGTCAGCCAGGCTGAGGTATGTGTCCGGCAACTGGACACCGGCTGCCTGGTGTCGGTGCTCAAGGGGTCCGTCCGGGTACGCGGTCTGGATGGGCGAACGGCAACCTTGCAAGGAGGGCAGCAAGCGCCGTTGAAAAACAACGGGCTCGGCGCCTGGGTGGCGTTCGATGCGCTGCAACTGGGCTGGCGCGACGGTGTACTGACCGCGCAGAACCAGGCGCTGGGGGATTTCCTGCGGGAATTGACGCGTTATCGGCCGGGCGTGCTGCGCTGGGACCCTCGCCTGGAAACGCTGCGGGTCACCGGCAGTTTTCGTCTGGACGACACCGATCGCATCCTCGACTTGCTGGCTTCCAGCCTGGGGTTGCGCGTTCAGGCGCGGACCCGGTATTGGGTCACACTCTCTTGAAACGCTGACGTCGTAACTGCTGTTGAATGAACACTGCTGCTCATATATCCGTATCGAATAAATAAAGAGTTATATATTCCTTTTATTGTTCTTCTCGATGGCGCATTTTGAGGGCCTGCGCATTCGTGCGGATTGACCCAACAGCCAAAAGGAAAGCCGACATGACCATCAAAGCGATCAATGTGCGCAACCAGTTCAAGGGCACCATCAAGGAAATTCTGCTGGGTGAAGTGGTGTCGGAAATCGACGTGCAGACCGCGTCCGGCATCGTCACGTCGGTCATCACCACCCGTTCGGTGCGTGACCTGGAATTGAAAGTGGGCAGTGAAGTGATTGCCTTCGTGAAATCCACCGAAGTGTCCATCGCCAAGCTTTAAAAGGTGCTGGATGGGTACTGTCAGTCGACGCGATCAAACACTCTGGCGATATCTTCGCGACTCAGTACCCCTTTACCGGTTCCGTCCTGCAACTTGAATGTGCCATCGGCATTGATTGTGATGCCGGCGGAACCGGCCAGGGTCACTGCCGCGCCTGAGCGGCCGTTGAGCAGGTCGCGCAGCGGTTGCTCGCCGTGCAAGGTTTGTCCGATGGTCGTTGCCATGCCTTGCAGGGAGCTTGAGTTGATTCCGCCCACCAGGATGACGTGGCTGTTCTTGTCCAACGATGCCTGCAATGTTTGCATCAACCTTTGAGTCGTGCTGCTGCCAGGGTTCAGCCCCAGCTCCAGGTTGCTGCCGGTCAGGTGCATCAGGGTGCGTTCCTGGTAAGCAGACCCGTTCCACCCGGTAAGCACCGCCAAAGCAGAGCAGTCTGACAGACCACGGGTCGTGAGCGCGTCCCGGCCTTTATGCAGGGTCACTGACTGGCCCATTTCAACCTGCACCGTCTGGGTGCCTGCGCGTGCGTCGGGCGGGTTCGCCAGTGGGTGTTTCAACCCCGCCAAGCGCATGGGCCGCTGCGAGGCGTGGGTGTCAGCGGCGTGTAAGGCCGAGGCGGCTGATGCTGCAGGCTCGCGCAATACCGGGTTCGGCTTGAATGATTCCATGATTGGCACAGGGCCGATAGCGGGAGGGCGTGTCGATAGCATAGCGCGCAATGCTCCGAAGGTTTCAGACGCACAAGGGACTCCCCTGAGTGCTGAAAAAGCCTTTTACGGTTCCCGCCCCATTCAGCGGTTTTTCAGACTGCGCTCCATACGCTGCAAGCCCTCTTCCAGCATGGTCCTCGGGCAGCCGAAGTTCAGGCGCACAAACTGCTGGCTGTCATCGCCAAACTCGATCCCGGCACTCAACCCAACCTTGGCCTGTTCAAGGAAAAACTGTTGCGGGTCCTCCAGGCCCAGGGCGCTGCAATCGAGCCAGGCCAGGAAAGTGCCTTCTGGCGCATGCATCACCACGCCGGGCAGGCGGGTTTGCACGGCGTTGAGCAGGTAGTCCCGGTTACCTTGCAGGTAGTGCACCAGTGCCTGGAGCCAGTCGCCGCATGCGCTGTAGGCGGCGCGGGTGGCTTCCAGGCCCAGGGGGCTGACGCTGTCGACCATGCCGCAACGGGCCTGGTTGAAACGCTCGCGCATCCCGGCATTCTGGACCACCGCGAAACAGGTCTTCAGGCCGGCCACGTTATAAGCCTTGCTGGCCGACATCAGCGTAATGGTGCGCTGCGCAATCTCGGGGCTGAGGCTGGCGGTGGGAATATGGCGGCGGCCGTCAAAGCACAGCTCGGCGTGGATTTCATCGGAGATGATCAGCGCGCCGTTTTCCATGCACGCCTGCGCGATCGCCAGCAGCTCCTGGCGGGGGAAGACCTTGCCGAGCGGGTTGTGCGGGTTGCTCAGCAACAGCGCGCCGGCACCGGCCAAGGCATCGCGCATGGCCGCCAGCGGCGTGTGGTATCGGCCGTCAATCAGCTCGAAAGGCACTTCGATACGTGGCAGGTTCCAGTGGCCGGGCGCCAGGCGAATCGGGCGATAGTTAGGGGTTTGCAGCACCACCGGCTGGCCCGGCTGCACGAACGCGTGCAGCGCCATATTGAACCCCGGCTCGACGCCGGGCAGGAACAACAGCTCATCCGGCTCAACACGCCAAGCGTACTTGGCCCACAGGTCGGCGATGATCGCCTCGCGCACATCCGGGCCGGCGACACTGTAGCCGAGCACCTGCCGGTCGAGGCGCGCATGCAGGGCCTCTAGCACGGCGGGCGGGGCGGCGATGTCCATGTCGGCGATCCACATCGGCAACACGTCTTGCGGGTAGCGGTTCCACTTGATGCTGCCGGTGCCCAGGCGTGGGTGGATCGTGTCGAAATCAAAGCTCATGGGGGGCTCGTATCAGGGGGCGGATAAAGAGTGGCGCTGATTCTAGCGCCATTCGTTTCATAGGCCAGCGCTGAATATTGCGCAGCACCGTTCCATCACCGACAAGCTCTGTCATAAAAACGCCACTGCGCTGGGGATCGAATCAGGGAAGGGCTATTTTGGTGCATCTCAATCACTCGAGTAGTCACGGATGAAATACCAAGCCTTCAACCGCACCTTGATTGCCACTGCCCTGGTGTTGACGGTCAGTGGCGTGCACGCCGCTTCCCAGGCCCCGGTGGCCGGGGAAAATGGCATGGTGGTCACCGCCCAGCATTTGGCAACGCAGGTGGGCGTGGATGTGCTCAAGGCCGGCGGCAATGCGGTGGATGCGGCCGTTGCGGTCGGTTACGCACTGGCAGTGGTGTACCCGGCGGCCGGCAACCTGGGCGGCGGCGGTTTCATGACTGTGCAACTGGCGGACGGGCGCAAGACGTTCCTCGATTTCCGCGAAAAAGCCCCGCTGGCGGCCACTGCCAATATGTACCTGGATAAAGACGGCAACGTCATCGAGGGCTTGAGCACCAAGGGTCATCTGGCCGTCGCGGTGCCCGGCACTGTTTCCGGCATGGAGTTTGCCCTGAACACATACGGCACCCTCAAGCGCGCCCAGGTCATCGCCCCGGCGATCAAGTTGGCAGAACACGGCTTTGTCCTGGAGCAGGGCGATATCGACCTGTTGCACACCGCCACCGGTGAGTTTGAAAAAGATCAGGACATGCGCGCAATCTTCCTGCACAACGGGCAACCGCTGCAGGTCGGCCAGACGCTGATACAGAAGGACCTGGCCAGGACCCTCAAGGAAGTGTCCGCCAAGGGCAGCGATGGCTTCTATAAAGGTTGGGTGGCCAAGGCCCTGGTGGATTCCAGCCAGGCCGGCAAGGGCCTGATCACCCAGGCGGACCTGGACAAGTACAAACCCCGCGAATTGGCGCCCATCGAATGCGATTACCGTGGCTATCATGTGGTTTCGGCGCCGCCGCCAAGCTCCGGTGGCGTGGTGATCTGCCAGATCATGAATATCCTCGAAGGCTACCCGATGGCGGACCTGGGCTATCACTCGGCCCAGGGCTTGCACTACCAGATCGAAGCAATGCGCCACGCGTATGTGGACCGCAACAGCTACCTCGGCGACCCGGATTTCGTGAAGAATCCGATAGCGCATCTGCTGGATAAAAACTACGCGGCGAAACTGCGCGACGCGATCGAGCCGCACAAGGCCGGGGATTCCCAGGCGATCAAGCCGGGGGTATCGCCCCATGAAGGCAATAACACCACCCACTATTCCATCGTCGACACCTGGGGCAACGCGGTTTCCGTCACCTACACCCTCAACGACTGGTTTGGCGCGGGCGTGATGGCAAGCAAGACCGGGGTGATCCTCAACGATGAAATGGACGACTTTACCGCCAAGGTCGGCGTGCCGAACATGTACGGGCTGGTCCAGGGTGAAGCCAATGCCATCGCGCCGGGCAAGACGCCGTTGTCGTCGATGAGCCCGACCATCGTGACCAGGGATGGCAAGGTGGTCATGGTGGCGGGCACGCCGGGCGGCAGCCGCATTATCACCGCGACCTTGCTGACCCTCCTGAATGTCATCGACTACAAGATGAATATCCAGGAGGCCGTGGACGCGCCGCGCTTCCACCAGCAGTGGATGCCGCAAGCCACCAACCTTGAAACCTTTGCGGTCAGCCCGGATACCCGCAAGATCCTCGAAAGCTGGGGCCATACGTTCGCCGGTCCCCAGGATGCCAACCACGTGGCGGCCATCCTGGTGGGCGCTCCGGCCCTGGATGCCAAGCCGGTGGGCAACAACCGCTTCTATGGCGCGAATGACCCGCGTCGCAATACCGGGCTGTCGTTGGGGTACTGACACCGACCCGTTCGCGCATGGAACATCTGCGGCCTTTCCGGGCTCTACCCCAAGAGCCCCGAAAGGACCCCAGCCATGAAAGCGCTGAAAATCGCCACCTTCAACATCAACGGCATTCGTGCCCGGCTGCCTAACCTTCTGCACTGGCTGGCGCGCGAGCAGCCGGACATCGTTTGCCTGCAGGAACTCAAGGCGCCGGAGAGGCTGTTTCCCTATGCCGATTTCGAGGCGGCCGGCTACGGCGCGATCTGCCTGGGCCAGGCCTCGTGGAACGGGGTGGCGATTCTGGCCAGGGACGCGCAACCGCTGGAAAGCCGGCGCGGTCTGCCCGGCGACGACAGCGACGAGCAAAGCCGCTATATCGAAGCGGCCGTGCATGGCGTGTTGGTCGGTTGCCTGTATCTGCCTAACGGCAACCCGCAACCCGGACCAAAATTCGATTACAAACTGGCCTGGTTCGAACGCCTGATCGACTATGCACAGGCGTTGCAAGCCAGTGATCATCCGGTGCTGCTGGCCGGGGATTTCAATGTGGTGCCCACCGACCTGGACATCTATAACCCGCGCTCCTGGCTCAAGGACGCGTTGTTGCAACCCGAGAGCCGGGCCTGCTATCAGCGCCTGCTGGAACAGGGTTGGACCGACGCGGTGCGGCATTTGTACCCTGAAGAGCGGGTGTATACGTTCTGGGATTATTTCCGCCAGCACTGGCAGAAGAATTCAGGGCTGCGCATCGACCATCTGTTGCTCAACCCCGCGCTCAAGCCCTATCTGAAGAATGCCGGCGTCGATGCCTGGGTGCGCAACGAAGCGCATGCCAGCGACCATGCACCCACCTGGATTGAGCTCGGCACGCGCAAGAAGCGTTAATCGGTCGTTGCAGACGCGAGCAAGCGCTCGACGGCGGCAAACGCCGCCTCCCGGCGCGCGTGCCAATCACCCCTGATCACCGCCACCGGCTGGTGCTGCACGTGCATCCAGTCCAGGCTGGCCTGGAAGAACGCCCGGCGGTCTGCCAGTTGCGGTTGGCAGCGCTGGCCGTCGGCGCTCCATTCCACGTCTTCCGGGGACAGCAGCAGATGCAGGTCGTAGTGACGGGCCAGCAGTTCGCTGTCGAGCCAGCCTGGGTAATCGCCAAACAGCGTCTGGCTCCAGAGCCGGTTGGTCAGCAGGTGGGTGTCGAGGATCAGCAGCGCCGGGCACTTGGCGCGCGCCGCATCCTCCCAGGCCAACTGGCCCCGGGCGATCGCCGGGATATCCGCCAGGCAGGTATCGCGTTGATGTGCGTCGATGAAAGTGCGCACGTATTCCCCCACCATGAGCCCGCCGAAGTGCGCATGAAGCTGCGCCGCCAGCCAGCTTTTACCGCTCGATTCCGGGCCTGCCAGCACCACCACCTTCATGCGTGCAACGCCGGGTCGGCGCGCCATTCACGCCAGCCTTGCACGGCAATCATGGTAAACAGCGCATACAGCGCGGCGGTGAGGTAGAGGCCTTTGTAGAGGAACAGCCCGACGAAAATCACATCCACCGCGATCCACAATGGCCAGCACTGCACGCGCTTTTGTGCCATCCACAGCTGCGCCACCAGGCTGAAGCCGGTGAGGGCCGCGTCGAGCCAGGGCTGGGCGGCGTCGGTCCAGTGAGCCATGGCGGCGCCGAGCAGCAGGCTGCCGACAGCGCCCACCAACAGGCTGACCATGACCGCAGGCATTTCCAGGCGGCTAACCTGGCGTCCCTGCCTGACCGCGCCGGCGCGGGTCCATTGCCACCAGCCATAGAGTTGCAAGGCGGCATACACCACTTGCAGCAACATGTCGGAGTAGAGTTTTACGTCGTAGAACACCCAGGTGTAGAGCAATACCATCACCAGGCCGATGGGCCAGCACCATGGGTTCTGCTTGACCGTCAGCCATACGGCAATCACCCCCAGTGCGGCGGCGAACAGTTCAAGCCCGGACATGGCGGTTCCTTGGGGGAGTGGGAGAGGGCGGTGATTGTACCCAGAGGTGGCCAATCCTCAAAACACAGGCGGGCAAATGTGGGACGGGGCTTGCCCTGGCTTTTTGCAGGAGCGAGCTTGCTCGCGAAAAACTCACAGGCACCGCGTTCATTCAGGAAGCACGCGTTATCGTTGACGTTTTTCGCGAGCAAGCTCGCTCCTACAGGTTAGGGCTTGCCCCGTCCCACAATTTAACTCAGGGCTAGATGCGGAACTGACGCAACAACCCGTCAAGCTGCTCGCTCAAACCCCGCAACTGCGCGCTGGCCACGCTCGACTGCTCAGCCGCCAGCGCGGTGCTGTGGGACAGCCCGGCCGCCTGGGTGACGTTCTGGTTGATGTCTTCCACCACATGGGCCTGTTGCAGGGTGGCACTGGCAATCGAGGCATTCAGGCCGTTGAGATTATGCAGTGCCTGGCCGATGGCATTGAGGCTCGCACCGGCCAGGCCGGCTTGCTCGATGGTCAATTGCGAGGCGCTGTGACTGTCGCTGATCACCTTGACCGCCGCTTCCGAATGCCCTTGCAGGCGCTCGATCATCGCCTGGATTTCAGCCGTGGATTTTTGCGTGCGCTGGGCCAGCAGGCGTACTTCATCGGCCACTACTGCAAACCCACGGCCCTGCTCGCCGGCGCGCGCGGCTTCGATAGCGGCGTTGAGGGCGAGCAGATTGGTCTGGTCGGCAATCGAGCGAATCACTTCGAGCACGCCGCCGATCTGGGTGCTTTCGCTGGACAGGGTGCGGATCACCTCCACGGCCTGGCTGATGGTGCCCGAGAGCTGGTCGATCTGCTGCAGGCTGCTGTCGATGTTGACCTGGCCTTGCTGCGCCTGGGCCTGGGCATCGCGCATTTCGCTGGCGGCGTGCTCGGCATTCTTGGCCACGTCCTGCACGCCGTAGGTGACTTCATTGATGGCGGTGGCCACCAGTTCCATCTGTTGCGACTGCTGCTGGCTGCGGTCATGGGCCTGGCTGGCGTTGTGGCCCAACTCGGTCGACGACTCGCCCAGGGCGTTGGCGCACACCTGCAAATGGCCGACCACCTGGCGTAATTTGGCGGTGAAGGTATTGAAGTGCTCGGACAGTTGGGTGACCTCGTCGCGCCCATGAGTGTCGAGGCTGCGGGTCAGGTCGCTTTCGCCGCTGGCAATGTTGCCCATGGCATTTACCGCAGCCTGCAACGGCTGCACGATACTGCGCGCGATCAACAGCACCAGCAGGGTCATGACCAGCGCAATGGCCAGACCGATAGCGGAGGCTTTCCACACCTGGCCGGTGAACTCGGCCTGCACGTCGTCCACATAGACGCCCGAGCCGATGATCCAGCCCCAGGGTTCGAACAGTTGGATGTAAGAGGTTTTCTGCACCGGCGCATCGGCCCCCGGCTTTGGCCAGCGATAATTGACGATGCCGGCGCCCTTGGCCTTGGCCAGGCTCACGAATTCATTGAACACGGCAAACCCGTCCGGGTCGCGGATCGCCGAGAGGTTCTGGCCGTCCAGCTTGGGGTTGGCCGCATGCATGATCATCACGGGGGTGAGGTCGTTGATCCAGAAGTAGTCGTCGTGGTCATACCGCAGGCCGCGCACCGCGCTCAGGGCTTGTTGCTGCGCCGCCTCACGGGTGAGCACCCCGGTCTTTTCCAGGTTCTGGTAGTAGCCGAGTACGCCGCTGGCGGTTTGCACCACGTGCTGGGTCTGTTGGCGCTTGGCCTGGTAGAGGTCGTCATGGATCTGTTTGAGCATCAAGGCGCCCAAGGTCAGCAGCATCAGCACGGCGACTATCAGGATCAGCCAGAGGCGCCGGCTGATCGACATATTGCGCAAACTGTTCATCGTCCTGTCACTCCGAGCCTTTTATAATTGTGGGTGTTGCATCGACTTTTGCGGCTTGTCTGATAGGCTTTCGGCCCGGAATCGAAAAACCTGAGTACTGCCTGATTTTTCACGGAATTTTTGCAGTCCGGCATTGAGAATCAACGCCGGGCGCTGCAGTGTGCTCGTTGTCAGTGAACTTTAAAAAACACTAAGAGGCACGCCAGGCGCGTGACCTTTGGAGAAAGCATGGATTTTTGGACCGCCATACAGGCACTGATTCTTGGCGTGGTCGAGGGGCTGACGGAGTTTCTGCCGATCTCCAGCACCGGCCACCAGATCATCGTCGCCGACCTGATCAACTTCGGCGGCGAGCGTTTCGAGGCATTCAATATCATTATCCAGTTGGGCGCGATCCTCGCCGTGGTCTGGGAATTCCGGCGCAAGATCCTCGACGTGGTCATCGGCTTGCCCACCCAGCGCAACGCCCAGCGCTTCACCGTGAACCTGATCATCGCGGTGTTGCCGGCGGTGGTGCTGGGGGTGATTTTCGCTGACCTGATCAAGCATTACCTGTTCAACCCGATCACCGTGGCCACGGCCCTGGTGGTGGGCGGTGTGGTCATGTTGTGGGCGGAACGTCGCCAGCATGCGGTGCATGCGCAAACCGTCGACGAGATCACCTGGAAGGACGCGCTCAAGGTCGGCATGGCCCAGTGCCTGGCCATGATCCCGGGCACTTCACGCTCCGGCGCGACGATCATCGGCGGCCTGTTGTTCGGCTTGTCGCGCAAGACCGCCACCGAGTTTTCATTCTTCCTGGCCATGCCGACCATGGTCGGTGCAGCGCTGTACTCGGGCTATAAATACCGCGACCTGTTTCAGCCGGCGGACCTGCCGGTGTTCGCCATTGGCTTTGTCACCTCGTTCATCTTCGCGATGATCGCGGTCAAGGGCCTGCTCAAGTTCATCGCCAACCACAGCTACGCGGCCTTTGCCTGGTACCGCATTGCGTTCGGCCTGGTGATCCTGGCGACCTGGCAATTCGGCTGGATCGACTGGACCGCCGTCAAGCCATGAACATTCAGCACCCACGCTTGAAGACGTTGCTCTTCGTGCTGCTGTGCGCGGCGCCGTTGCTGGGTTCGGCGCTGCTGTGGCATCGCGGCGAGACCATGATCCCGCTGGCAGCCTACGGGGTGGTCAGCATGGTGGCGTTCTTTATGTACTGGAGCGACAAGCGCAAAGCGCAGACAGAGGGCCGGCGCATCCCGGAAAACATCCTGCACGCCGTCGAGCTGGCGGGCGGTTGGCCGGGGGCATTGATCGCGCAGCAAGTGTTCCGGCACAAAACACGCAAGGTGTCCTACCAGGTGCTGTTCTGGGTGATTGTGCTGTTGCACCAGGTGTTCTGGCTGGACCAGCTGTTTCTCGGCGGCACGCTACTGTCGATCCTCTAGCCACAACCCGACCTGCGTGCGCTTGGGCAGCTTGCCCACCACCAACTGGTGCGAGCGCTGCAACAAGCCACGCAGTTCGTCGGACCCAAGCGGGTAGGGCGTGTTCATGATGATCCACTGCGCACGTGCCAGGTACGGCGCCGGGTGGATGCCCGGCCGGTCGACGTGGCCGAGGAACAGTGCCTTGTCGACCTTGAACGCCAGCGACTCACCGCGCAAGTTCTGCAGGGCGAACATCTTGTTGCCGGCAATCGAGAACACGCGTACACCGCCCCATTTGTAGTCCTCGCGCGCTCCTGGCAGGCCCAGGCAGAATGCCGCGACTTGTGCTTCGCTCATGCTCATAACGTACGGTCTCCACAGCCTTTGAAGCCTTCTTCCAGGTAGTCGATCCAGGCCCGGATGGCCGGCAGCACGCCGCGCCGGTGCGGGTACACGGCCTGCAGCCAGCCGCCGGGTAGCGACCATTGCGGCAACAG
The DNA here is from genome assembly GCF_900004865.1 of Pseudomonas sp. 37 R 15. Lineage (NCBI taxonomy): Bacteria > Pseudomonadati > Pseudomonadota > Gammaproteobacteria > Pseudomonadales > Pseudomonadaceae > Pseudomonas > Pseudomonas sp. 37 R 15. Next base: position 84,189 of record NZ_CVTV01000033.1, on the reverse strand, counting down.
TTGCACCAGCCGGCCGCTGGCCAGTTCCTCTTCGCAATACATCATCGGCAGCACCGTGAAGCCCACGCCCATGAGGGCGCTGGTCTTGCGTACGATAAAGTCCTCGATGCCCAGGCGGGCCTCCATGACCAGCTCATGGGCGTTGCCCTGGGGGTCGATGATGCGCTGGTGCACCATGCGGTCCGCCTCGAGTGCGCCCATGATCGGCAATTGCCTGAGGTCTTCCAGGGTCTCTACCCGACGGTCACGCAGAAGTGCCGGGCTGGCCACCAGCACGGTCTGGGCCTGGCGCAAGCGTTTGGTGACCAGCAACGGGTCTTCGTCGCCCAGTTCGCGTACGCGCAACGCCACGTCGATGCCTTCGGCCACCAGGTCGACGCGACGGTTGACCAGGGTCATGTCCAGTTGCACCAGCGGGTGCGCGGCGAGAAACCCGGCCACCAGTTCCGGCAGGATCTGCTGGGCCAGCCCGACCGGGCACGTGACGCGCAGGCGCCCTCGGGGCTCGGTGGACATGCTGGCCACGGCCTCGTCGGCCATCTCTGCCTCCAACAGCATGGCCTGACAGTGGCGTAAGTAACGCTCGCCGACGGCGGTCAGGGTCAGTTGCCGCGTGGTGCGTTGCAACAGGCGCGCGCCCAGGCGCTCCTCCAGCTCGGCAATGCGCCGCGACAGCCGCGACTTGGGAATCCCCAATAGACGCCCGGCGGCGGCGAAACCGCCGGCTTCGACGACTTTGGCAAAGTAATAGAGGTCATTGAGGTCTTGCATGCTCGGCCTATTGTCCTGTCAGTGGGACAAACTATCGCATTTAAGCTGGCTTATCGACTATTGGTTTCATGCGTAGCATCACCACCATCTGATCGCCCCTGTCGATCCCACCTCGGAGATCCACCATGAAACTACTGCATATCGATTCCAGCATTCTCGGCGACAACTCGGCGTCCCGTCAGCTCAGCGCTGGCGTGGTCAAGGCATGGCAAGCCGCCGAGCCGGGTGTGGAAGTGACGTACCGTGACCTGGCCAGCGAAGGGATCAACCACTTCTCCGGCGCGACCCTGGGCGCGTTGGGCACCGCCGCCGAACTGCGCGACGCGGCGCAAAAGCATGAAGCCGAACTGAGTGCATCGTCGCTGGCCGAATTCCTCGCCGCCGATGCCGTGGTGGTGGGTGCGCCAATGTACAACTTCACCATCCCGACCCAGCTCAAAGCCTGGATCGACCGCATCGCCGTCGCCGGCCAGACCTTCCGCTACACCGAAGCCGGTCCTGAAGGCCTGTGCGGCAACAAGAAAGTCATCATCGTCTCCACCGCTGGCGGCCTGCATGCCGGCCAGGCATCCGGTGCGGCCCATGAAGGCTACTTGAAGCTGCTGTTTGGCTTCCTCGGCATCACCGATATCGAAATCGTACGCGCCGAAGGCCTGGCCTATGGCGACGAAGTGCGCAGCAAAGCGTTGAGCGACGCCAATGTGCTGATCAGCGAGCAATTGTTCGCTGCCGCGTAAGGCTTGTGTAAATGTTCGCTTTGCCCGGTTTCAATCTGAAGCCGTGCGCCTAAACTCTGTATTCTGATCGCCTGAGCGCGAGCGGAGTACGGAGTTTTCCCGTTATGGCCCAGGTTATGCAGACGTGGGTTCAATACCCGGGAATTTTTAGACGGCCTGCCGGTTCTCATGCAGCAAAGGTGGACATCCCATGATGCGTCTCTGTGCTGTTTTGGTTCTTTCCCTGTGCAGCGGCCTGCTTTCAGTGCAGGCCGCGCCTGCGCCGCACCCGCATTGGAGTGTGGGCTTTCATCGCATGAGCATTCTCGACCCGCTGGATTCTCAGCCGATGAAGGCCATTGCGTTTTACCCGTCCACCGACGCCGAGCACACCACCACATTGGGCGGCGCCTACCATGTGGCTGCGGGCGAAGACGCCAAGGTTGCCATCGGCCGTTTCCCGATGCTGATGTTGTCTCACGGCAACACCGGCACGCCGCTGGCCCTGCATGACCTGGCCACCTCGCTGGCGCGCAAGGGCTTTGTGGTGGTGGCGGTGCTGCACCCCGGTGACAACTACAAGGACCACAGCCGCCTGGGCACCGTGAGCAATTTGTATGGTCGGCCGATCCAGATTTCCCAGGCGATCACAGCGGCGTTGAACGACCCGATGCTGTCGCCCTTCGTTGATATCGACCAGGTGGGCGTGATCGGCTATTCGGCCGGCGGCGAAACCGCGTTGATCCTGGCAGGTGCCAAACCGGATTTCGAGCGCTTGCGCCGCTATTGCCAGCAGCGCCCGGAGGACCGTGACGCCTGCACCACCAAAGGCGAGTTGGTGGTCGACCGCGACGACTTGCAGCCCCAGGCCGATCCGCGCATCCATGCGCTGATGCTGATGGCGCCGCTGAGCCTGATGTTCGGTCGTCACACCCTGGCCGACGTGCACGTGCCGGTGCTGCTCTACAGCGGCGATGGTGACCAATTGGTGGCCGTGGACAAGAACGCCGCCGCCCTGGCGCGTAAACTGCCGGAGCCGCCGGACTTCAAACTGCTGGCCGGGGCAGGGCACTTCGTGTTCATGGCGCCGTGTGACAGCGATCAATTGGCGACGATGCCGGCCATCTGTACCGATGCCGATGGCGTCGACCGTGAGGGCATCCACCGCGACCTGGTCTCCGAAGCCGGGCGCTTTTTCAGTCACACACTCGGCGAGGCGACGCGCGCCGGGCTACAGACCGCTGATCAGTAAGCGCGACGCTTGAGCTGCACGGTCAGTGCCAGCGCGGTCACTGACAGCAGCGCCGCGCAGAAGAAGATCCAGCCGTAGCCGAGGTTCAGTGCCACGGCGCCCATCAACGGCCCGGCAATCGCCAGGGCCAGGTCGAAAAACACCGCATACGCACTGAGCCCCGCGCCCCGGCTGCTGTCCGGCACACGCTTGATGGCTTCCACGCCAAGCGCCGGGTAGACCAGTGACAGACCGACGCCGGTCAACCCCGCGCCAATCAACGCCACGCCGGTCGACGGCGCCAACCACAGCAGCGTGAGGCCCAGGGTTTCGATGAGCATGCAGGCGATGGCGGCGGTAAAACCACCCACGCGGGTGATGGCGGAAATAAACACCAGGCGCGACAGAATGAAACATGCGCCGAACACCGTCAGGCAGTACGCCGCGCCGGTCCAGCCGCGATTCAGGTAATACAGGGTGATAAAGGTGGTCAGCGTGCCATAGCCAATCGAGGCCAGGCACAGGCTGGCGCCAAACGGTGCGATACGGCCGAACACCGCCCAGAACGGCAGGCGCTCGCCGCGCACCACCGGTACCGAAGGCTTATTGCGGATCAGCACCAGGCCCAGCGCGGCCAACCCTGCCAGTGCCAGGCCCAGGCTGGCGAAGCCGTAATCAGCCACCATCACCACCCCCAGCGGCGCGCCAATGGCGATAGCGCCGTAGGAGGCGATGCCGTTCCAGGAGATCGAGCGGGCCGTATGCTCGGTACCGACCGCGCCCATGCACCAGCTGATGGTGCCTACGCCAATCAGGCCCTGGGCCACGCCCAGCAACAGCCGACCAACGATCAGGATAGCCAGGCTCAGCGCCGGCACGTGCTCAAGCAGTACGGCGATAAACGTCAGTACCCCACTGATCAGAATACCGGCCAGGCCCAGCACAATCGCACGCTTGGTGCCGACGTTGTCCGACATGCGCCCGGCCATTGGCCGACTGAGCAAGGTGGCCAGGTACTGCGAACCGATGGTGACGCCGGCAATGACCGCACTGTAGCCCAGATGCTCGTGCACATAGCCTGGAATCACCGCAATCGGCAGGCCGATGCAGATAAACGCGATAAAGGTGTAGAAGACGATGGAGACGATCTGCAGCGTGATCGACAGGGAGGAGGGGGCGGCGGGCATGAATAGTCAATCGCTGGCGGGCGGTAGAAGCATCATGGCATATCCCGCACGACTGTAGGAGCGAGCTTGCTCGCGAAGAACGTCAACGATAATGCGGGTTGCCCGATTCTGCGCGGTGCTCTGAGGTTTTTCGCGAGCAGTAGTGTGCATGAAAAAAGCCCTGTCACAGGGACAGGGCTTTTTCTTGCAGCTTGCAGCTTGCAGCTGAGTGCTGCTCTTAGAACACCACACCCTGGCTGCGCAGGTAGTCGTCATAGGTGCCGCTGAAGTCGATCACGCCGCTGGCGCTCAGCTCGATGATGCGGGTGGCCAGGGACGATACGAACTCACGGTCGTGGCTGACGAAGATCAACGTGCCCGGGTAGTTCTCCAGCGCCAGGTTCAGCGCTTCGATGGATTCCATGTCCAAGTGGTTGGTCGGTTCGTCCATGATCAGCACGTTCGGCTTTTGCAGGATCAGCTTGCCGAACAGCATGCGACCTTGTTCACCACCGGAGATGACTTTTACCGACTTCTGGATTTCGTCGTTGGAGAACAGCATGCGGCCCAATGTGCCACGAATCATCTGCTCGCCCTGGGTCCACTGGCCCATCCAGTCGAACAGGGTGACGTCGTCTTCGAAGTCATGGGCGTGGTCCTGGGCGTAGTAACCCAGTTCCGCAGCGTCGGTCCACTTGATGCTGCCGGCGTCCGGGGTCAGTTCGTTGACCAGGGTGCGCAGCAGGGTGGTCTTGCCGATACCGTTCGGGCCGATGATCGCCACGCGCTCGCCGGCTTCAACCTGGAAGCTGAAGTCTTTGAACAACGGCTTGCCGTCAAAACCTTTGGCCATCTTCTCGACCATGACCGCCTGACGGTGCAGCTTTTTGTTCTGTTCGAAACGGATGAACGGGCTCACGCGGCTCGACGGCTTGACCTCGGCCAGTTGAATCTTGTCGATCGCCTTGGCACGGGAAGTGGCCTGCTTGGCTTTCGAGGCGTTGGCCGAGAAGCGGCTGACGAAGGATTGCAGCTCGGAGATCTGCGCCTTCTTCTTGGCGTTGTCCGACAGCAGTTGCTCGCGGGACTGGGTCGCCACGGTCATGTACTCGTCGTAGTTGCCCGGGAACAGGCGCAGCTCGCCGTAGTCCAGGTCAGCCATGTGGGTGCACACGCTGTTCAGGAAGTGACGGTCGTGAGAGATGATGATCATCAGGCTGGAGCGCTGGGTGAGGATGTTTTCCAGCCAGCGAATGGTGTTGATGTCCAGGTGGTTGGTCGGTTCGTCGAGCAACAGCACTTCCGGATCGGAGAACAGCGCCTGGGCCAGCAATACGCGCAGCTTCCAGCCGGGCGACACTTCGCTCATCGGGCCGAAATGCTGTTCCAGCGGAATACCCAGGCCCAGCAGCAGCTCACCGGCGCGGGATTCGGCGGTGTAACCGTCCATCTCGGCGAACTCGGTTTCCAGCTCGGCCACGGCCATGCCGTCTTCTTCACTCATTTCCGGCAGCGAGTAGATGCGGTCACGCTCGGCCTTGACCCTCCACAGCTCCTCGTGGCCCATGATCACGGTGTCGAGCACGGTGAATTGTTCGTAGGCGAACTGGTCCTGGCGCAGCTTGCCCAGGCGCACGTTCGGCTCCAGCATGACCTGGCCGCCGGACGGCTCGAGGTCGCCGCCGAGGATTTTCATGAAGGTCGACTTGCCGCAACCGTTGGCACCGATCAAACCATAGCGGTTGCCGGCGCCGAACTTGACCGAGACGTTCTCGAAGAGCGGCTTGGCGCCGAACTGCATGGTGATGTTAGCTGTGGAGATCAATTACTTTACCTATCAATAGCTTAGGGTGCGCTTATTTGAGCTGGGACCAATTTGGGACCAATCTGGAGCTTTTCCATTTCGCTCCAGTCCGAGCTTGAGTTGATCCAACGCGCATAAGTCGAGAGCAGCATCTGCACACTATGGCCGAGCTGCTGGGAAATGAAGGCGGGGTTCATGCCAGACATAATGCATATTGTCGCATAGGTGTGACGACAGTTGTATGGCGGCCGACGACGGATATTCAGCGCTTTTAGCGTCGGAACCCACTGTTTGTGTAGGTCAGATGTCTGTTTCACGTACTCCGCGTTTTTTGAAGGCGGAAAAATGAAAGGCGTTTCTAGCACCTTGCCTTTCCCTTTTTTCCGACGTTCTGCGTACTCCCTGGCAAATTGCAGAGCGTGCATGGCGCGGTCATTCAACAAAACGAAGCGATCTCCGCCAGTTTTCGTACGTTCCACCACTTCCCCCAAGGCGATCCCGCGACACACGTGGGCCGTCCTCTTATCTTCGTCTACCGCATCCCAGCGCATAGCCAGGGCTTCGGACAGACGCATTCCTGTAAAAAACACAAACTCAAAAAACGCCGCATAGATCGTGCTGGGCCAGTGGTCGTGCTGATACATCTTCGCGATGATCTGGTTTGCTTCTTCAAGCGTGAAGGGATCAATTTCCTTTTTGCTGCGCTTGGGCAGCTCAAGGATTGCCGCTGGATTCTTTGGGATCAGTTCTTCAGATACGGCTGAATTCATGATGGTGGACAGCTTCGAGATGGCATTGCGCTTAACGCCTGGTGACTTCCACTCGCTGGCGGCCATTACCCGGCGGAGCAGGGTGGTAGTGATCAGGTCGATCCGCACCAGGGCCAGCCCCGGCATCCAGTACCTGTTCAGTGCTCCCTTGTAGTTCGCCTTCGTGCCGACCACCACCTCACGGCTGTCCAGCCAGAGCTGCGCGTATTCGCCGAAGTTGATCTTCCCGCCGGCGAGGTTGCTGGAACTCGGGAAAAGCTCGGCATATTTGTCGTCGTCGAGCAGCCCCAGCTTTATCAAGCCTCTTACTTGATCAACAACCTGTGCGGCAGACTTGATTCCTTTCTGTGTCGGGGGATAGGGGAGCGTTTCACTCCGCCGGCTGCCGTTCCACATAAAGCGGATGCGGATCGATCCGTGGTGGAGGTCCATTCCTGCGGGCAAACCCATTGGCTTTCGAGCCATTCGTAATATCTCCTGATGCTGTAGATGATCCTGCCGCAATGGGTGTTCCAGACACCTTCAGGTATCTGCTTTCTGGCACGCTTGGAGCGCAGGGCGGCGAGGGTGGTGCCCAGGATCTCGGCCATTTGTGCCTCGGGCACCTTGTCGCCAGTGATCCCGTCTTTTAGCTGTTCTGCTGCTGCCATACCTACCTCCCGCCGCCCACAGTGGGCCGCGCTGTCTTGATGATGTGGATTGCCAGGCCAAAGGTAATCAGCAGCCAGGCGCAGGTGCCGGCGAATGCGTAGGTCAGTGCCTCGGTGTCGCCGGTGTCCAGCAGGTAAGGCACTGCCCAGAAGAACCAGCCGAGTGTTCCTACCAGGTACAGCAAAGCGCCCAGCAGAATCAGGGTGAGTTTCATAGCGAACATGGGGTGTCCTTGCCGCGCTGGGCGGCAGAAGGTGGGTGTGAGTGGTCAGTCCACCTGGTACCAGATGGAGTGGGGGATGCCGTCGGCCTTGAGGGATTTGCTCATGGCCTGGACGCCGGCGTAGCGACGACTACCTTGGCCGTTAAACGGCGCTGGCAGATGGAAGCCACGGCTTCGGTAAGTGCTGGCCGGCTGCATGTAGCCTTCGATGCCGGCGCCGAGCAACGTTTTCTCGCGTGTGCCTTTCAAGTCGCACAGATAGACGCGATCAAGGTTCGCACTACCGCCGTCATCTGGCGCAGCTGCAGCGGCTGCCTTGCCGGCTTCGACCGCACGCGATACCGCAGCGGATAGTTCCTGGAGCTGATCTTTGGTCATAGGGATACCTCTGCCCGCCGCTCACCGGCAGGCATGTAGGGGGGGGTGCAAGGCTGGGGAGTGCCGCCAAATTTGCAGAAGGTTCAATAAGATTGAGTTAAATCACTTATCCGCCTGAAAAAGGAGTACAAGTGCGGACTCTTTAATGCGGGCCAACGTCATGTTTGTGAAGAAACGAGGGCGGGTGTTTTGGGATTGGTCTGACTGCGAGCTTCATGCCCGGTGTCACGATGGCTTGCTTCCAGATGGGGGACAGATCGACGTTCAAGTTCGCACCTCTCGAACAGGTACAGTTCAGTTATTTGTGAGCGCTTACAGCGGAAGTGGCAGCATCCTTTTTGAGGAGTACTACAAAGAGCGACCGGGGGAATCTATGACCACAGCCCTGGCCTTTGGTGTGGCAAGAGCAATGATGCTTACAGCGACGAAGCTGTCGCCTATCCCTTCCACCATGCGCCTTGGCATCTACCGCAACGTTTGACTTCTTGCGTTCGCGCACGCTTGCCCTTTGTAGATGAAGACGTAGGCGAACCAGAGGGTGGCGGTCACGGTGTCACCTGCTTGAACTCGACCACCCAGACCCACGGGTTGGAGTTCCACGACTCGGCGCCGTTGATCCCTACCCACAGTTCGCGCCAGGCGTCGAACGGGTCAGTCCAGTTGCCTGGGCCTGGCTCGGACTTGAAGGGGTGGGAAGCATAATCGCCGTCGCCCTGATGGATTCGGTTGATGCCCTCGGCGATGTAGCGGCTTTCGAAGGCCGTCTCACCTTCGCCGTCCTGCAACCGCTCGACGCGCACTGCTGTAATTTCCAGCAGGATGCGGCTGACCCAGCGGGGCATATGGATGGACGGGCGGCCCTTACCTGGCTTGATCATCGCGCATCCGGTTTGCCTGGCAGCCCCGTCCGCTGCGTAATGAATCGGTTCGCCTTGGCTCAGGTCTCGCGGCGCGACCGCGTCGACCTGTGCGTCTGCCGCCCAGGTCTCGCGCACCCACAGCCGGTCACCGGGCTTGCCAAAGGGGCAGCAGCTGTTGACGAAGTGCTTGGTTACAGGCTTGCCGTAGCCGTCCTGGCCGTAGTTGGAGTTACCTACGCAGAAATTGCCACTGGCATCAATGTGCGGCTGAACCTTGACCGGTCGCCGCGTTACCGTCTTCCGGCCTTCCAGAATGGCGCGCACCATCGGTGCTGCAAACAGGACGGGGCGTTCTTTGGTAGCAATCATGGGTTCACCCGCTGGCCGAGCATCACGTCGGAGACAATTTCCCAGAGCTGGGCCGGTGACCACTGGTATCGATCAAAGTCGGTGTCTGGTTCCACGCCGTAGGTGCAGGTCGAGTGGGCGCCCGCCGGATAATCTCCGCGCTTTGCCATGATCGTAGCCACCCGACCATCGCCGCCGGGCTCGGTGCGGTGGTACTGGTAGGCCTGCGTGTTGTAATCGTTGCCAGCCACGATAACGCCGGAGTAGGCGCGCACGAGATTTGCCCGACCATCCGGTGTCCACGGCCGGCCGCCACCGGCAGTCCGAGCACCCTCGTGTAGGTACAGCATGAATTCGCCTTCGTCATGGCGCTGCAGGTCATACTCGTGGTTGATCTGTGCACCGACGATCACGCGGGAGGTAAAGTTAAACCGGTGATCATGGATTGCCGAATCCTTGAAGCACGCCCGGCGGGGCAGTTCTGGGTGCCAGACGTGCAGGCGTTGATTACCTTCCAGCTGTACCTGCACAAACCCAAGGCCGTGCAGGGTGATTTTGTCGGTCATTACGTCGTCGATGATCATCAGTAATCCTCCCAGTTCAAGCCCTGGATGTATTCGTTCGGGATGGTCACGACCGCGGCAGGTATCTCGCTTTCGGCCCGGCCATCGCCGAAGTACCCGATAGCCGCCTGGGCCCGCTCCATTGACAGACGAGCGTGTCGCAGCTGCCAGGCCTTGCGTGCCTTGTAAGAGCGCAGTGCCAACGCCTTGTCGGTGTAGGCGAATCGACGGCCCCAGTTGCCACCGTCTTTCAGCACGCGCTTTCTGCGCTTCTTAACCGCCTCAGCTGTCCAGCTGTATTGCGGGCCTTTGACCAGGTCGCAGGTATGGGTATCGCCGATGTAGAAGCACTGCGCGGTTTCGCCGATCACCTGATAGGTGATGCAGTGCACCTCCAAACCTTCCGGGCCAATGGTATCGATGTAGCGGTAGTGATCCGGCCAGGCTTTTTGAGTTTCTTCAGGCATGACTTCGTCCTTGCCGCTATAGCGGCTGACTTTGAAGGGGATTGAAGGGACAGATATTTTTGCTTACAGCTATGTGTGGTCCAATCCAAACCGCATAATCGCCTCCTCACCATCATGGCGGTTCAAATGAGAAATCGAGGCAAGGTTTACTGCGAATGGGCTAATTCTGCTATTCACTGCCGTTCTGTTGACGAACGACAGGCTGACGGCGCCCAAATCAATGTCCAAGTCAGGATGTCGCTCCTTGGTCGAACACAGTTATTCGTGGGCGTCTACGGCATCACAGGAACGATGATTTATGAAGAGGCTTTCGATTCGCTCAGTTCTTACACTATGACGAATGCTCTCGCCTGGGGGTTGGAGACAGCCAGACTGAAGGTGCCTGCGGGCTCTGTCGCTACTGCCGTTACACGCCGATCTACAAGATCGGGCGGTCGGTCAAGTAAGCTATAAATCATCAAAGGCGAGATTTTGAAAGATTATCGCGCTGAGGTAGACCACCTCTTAGAAGAGCTCGAGCTGGCCGCCAATGAGCTGATGCTGATGATTGCAAAAAACCAAATGACTGGTGCGACGTGGCTTGATGCCACCCGTCGACATTTCAATGCTACAGAAGCATGGGACGGCTTTTTGAGAAGAGCGCAAGCGGCGTCCGAGAGTTATCACTAAAACCTACCGTTCATCTCTCTCTTTGAGTATTTTCTTTGACCCGCGAGTCATTGCAGTAAGAGCTGACCAAGACAGGTCTCACTTTTGAGCTTCCTTTTTAGCAAAGGGCCTTAGATATGAGCAGCATTGAAGAATTTCGTTATAAATCACATGAACTCTTGATTGAGCTAGACGCCGCTACTACGCGGATGATGAAGCTGGTATCGATGAAAGAGGTTACCGGGCCCGTTTGGGATGAGGCTTCTAAGAGTCACCGCGACGCTTATAACTCGTGGAATGATTTCGTCAACTCAGCTCCAAAGTCTGTGTTGACTGATAGTTAAGCCGGTAATGGGAACGCTCAGGTAAATCCGTTTCACGGGGAGCCCTTGATGGGCCATGCCCGGGCGGTGGAGTGGTGGAGTTACGCGGCGTGTGATTGGCGTTGCTCGCCGCGCCATGGGTCGTTGGCCCTGGCCAATGCAGCCATCGGTGGCGGGCTGACGCTGTTGCCGCACATGTGCACCTGCTGGGTCTTAGTGAACGGCTTGCCGTCGGCGCCGTAGTTGATGATGTAGTCGGCTGGAAAGCCCTGGGCCTTGTACAACTCGGCCGGCTTCAGCATCCGCAGGCAGATGTCGACGATCACGTAGGGCGTGCCCTTGACCATAACGGTGACCATGGCCAGGCGGTCCTTGGTGGTGATTGTCGGCGCGGGCGCATCGCAGGCGCTGATGTTCTCGGTTCCGTAGTAGCTGATCAGGAAGGCGGCAACCCGAAGGGCGCCTGCTTCATGCTCTGGCGAGAGGGTGAGCGACACCAGCGAACTCTTGCCGCCACCACCGGCGGTGATGGTCGGCGCTGGATCATCGAGGCCCTGGCCAATGCTGCCGCCGAATGCCCGCTCCATGAATGCGCTGACCAACCCGTGGTGCTGGCCGCCGGCGCTGACGGTGTGCAGCGGGTCATTGACGTTCCGGGCATCGCAGTTGCCGCGCAAGTGCACCAGGTTCGCCGCCACCAGCTGTTGCTGGCTGCCGGTGTTGGTCACCGTGGTCATCGGGTCTTCGATGCTCTTGGCGTCGGTGGCGTTGAAGCCGCCATTCATCTGGGCCATGAACACCGTGGATATGCCCATGGCGTGCGCGGCCCCTGCCGGGCGCTGATAGTTGCCGCCGCTGGTGATGGTCGGCAGTGGTTCGTCCAGCGCCTTGCCCGCGTCGTTGAATCGAAACTTCACCAGGTGCGCTGCTGCGATCGCGCGGTGACTGCGAGTCATGAGCGTGCCGACTGGTTGATCTATTGTAACTGGGTGACCGGCATACTCTGGCCCACCAGCCCCCACCAGGATTGAGCTGGTCAGTGCGTGTTTAACGCCGCCGGCAACCACCGTGCCCAGTGGCTGGTTCAGGCCTGGGACTCGCGGCTCTTGCCCTGGTCGCTCACCGTAGCCCGACTGAATCAACGTAGGACTGATCAACGTCAGCTCGCCACGGTTTGCACAGGTCACGGTGGGCAGCGGCTCAAGCGGGTCATTGATGCGGTCGCTGCCCTGGTGTGTAGCCGGGGCAATAATCGGGCTGACCATCGAAAAGGCGCCGCCCTTTGGGTAGGAGGTGATCGTGCGCAGTGGCTCGCCGGCCGACTGCACCGTTTCTCCTGACCAGTTGGCGATCGGCACAATGAACGGTGCCGCGCTGTCGATGACGAATTTCTTCATGCCCTTGGCAACGCGGCGCAGGGTGGCCGGTGCCAGGTCTTTCTTGCGGCCGAAGATGCTTTTGCCCAGGTCGGTAAAGTCGATGCAGTCAGCGGCCGTTTTCCACTTCTGCTGGCCCTTGGCGGGGTTCTTGGCGTGGGTCGGCTCAGGCCACACGATCGGCTGGCCGTCGCACCGGGCAATCATGAACAGGCGTTCCCGGCTGGTCGGTGCGCCGAAGTCGCAAGCCTTGATCACCTTCCACTCAACGACGTAGCCCATTCCTTCCAGAAGGGCCACGAAGCGGCGCCAGGTGCGGCCGCGCTGCTTTGGATCGGGAATCAGGAACTGCTGGCCAACCGGCACAACCTCACCAGGCGCAGCAACGTCGCCGCCGAGCTTCACCACGCGGCCGGTGGCCTTGTCGCGCTTGGCGATCAATCGGCCCCACTGCAGGATCTGCTTCACGTTCTCCAGGCTGATCACCCGGGGCCGCTTCTTGCCTGCCCACTTCAAGCCGATCCACGAGAGGTTGCGGATCTCGCGCTTGCGCGGCTGGCCGCCGGCTGCCTGGGAGTGGTGCGTGCAGTCCGGCGACATGTGGAACCATCCGACGGCCTTGCCGCCGCACTCGGTGCCTGGATCACCCTCGAACACGTCGGTAGTGAAGTGCTGTGCGCCGGGGTGATTCACTGTGTGCATGCTGATCGCTTGCGGGCTGTGGTTCTTCGCCACGTTCACCGCGCGGCCCAGGCCCATTTCCAGCCCGGTACCGGCGCCCCCTCCACCACAGAAGAAGTCGACAACGATCTCATCGTCCTGAGGGTTGAAGCCGAGTCCGTATTGGGTTTTGAAATCGAAGGGGTGTTTCTTTTGTTGTGCGGACATAAGGTATCCTCTACGAAATATCGAGTGGTTTCCAAGGAGGCAATTTGAAATCGGATACTGTGGTGTGGATTGGTTGTATTCTTATATTTATGGCTGGCGTAGTTTGGTCTCCGATATTGCTAAGTTCTAAAGATGGTGTCTCCGGGTTCGGTTCCCTCAAAGAATCTTTGGAGTGTATTAGCTATGTCGCTACTGTCGCTGCCTGTGTAGCGGCGATTCTTGCGCTTAAAAGTTGGAGGACACAGTTCCGGCATAGTAAGAAGTTTGAATGCTTGGCGCGGCTGAAACTGGCGTCTGACAATATTCAGTGCGCCGGCAGACATGTGCGGTTTTTTACAAGGAATCAAATTAGAATTAACGGTTTAATCGCAGGGCAATTTCCAAAAATGGAGGAGCGAGCCTCAGAGGCAGAACAGGCGTGGGTTTCAGCGGATACAGAAATGGGACGCGCAATTGATGAGTGCGAACTGTTTGTTGTAACTAAATTTCAGCGAGAACTATTTCTGTTGCACGATGAGCTTTCGCAGGTGATTAGAACCTATGAATATAAATTTTTTGACTTGCTTGAGGATAAAGTTGTTGCAATGCAATTAATTCATGCCGCTGAACGAACTGCATATGCACAATGCGATGAGATAGTCGGAAAAATAAAAAGCCTTACAAAATCGATACGTTCTAAAGAGTTCTCATAAACCATGACGTGGCGAAATTCGCGCTGGCGTGATTCGTTGATATGGGGTATTACGGGTGACCGGCGTGCTGGACGGTTTACGCGGCCTGGCGCTGTCCCAGCACTCGCTGGCGTGCGGCTTCAAATTCGCTACCCAGAATTTCGGCGGCGCCCTCGATGTTCTCGTTTCCGTCCTCAAGACGTAGGCCGAGGTTCAGGTACACGACCCCGTCCAACTCGAAGAACACACCGCCGCACATCCACAGCGCGCCGGGGTTCAGGCCGATCGCCTCCCATGCCTCGTCCATGTCGATACTGGCGGGGCAATGCTCCTTCCACAGTGCCGAAAGGCGCTCATGCTCGACGACCTGGACGGCGCGCGCTTCCTTTGGTGTTCCTTTCGCCGGCTTGGCGCTTGAACGCAGGGCGCGGTAGTCGTACTGGTCGGGGCGGCACCAGTGCACGTCTAGTTCGCGGCTATCACTGATCTTCACGCCGCCGACGTAGCTTCGATTACCTGACCTCATCGGCGAGGCCGCACCCCCGAACACCTGGCCAAGTTTGGCGCGCTGGGCGTCCCACTCTTTGCGCTTGGTTTCCCAGGTGATGACCGCCGCAACCACGGCTGGGGCGGTGGTCTTGTACATGTAGTTGCTCATGGACTATCTCCAGTCAGGCGCCGCCCTCCGGTGGCCGGTGGTGGCAATTTGGTTTGGGTTGGGGTATTACGGGTGGCCGGCATGGGGCCGGATTAAGGAGAATTGATGGATCTTTCAAGCGTGAAGCACACGGTTAGATTGAGCACGGACGAGCACTCAGGCTGTCCATTTTGCGGTCACTCATTCGGAACAATGATTGATTGGGATATCAATCATCTACTCCAACAGCATGACGGCTTGCTGCTGCATGTCGGAGCGGAATCAATAAACGGAGCTGACGAGCCCTCTTATTATTCGACGGTAGCTGTTGTTGGATTCTCTATATCCCCGCCAGAGCGAACGCCATCGGCAAGATTCAGTCCGCGAAATCCTCCTCAAAGTTAAAGGCCTGGATAACCTGTCGCTGATATGCCAGCTCCAACTTCCGCGACACGTTTTCGCTTATCGTGATTTCGTGTCGCGGCGGCGCAAGAAACTGCGCCGACTCCACTGGACCCAGGCCGTGCAGGTGGTGAATCATCAGCGTCATGGCCTCGCCCTGTTCCTCAATTCCGTTCCAGGCCATCAGGTCAGCCAAGGCCTGGCGGGTGCCGGCCATGGTGTGGAGTCGCAATTCTTCCTCGCCGCGAGTCTTTCGCCTCGCCGCAGTCTTTGCCGATCGTTCTTTCTGCGCGGCAGCCATGGCCTACCTCTTCTATTCCGCTGGCCGGCAGTGCGAGCCAGGTTTGACGTTTGCGTTGCTGGGTGCGGGCTATGCGGCGCATCGTTTTCCGCCTGGAGCCGACAATGGATAGTCGATCGCGTGATTTGCGAGGATGCGGGCCAGCGTCTTCGTGTTGATCCCGAGCTTCCCGCAGACCTTCCGGCGGCTGATGCCGAGCTCCATCACCTTCGCCAAGCGTTGCTTGCGCGCTTCGATCTGCTCTTCAAGCTTGGTGGGCAGCCTTTCCGGTACCGGTTCGACGCGGCGGCGCACGAATGGCTTTGGCGCGGGCGGCATCTGGTTGCTGTAGGTGATGGGCTTGGGTTTGTAGTTGTAAGCCGGGGCCTGCTCGATCTCGCCGCCGACTGCCACGAACTCGGCGACCTGGGCCGCCAGTTCATCCGAGGCCGGGCGCAGTGCCTCGACCAGGCTGAGGTGGTTGCTGATCATGCTGCCGCCTTGGCCAGCGTCACCCCGGCCATGCTGAAGGTTGATCCCTGCGCCGCGACCATCGCGTCTAGCGCTTCCCAGTTGACCAAGAGGACGGTGATCGGCGCCTGACCATATGCCACGGCTTTCACCAGGGCCTCGAAGTCTGTCACGTTGGCCTGCAGCGCTACCTGCTCCACGGTGTGGCTCGCCGCAGGCTTTGTGGCCTGGCCGACGGGTGCCGCCTGTACCGGAGCGGTGCGGACAGGCTCTGGTGTCGCCACCTTCTCCACGACCGGCTCTGGCTTGATGGCCGCCAGGCGCTGGGCTTCCTGTTCTTCAGCAATGCGCTTCGCGTCGGCCTTTTCCTTCTCCGCCTTCTGGTGTTCGGAGATTCGGAATTTGATCAGCGTAACAAGGTCATCGTTGGCTTTGGTGACCAGCTGCTGCACGTCGCTGAACAAGAAGGCGTAATCAACGGCGAGCTCCGCCAGGCTGGTCAGGTTCAATCGAATGCTGTCCGCTGCCTGACTTGCGTCGATCTTTGCCCGGGCCAGTTCGGTATCGGCCGCGTCTTGGAGACTGGCGATGGTGCGCTTGTTTTTCATTGCGCTAGCGAAGTCGACTTGCACCTGAGGCAGCGCCACCTGGCCCAACGTCCTGTTGATCCCGGCGATGTGTTCCGCAAGTGCGAGCTCGGCCTTTTGCTTGATGGTGGTCTTCACCAATAGCTCCTGGGCCTGCACGAGCTTATTGACCTTCAAGCGCGTCTCGCGGGCGTGGGCACTGATACGATCCAGCGACGAGAACAGTTCGTCGATGCTTTGTGTCTGCGACAGGGCCTGCTTCTTGGCGGTAGCGACAGCCTCTTCAACGTCACCACACCATTTGACGGCCTTCTTCGCGTCGGCGAAGTCCTGGTCGGTGGAGAGTGTAGTTTTCACCGTGTCGATGACCGCCAGGGCCGAGTCTTCAAACACCTTCAGGTTGCTGGCGGTGACCATGCCGGTCAGTTCGATACGCAGGGCTGGCAGCTCATCAGGCGCCTTGCCGACTACGATTGAAGGCGCGTCGGCCATTTCGAAGTTGGCCAGGTCTGCCTCGAACTGTTTCCAGCCTTCGATCAGCTGTGCCGCGCGCCCGGCCACCGGCCGGTATTCCATGTGCACGAAGTTCTCCGGCGTGCCGTCCGAGCAAACAAAGATGGCCCGCTCAGCGCCGCTCACCAGCAGTTGCTGCTCAAGCTGCCAGTAGTAATGCGGAGCCAGGTCGCCGGCTTTCACCTGGGCTACGACCGACTCATTCCACAGTTTGTGCTCGAACAGTGTCTCGCCGAGCATCGTTGCGCCGTCCATGGAGGCCAGCAGGTTGCCCTCGGTGGCAACGATTGGATACAGCTCTTCGCCGATCAACGCTTCAGTCAGTGGGCGGGCCAGGGCTTCAGTAGCGTGGCCCTTGTCGAAGATGAACTGCTGAGACGGCGTGACATCGGGCGTGATGCCGGTCTTCTTGGCCGCCAGCAAATCGGTCCGGGTTTGGTACTTCGAAGCGCCCATCATTGCCGGGGCTTCGGAGGCGGTGCGGTACTGGGCGCGGAGGGCAAGCCACTCGGCGGAGCCTTGGGCTACGTTGTGAATTTTCATGCTGCGTCTCCATCGAGGGCTTTGAGGTTGGTGATGGTTTCGATCTGGTCATCGCGCAATGAGTACTTGCTGATGACATTGGAAATAATGTGCTCCGGACTGGTACGGCCGGCGTCGATCAGCGGCTGCCACTTCTCGATGTTTTCAGTCATCAGTTCGTCGGGGTAGGCAGGCTTGGCGTCTGGTTTTGGTGGAGCCGGCCGCGCCGGCGAGACGTCTTTGGCGGCCTCCTCGAACGACTTTCCTTCCATCTCGTCAGCGGTAGGGGCGGACCCGACTTCAGGGAATGCTTTGCGCAAGGCCTGCGCTTCGGCGCATTTGGCAAGTTGTGCAAATGCGCGGCGCTTCCACATAGAGTTGGGCGCAGCGCTGTCCTTGCTCGCAGTCGCGTAGTTTTCGAGCCAACGCTCGTTGGCGGTGAACTCGGCAACAAGTCCGTTCGACATTTGGCGCTTGACGGTGACCCGGCACCACTCCGGGTAAGTGACGTCGACACCGGCCAGCTTCGCAGTGATCGACGGCCCGTACTCGGGATCGCTGATCCCGGCGTATTGCCCTGTGCGCGCTGCCTGGATGCGGTACAAGCCAATACCAGGCATCACCACATCGACCATGCCGCGGCCCTTCTGGTAAATCGGGACGATGTGCACCGGCTTAAGCATCGGATCAAGCTGAGCCGCCTTGCAGTACGCCAGCACCATCACGACAGAGTTGTGCGCGGCGCCGGGGTACAGGCTGCCGCTCAGAACCTCGACGAGTGCGTCCTCGGAGATCGCCGGCATGTGCTCGGCGTGTTTAATTACTGCGGACACAGTGACTCCCTGCCGCGATGCTCGCAGCGATTGAAGGTGTTGGTTATTGGGTGATCAGGCCGCCGATGGCCGGGCCCAGGAATACAACTGCGATGAAGGTCAGGCCGACGATGGCCGAGGTCAGGCGGATGGCTTGGCGGGTCGTCATGGTATGCACCGCTCGCTACCGCCGCAGTAGCTGTAATCGGGGTTGAACTCACGCGCATCGCAGTCGAACACGTAGTCATTCCCGCACGATCTGCACTCTGCTTTCCAAACTTTGCCGATCCGCTGCAAACCCTCGGGCTCCCGCCCCTGAGAAGCTTCGTTACGGTAGTTGCGCTCGATTCGATTATTGCGTTTGCTCTGCGCTGCGCGAATGCGCGCGGCGTCAGTCGCGTCGAACCTTCTGAGCTTCATACCTTCACCTCATAAGCGACAGTCCACTCACCGCACATGCAGGCCCGGCCGCTCCAGGCATGGACATTTGGGATGCCTGCGTCATGTGCCAGCGACAGTGCGCCCAGCCACTTGGTGTGAGTGAAGGCCAGGATCATGCGGTCGGCGGGCAGCTCTTCGATTTGCTCGTCGATCAGCGTTTTCACTATTGGCGTGGTCATGCAGCCTCCTTGCGCTGCCGGCTGATCTTCAGCAGCCAGGCGCTGTAGTGGTGGAACTCTTCGGCGTTGATGGCGCCGGAAGTGAAGTGGCGGACAATCAGGCCCTCAGTCAGCGACTCGGCCAGATCTGTCGTGTCCGGATGCTCAAGAGCGAGAAGGGCGGTGGTTATCGCGACGTGCGGGCTCACAGCTCTGCATCCACGTCGTCTTCGGCCGCTTCCCGCTCGGCCGCTACAGCTTCGGCGGCGTAGGGCCTGAGCAGGTCCATGGCGATCTTCTCTGCGGCTTCGATGGGGCGGGGCTGGCCGATAAGGTCAGCTGCATGTCCGCGTGAATCTGCCTGGCCGCCGAGGATCGACGATAGGAACAGCCGGGCAAGTGAGTCGCGCTCGTCCAGGCCGTCGATCTGGCGTTGGTTCAGGTGGCCTTGCAGGTAAGTGCAGAATCGGTCAAACGTAACCACTTGCGGCTGGCCGTGGCGGCGCTTCCACTTGATATCGACGCCGCACACCAGCTGTTCCGCCGAGTGTTCCAGCCACTCCTGCTCCGGATTTGCCTCGCTGATCTCTGGAGGCAACTGAGCGTCGAAACGCTCTTGGCATATCTTCAATGCTGCGTTCATGGTCGCCTCCATGGTGGCGTTAGTCGGTGGGCGGGGCGGGGAGGGGCTGCCAGTGGGTTATTCCAAGAAGCTCGCGGGAAATAGCTACTGTCTGATACCAATGATCTTCGTAGGGGCTGTCTTCATCCCTGAAGTCACGCTGGATGCTGCATAACGTGGCGGTTGTGTAATTCTTCTTTTTGGTCATTCCCATAGCGAACACCAGAACGTTGACGCCATGTTCTGGCAGCCTGTCGCTGCACTTAATCCAATCGCTCATGGCGGCCTCCAGTGTTCCAAATCCAGCCAAAGGTATTCGACATGCTGTCCCGGCCCGTGCTGGGCGTAGACGCGGTCGCGGTGTTTTAGGTTGACGTGCAGCTTTGCCTTCTTCCGCTTGGGCCAGGCACTGCCGCAGATCTTGCAAACATGAGCTACAAGCTCTTCGGCCATGGCGACCTCCAGTGTTTGGGGTTAGGCGGATCGGGCGGCGAGCATGGCGTCGGCAAGGCCGTAGGACTCTCGAGCAATAAAAGCGTTGTCGCAGTCAGCTCCTGGACCGCTTGCACAAATACCCTGCAGAGCCTTTGCCGCGAAGTAGTCGCGCAGGCTCATCCCGGACAGATCACGCTTCGTTTCGGCGACTGTCTTCGGCTCAAAAACCATGTGGTCGTAATCCGCGACCGGGAAGGCTGGGCCTCCGTCTTGAATGCTCATGACTCTCTCCATTCGTTGGCTCACCTGTATTCGTCAGCACACATACCTCCCGATGGTTGCCGATGGGCGCGGGGTGTGTGCTGACGCAATAGAGGCGCATAAAAAAGCCCGAACATTGCCCGGGCTTTTACCTTCGTACGTGACTGCCGGGCGCATGTGGCGTCGGGCAGCTATTGGCTAGTCCATGATAGTGATCCTCGATTGTGCGGTTGTTTTCCCGATGCCCACCGCTCTGGATGGGCATCAGTGAAAAGGTCCGTCATTTGTGCGCTTCGGGATCTTTGAGGTGCTTGTCGAACAATTTCTTGTGCCGGCGGGCGAACCGAGCCACAAAAGCGACCGCAACAAGTGTCATGGCGGCCATGACGACTGGGTAAAGCTTGATAGCGAGGAAGACCGCGAGAGGTGAGAAAAAGAACAACCCAAGAAACGGCAGCAGAACCTCCGTTTGCGTTGAGTCCTTTTTGTCTTTCCACCATTGGTAGCCATTGCCCTCCGTTGTATACGGCGTCCATCCACGCATCCGCGCCATAAACTCCAGAACCGGGTTGCGCCCGGCCTCCGCATCGTCAATCCAGGCCCAGGCCTTTCGCCACACAAGGCCAACGAGGACGGCACCTATAAGCAAGCCTGCCACTGGAAACCCGAGCATAAATACAGCCATCAGCTGTTCGGGTAAGTTCTCAAATTTTCCCATCTCACTACCTCCGTTGATTTTCCGGATGACCCTGTCGCCAAGGTCATCGAGGAAATCTGTTGTCTCCACCACGCGCTGGTCCGAGTCGTCTCTCACCGGCGTTAGCACATTTCGTGTTCGATGCTTTGCCGGTTTGTGCGTGGTTTCGCGTACTCACATGAGGGAGTACGGCAGCTATCCAGAGGCTGCATGGGCGGCGATTTAGCTTCTTCCGACCCAGGTAATGGCCTGGGTACGTCGCGGTGGTCACGTCAGACTGTTAAAGAGCGGTCAGGCCCTGAGGCCCTGGCGAGTCCCTGTTGGGTGACTCGATGGGGCCAATATGTACCAATGGTTCATATTGGTCAAGTACCAAAAGTACATATTTTTATTGGAGGCACAAAAAAGCCCGCTCAATGGCGGGCTCAGTTACGCGCTGCGCTGGTCAGGTCTTGCGCACTCGATCTGTAAATCTGTCAGCAATGCTTCTAGGCCCATTCAGCCGATTCACAATTTCTGTCCACGAGTCGCGCTCACATTCGGCGCATATAGCAGCATGTCGCTTTTCAACGCCTGTGGTGTTCTCGGCAATGTGTCGTATGACAAGGAGAAACCTGTGGAAATCAGATCCGTTTGTGTGGATAGGACCTATTTCGGAAGCCATCATCGAAGTTGTTGCCATGCGATCAGAAAATGCAGTGCAAGGTATCCATATGCCCTGCCACGCCTCCCTGATTATAGTTGGCGGTCGCTTAGACCTGTCCCAGTGGGTATCACCATGCCTTTCGAGAATTCTAAAAGGAGTACGCAGTTGCATAGTGGCGCAGAACTTGAAGTGAGTTACTAAATCAGTAGCTGGCCAATCCTGTGTGCTAGCCTTGTATTCCATTACAAACCTCTTCGATTTACAGCATCCCGCCGCGCCAAACCACACGCCCGATGATGCGAACCTCATTTATCTCCCCATCACGCAGGGTCTCGTCGCCGTAGCGCGTCTTGTCCGGGTTGTCGCTTCGAATGATCCAACCTTCGAAGTCCGACTTCACTAAGCGTTTCACAATCGTTCCCTTCGATTCGCTCTGCATCGCGAATATCTGACCGTCCTTCGGCTCAACCCTTGACTCATCCACCAGCAGTACGTCGCCGTCGTTGATGGTCGGCTCCATGCTGTTGCCGCTGGCGTAGATCACATCCAGGTGCTTCTGGTTTAGGTTGTTTGCGCGCAGCCAGGCCGACTTGAATGCCATGACGCCGCGGATCTCGACATGCGGGTTGTCGTCGCCATCACCGGTTGATCCGCGCGCCGTCAGCTGGAGGACGCCGGTATAGCCGGGTTCGTCGTTTAGATCGAAGCTGCGCGGGGGAGTGCGGCCTTCATCAGTGACAGCGACAGGCGACTCGCGCATTTCGCCGCGGCCGTATTCCAACCACTCAACCCTTACGTTAAGCGCCGTGGCCAAGGCGAGCATCTTGGCGCCCCCAGGCATTGATTCTCCGTTGAGCCACTTACTACAGGCCTTCGGAGTCACCTTCGCCATTTTTGCTAGGCGAACACCCGCCCCCCACTCTGGAATCCCGGCCTCAGACAGGGATTGCTTTAAGCGCGCTACGAACGAATTTCGAATTTCTTCTATTTGAACCATGGGTTCATGTTCTCACGCGCTTGCATGTACTTTCAGTTCCGACATAAGATGTACCGTAAGTTCATATTTGACTCGGAGGCCTTATGCGGCCGCTCAAGAAATCGATTGATGATGCTGGTGGTGTTCCGTCCGTGGCGTTGGCCTGCGGGAAGACTCCGCGCGCTATCTACAAATGGCTTGTTGCCGACGCCTTGCCGCGCACCGAGTACACCGGCGAAACCCAATACGCCAAGAAGATTGCAGAACTGGCTGCCGCCAATGGCAAGCCGTTCGAACCCGCCTGGCTGCTTGCCGAGGCGCACCCAAAAAAATCAGCCGCTTAACCCATTCATCAGCCAGGAGAACAGAAGCATGTACATGGACCCCAATCAAAAGCGCGCCATTCCGGTGAAGGTTCGTTTCGAACCAGTGCTTGATCGGATTCTGCGCAAGGCCGCAAGCAAGACCCGTATGCAGCACGCCACGTATCTCTACGAAATCATCGAGTGGGCAGTTTCCAACGGTGTCATCGAAGAGCTCATGCAGGACAAACAAGAAGATATCGCGGGCTAGAGGCCTTTTGGAGGCCCGAATGAGCATTGAGCTTGAAAAGTTGCCGCCTAAAACGCGGCTAGCAGTGGAGGGGTTGATGCGCCAGAACGGGTGGAGTTTTGCCCAGGCCATCAACGCAATGATGGAAACATCAATCGCAAGTGGGGCGCTTTCAGAAGTCGGCAGGAAGAAGGCGAAGGTCCTTCAGTTGGTTACCCCAATGAGGGCCTCTGGCAGGGACTCTTAAGGGTAATCCAGAGGGCCTCTGCCAAATTCAAGGCAAAAAAAAGCCGGGGTAGTGACCCGGCTCTCTTCAACACGTTGTGGAGCAAATCATGCACCATCAAACAGAAACGATCAATACCCCAATCGATTCCGCGCCACGTTTTTCGATTGCTGAAAACGTGGCGCGCGAAAAGATGAGCAGCTTTGACCTGCTCGACCTAGTCAATTCAGCCCGCGCTCAGTTCGGCGAAAGTGAAGTTCGCAGAAATGATTTCACCGCGCGGTGCCGGGATGAGCTCGACGGCGAATACTACGAAACTTTCGTAGTAAGGAATCAGCGCGGGCCGGCCTCCGAAGGGCTGATGCTGACGAAGGACCAGTGCCTATTGGTATCCATGCGCGAGTCGAAGGCAGTTCGCCGCAGCGTAGTCGCCAAGATCAATGCACTGGAGGCGCCCGAGCTCTCCACCATCCAAATCCTGCAGATCGCCATGGAGTCTGAAAAGGCCCGCTTGATGCTCACCGCCCAGGTCGAGCAGCAGGCCACGAAGATCCACTCGCTGGAGAACCTGTTCAAGGAAGGGATGACCCACACCCAGTTCTGCAAGGGCCTCAATGGGGTCAACGTCATGCAGGTGGGCAATTACCTAGAAGGGCGTAGCTGGCTCTACAACGAGAGCAAGTCCGGCACCCGCCACCGTGTTGGCTCGTACGCCCGCGACAAGTACATGACCGAGCACCAGGTCGAAGTCACCCCGCACGGCAAAGAACCGTTCATCTCCTACACGCCCGTCCTGCTGAAGAAGGGTGCTGCACGCCTGTACGACCTGTACCTGGCCGGCGAGCTGCCCATGAAGAAGACCTGGGACGGCCTGTTCACCCACGACAAAGCATTCAAGGGGGCCGCGTGATGGCTCGTTCCAGAAATATCAAGCCAGGGTTCTTCTCGAACGAACACCTGGCAGAGGTGGATTTTGCCACCCGCTTGCTATTCATCGGCATGTGGACCGAGGCTGACCGTGAGGGGCGTCTTGAGGATCGCCCGCGCCGCCTGAAAATGGCCCTGTTCCCGGCCGACAATGTGGACATCGAAAAGATGCTCGCTGACCTGGATCATTTGGGATTCATCACCCGGTACACCGTTGGATCATTCAACGCCATCCAAATCGTGAACTGGGCGAAACACCAGAACCCGCACCTCAAGGAAGCCAAGAGCACCATCCCTGAAATGCCCGAGCCAGAGCCTTGCCCGGTAAAGGTTGGTGCAGGCACGATGCAAGCACCAGACAAGAACAGTTCTTTCCCGGCTGATTCCCTCTCTTCTGATTCCGGATTCCTGATTCCTGATTCCCTTCCTCCGTCGCCTGCTCCGGTGGTGGTGGAAGACCTTTTCCCAAAGTTCTGGAAGCTCTATCCGCGCAAGGTCGGGAAGGACAAGGCGGAGAAGGCCTGGGCCAAGCTGAAGGTCACCCCGGAGCTGTTAGAACTGATGGTGAAGGCGCTGGGCAAGCAGGTGCTGACGCCCGATTGGCTCAAGGAGAAGGGCCAGTTCATCCCGCACCCGTCGACCTGGCTGAACGGCAAGCGCTGGGAAGACGAGATCCCTGAAGTACCTAGCAACGTTCACCCGTTTGCGCCTCGTCGCCAAGCCAACGGCCCTGACGTCAATGACTTGAGTTGGGCTGAAGACCTCGGCGGTGCGCTATGAGCAGCAAGCCAAAACCGCCCCGCAGCGCTGCACAGCTGATGAAATCTGCCGGTGCAATCTCGGACTTGCCTGCCGCTATTGCCGAGTACCAGCCGCCGGCTTTGCCGGTAATCCCGAAGACGCTGCCGCCTGGCACCGCCAAGGTGGTGAACGCCTTGTTCATTGAGCTGATGGCCGTATTCCCAGCGTGGAAACAGGCCTGGCCGGATGACGCCGCCCTGGGTGCTGCCAAGCGCAGCTGGATCAAGGCGTTCATCGTCGCGGAGATCAACACGATTGAGCAAATCCGCTTCGGTATTGAGCGGTGCCGGACTCTGGGCCGCCCGTTCGCGCCAAGCGTTGGTGAGTTCATCGCCATGTGCATGCCGACGCCGGAGATGTTGGGGATCCCAAGTCACGACAAGGCTTTCCGCGAAGCGTTGGTGAACGCCCATCCAAGCCGGTTCGGCAATCGCGTCTGGTCGCACCAGGCCGTGCGCCACGCCGCGCTTCAGTGTGAGATGCACAACCTGGGGGATCTGATCCCGGAAAAGGCCAGCAAGGTGTTCGACAGGGCCTATGACATCACGATCCGCCTGCTGATGCAGGGCAAGCCGCTGGAAGACATCGCCATAGGCATTGGGCACGACAGCCAGAAGACCGAGCTGGAGTTGGCAGAGGAATACGCCAGCCAGCGCCAGGCGCGTCTGTTAGCGCTTCAGTCGATCCCCGCCAGTGGTGCTGCCGCCCGCGAGCTGCTGTTGGCGAAAATGAACATCAAGCGCGAGCCGGTGTGCGGCGCGGAGAAACGGACATGACCGACTACACCGAACTGAAGCGGCTGGCCGAGGCAGCCCAGTATGAAAATTGTGAGTTTCAGCATGAGCTCGTCGCAGCAACGAAAGCGTTTTTCGTCGGGTGCATCCCCGAGCAGATCCTGGCCCTGATCGCCGAGAACGATCGGCTGAACACGGAATGCAAGCAACTGATCCTGCTGGAGCATAACGGCGGTACGGTCGAGGCCGCGACAAACCTGCTGGCCGAGCGCGACCATTTCCGCGCCCAACTCGCCGGCCTCAAGACCGGCTACGAAGCCTACGAGCGGGTGAATGCTGAGCTGAAGGCTGATGCGGGGCGACTGACTGCATTAGTAGGAAGCCTCGTCATTGCATCAGGTGCTCCCTTGCAAGCCGACCTCACCGAATTTTTGGAAGCTCTGCGCAAGGATGCAGCCCGTTACGAATGGCTCCGCCAGGCGCGCAGCGGCTATATCGAAGTAGTGGAGTGGATCGGCCCGCACGCAACCGGGATGACCGGAGAAGACTTGGACGCACTACTCGATGCTGCCATGGGCAAGGGAGAGCGGTCATGAAGACTCTGAAGCAGTTGAACATGCGGTCATTCAGCGAAACCTATCGGCGCGCCCTGAAGGGATGGCCTGGCGCCTTAACAGACCTAGCTCGATCTATTGCTGATGTGGCGATTAACCTGATTGCTATCACCATGCCGATCACGGCTCCTGTGGTTTGGGGTTTGGCTTATGCCTATCGCCAGTTGAGGGCCAAGCCATGACCAACGTCATCCACAAGCCTCGCCACTTCTGGTCGGCTGGTCCGTCGCGCGTCCGTGAAGTCCTGCGACTGGCCTATCTGTTCGCTACCGAGCTGTCCGTCAGTGGCGCAGTAGAGATCATCGTCCGCCCGGTGAAGTCCCGCCGCACCTTGGAGCAGAACGCCAAGCTCTGGGCAATGCTGGGCGACATCTCTCGACAGGTTGAATGGCCGGTCAATGGCGTCATGCAGAAGCTCGACAGCGAGGACTGGAAGGCACTGATCACTGCTGCTGCTAGGCAGGAGATCCGCATGGCACAGGGCATCAACGGCGGCGTGGTCATGCTTGGCGAAAGCACCAAGCGCATGACCGTGGCCGAGCTGGGCGACGTGATCGAGTGCATGTATGCGTTCGGTGCTGACAAGGGCGTGACCTGGAGTGAGCCCAAGGGCCAGATGCCAGAACAGTGGGAGGCCGCATGAACCATAACTTAAAACCTGGCGACCTGGCGCTGATCGTAGGTTCGTCCTGCGCAGAGAACATTGGCAAAACGGTACGGCTGGTTGAATTTGTGCCAGTTGGCGGCGTTCCCATCGTGAATGGTCAGGCATATGGGCCAAGGCTGCATCCGACATGGGTTGTTGAAACGCCAGGCGGGGAGGCATCCCTCATCGTGCCAAGGGTCTCGACAGGGCGATTGGAGAGCGTATCTGTTGGTGCTTGCCGCGAATCATGGCTGATGCCTTTGCGCGGCGACTTCACCCATGAGCAGCAGAAAGCCAAGGAGGCTGTATGACCATTGAGCGGAAGCCGCCCAGGCCGAAGAAGTGCCGCATTGCTACGTGCAGGGCATTATTCGTACCTGCGCGAATGGGGCAGGCGGTGTGCAGCCCGGCCTGCGCAATGATCGACGCGCCCAGGCATGAGCCGAAGGCCCGCAAGGCGCTGGCCGACATCGAGCGCAAGGACATCAAGGTCCGCAAGGAGAAGCTGAAGAGCAGGGCGGATCACCTGCGCGAAGCCCAGGCGGCGGTGAACGAGTACGTGCGCCTGCGTGACGCTCACCTGCCGTGCATCAGCTGCGACTCGACGCCAAACGACAGCGACCTCATGACCGGCAGCCGCTGGGACGCAGGTCATTACCGATCCGTGGGCGCCTGCCCAGAGCTGCGCTTCGAGCCGCTGAACATCCACCGGCAGTGCGTGAAGTGCAACCGCAACCTTTCCGGCAACGCCGTGGAGTACCGCATTCGCCTGGTGCTGCGCATCGGCGCCGAGAAGGTCGCTTGGCTGGAAGGCCTGCACCCGCCCTGCAAGTACACCGTGGATGAGATCAAGGCCATTAAGGCCAAATACCGGGCAATGGCCAGAGAACTGAAAAAGGGGCAGGCAGCATGAAGATCAACTCAGCGCGCCAGGCTTGGCATGACTGCAAATACAACCCGTCCCCCGGCCAAACCTCTGACGTGGTGCAGCTGGGCGTGGTGGTGCAGAACACCGAGCGCGGGCCAACGGCAAACCACGCGGTGCACGGGGCGTTGGCTGGGCATATCCAGTCGGCAATCGCCCGACTACACCCGCAGATCCGCGTCTTCGGTGACTTCATGTACGCCGCCGAGCAGAGCGACGACATCCGCGAGGCGGCGGAAGAGGTCGTGTTCCTGCTGGTGCAAAACCGGTCTCCGCGCATGACGGCGGCAAAACGCGAGAAATTGGAGTTCGTGGTGAAGGGGGTGATGCGCCGGTACCAGCACATGCACCAGGGTGGGCAGTCGTCGAACGAAGATCCGCTGGCCAACGCCGAGAAGTTCCGGGCATGGATGTGGCAGGTCTATGAAGTTCGCTTGGAGTCGTGCAACTGGGAGCGGGATTGGGGTGGTGTGCTGCAGCTGATCTTCGAGTGCTGCGAGGATCTGGACCGGCGCGCACTCAGCCCTGTGGCAGCGGTAATTTACGAAATGCGCGAGGCCGCTTGAGGGACTATTGCGTTCCCGTGCGGCTCGTGGCATGATTTCGCCACTGTTAGAGTTTTGCCTTCGGCAACTTACTCGAAAGCCAACAAAGCCTCGCCATCGTGCGGGGCTTTTTCGTTTTCGGCTCCACCACACCCATTGCTCCGAGCTGGGAGTGCTGTGTGAGCCGATTCAATTCCCAAACATGCCCCACGGAGTAGAGCGCATGGAGTATCTACAGCGCCTGCTCGACAAGATCGACAGGTTCGAATTGTTGATTGCGGGCCTCATTGGGGCTGTCGTTGCTAGCTGGTGGCACAAGGACGACTTGTCAGACTGGCGCGCTTGGATGGTGTTCTTGGTCACTGGGGTGGCCTGCTCGCTGTACCTGACGAGCATGGTCAGTGCCTACCTGAATGTCACTGAGCCCAAGATCGTCGCCGGCATCGGTTTCTTGCTGGGCACGTTCGGCGGCTCGCTCCTGGCAGCAATCAACCGAGCCATCAAAGCCGCTGACCTCTGGGCGCTTATCCGCCAGCGGTTCGGGGGAGGCAATCCACCATGAATCTTGAACTGATCAACTCCATCGCCTGCGGCCTTATCGCGCTTTGGGCTGCCTGGTGCGTACTGAGCGGTAAGGTGAGAGACGGAATCCTCGGGAAGCTGATCTATTCGGCCATCGCCATCAGCGGCTTCGTAGTAATGACCCGCAGCCAGAACATCTTCTTCGGGCCGACCACTGCTGGCCTGACATTCCACTTTGCTCTCTGCATGGCCGGGGTGCGCCACATGTTCATGGTCATGTACTGGAGGACGGTGAAGGCCTGGCTGTGCCGGACGTTGAACTGCGAGCACTGCTTGCACTGTGACAAGGCGCCCCGTGATGTTGAGCGCCGGAGCAAATAGTCCTTTTCAAGGTTCGTTCAGGCTATCGCTTTACCAATTTGAGTGCTGGCCGCGTGCGTATCTGGTCAGAATTGGTCTTCCTAGACAAGTTGTTGAGCAAGCCAATTTGTTTGCTGAGCGCTTTCATAGCATTGGATAGACCTTCAAGCTCAGCTGTTACGGCTGGGTGTTCAGCTAAAACAGAATTTTTCAGGGTCAAGAATACATTCGCCAGCTTGATGAAGTGTTCAGATGCTTGGAGTAGCTCTTTTTTGATTTGTTGCGTATGCACTTTTGGTCCCTGCGCTTCTGTAGTTAGTACAAGAGTGTCGGCGAACATCCTCGCAAGATTAGCCCCAGCGACGAACGGTCATAAATTAAATGACCGATCCTCGCCACGTTTTCGAATGCGCCAAATCGTGGCGCGCAATCACGAGGGATGCAGATGACGACCATCGCCTACAAAGACGGCATGATCGCCTATGACTCCCAGATCACTTGTGGCAGCACTGTCACCTATGACGACTACGAAAAGTGCCACGAGGTGAAAGGCGTCAAGTTTTTCATGTGCGGCAAGACCTGTGATTACACGGCGTTGCAGGACGCCTTCTTTGGCGCAGCCGTTACCAGGGAAGTCGATGCCTCTGCAATCGTCGCTGATGGAGAGGGCCTTTGGTGCGTGGGTGCCGGAGTTGAGGATGGTTTCTGGAAGAGTCCAATCCCGGCTAGCGCGATTTACGCAATCGGCTCAGGTGCAGATCACGCGATCACCGCCATGGATATGGGCGCCACTGCGTACCAGGCGGTTCAGATGGCGGCCAAGCGCGATACCGGCACCGGCGGGATGATCCGAACCGCGAGCATCAAGACTATCGAATAACCATTGAATGACGTTCGAACGACGTTGAATGACCATTCATTCGCGAAACACCCCATGAATGAGGCTTAGCCATGGCCCTATGCGGCGCAAAGAAGCGCAGCAACGGGGAACCATGCAAGCGACATGCTGTTCCGGGTTCCTCTCGCTGCAAGCTACACGGCGGGGCTGCCACCAAGGCCAACAAAGGCAATCAGCACGCCCGCAAGCACGGAATCTATTCGGACACTCTGACCGCTGATGAGCATGGCCTCTGGGATGACATCGGCATCGGGACGCTCGACGACGACATCAAGATCGCCAAGCTCCAGTTGCGTCGGGCGCTGATGGCCCAAGCCAAGGCTGAAGCGGGTGACGGGCTTGTTCTGGATATGGAGAGCATCCACACCCAGGCGACCGAACCGGTTGAAGAGGGCCAAGAGCCGAAAGAGCCAGGCCGTCCATCAATGACAACGCAGCGTCGACGCCAGGGCTATGAGGACATCATCAACCGCCTGCTGGGCCGTATTGGTGACCTTGAGTCCAAGCGCGCCGACATGATCAAGAAACTCGACCCTGAAGACGAAGGGCCATTGCCTCAGCGCATCGAAGTAGTGGTGACTGACGCGAGACGCCCGAATGCCGAGCCTTAACGTACCTCAAGCCCAGTTCCTGGCGCTGCCTCACAAGTTCCGCGCCTTCGTGGCCGGGTTTGGCTCTGGCAAGACCTGGGTAGGTTGCTCGGCGCTTGGGAAACACTTTTGGGAGTGGCCGCGCATCAATGCCGGCTACTTCGCTCCGACATACGCCCAGATCCGCGACATCTTCTACCCGACAATGGAGGAAGTTGCGCACGACTGGGGGCTTCGAACTGAGATCAATCAGTCGAACCATGAGGTGCACGTCTACAGTGGCCGGCAATACCGCGGCACCGTGATATGCCGATCCATGGAGAAGCCTCAGACAATCGTCGGTTTCAAGATTGGTCACGCGCTGGTCGATGAGCTCGACGTGATGAGCTTGGTCAAGGCGCAGCAGGCCTGGCGAAAGATCATCGCCCGGATGCGCTACAACGCCCCAGGCTTGCGCAACGGCGTGGACGTAACGACGACGCCTGAGGGCTACAAGTTCGTCTATCAGCAATTCCTGAAGCAGGTGCGCGACAAGCCTTCTCTTGGTGATATGTATGGCCTGGTGCAGGCCAGCACGTTCGACAACGAATTGAACCTGCCACCTGACTACATCCAGTCGCTGATGGAGTCGTACCCGCCGCAGTTGATCCTGGCCTATCTCAACGGCCAGTTCGTCAACCTGACGTCCGGTTCGATTTATCACTCGTACGACCGCAAGAACAATCAGTGCTTCGACACTGTGCAGCCTGGCGAGCCCCTGTTTATCGGCATGGACTTCAACGTTGGCAAGATGGCAGCGATAACCCACGTCAAACGCGACCAGGGCTTGCCCAGGGCCGTGGATGAATTGATCGACGGCTACGACACGCCCGACATGATCCGCCGCATCAAAGAGCGGTACTGGCAGCACGACGGCAACGACTTCAAAAAGACCTGCGAAATCAGGATTTACCCTGACGCCTCGGGTGACTCACGCAAGTCCGTGAACGCCAGCATCACCGACCTCGCCATGCTCAAGCAGGCCGGGTTCACGGTCATCGCCCCAGCGGCTAACCCGCCGGTGAAGGACCGTATCAACGCAATGAACGCCGTCTTCTGCAATGCGCAGGGCGAGCGCCGCTACCTGGTCAACCCATTCACCTGCCCAACCTATGCCGATGGCCTGGAGCAGCAGGTGTGGGGCGCGAACGGGGAGCCAGATAAAACCGCCGGCATCGATCACGCGAACGACGCCGGCGGCTACTTCATCCACCGCGAGTACCCGATCATCAAACCGGTCACCGCTATCAAAATGGGATACGCCCGATGAGCAACGACGTCTCCTTCAAGCGAGCGGAATACACGGCAGTGCTGGACCGCTGGGCGACCGTTCGCGACGTCTGCGCGGGCCAGCACCGGGTTGTCGATCGGCTCCCGTACATCAACGCGCACGACAAGTCGCCGGAGAACGAAGACCGGAACCGGGCTTACCGCGAGCGGGCGGTGTTCAAGAACGCCACCGGGCACACTCGAAACGGGCTGCTAGGCCTGGCCTTCCACAAGGATCCGACGCTGACGGTCCCTAAAAAGCTGGAATACCTGCAGGACAATGCCAACGGCTCCGGGGTGAGCATTTACCAGCATTCACAAGGCACGCTTGAGAAGGTGCTTGAGGCTGGCCGCCACGGCCTGTACGTCGACTATCACCAAGACGAGGGCATCGGCGGGCACTCGGTGATCCTGTCGTACTGCGCCGAGGACATCATCAATTGGCGTACGGGTATGGTGAACGGCCATAGCGTGTTGACGCTGGTGGTGCTGCGCGAGTCGCCGGAGATCCCGGAAGGGTTCGGCTACAAGACAGCTGAGCAGTACCGGGAACTTGCGTTGGAGGACGATGGCTTTGTGTGCCGTGTTTGGCGCCGGTCCGGTCCGAAAGGCGGCGGGCCACTGGCAGTCATTGACGAGTTCAAGCCCGAAGGCGTAACCGGTCGCCTCAAGGAGATACCGTTCACCTTCGTCGGGGCGCAGAACAACGACCCAAGTATCGACGAGTCACCGCTATACGACATCGCGATGATCAACCTGGGCCATTACCGGAACAGTGCCGATTACGAAGATAGCGTCTTCTGGTGTGGCCAGGCTCAGCCGTGGATCTCTGGCTTGGACGAGCAGTGGCGCGACTGGATGGAGAAAAACGGCGTCTATGTCGGCTCCAGGGCGCCAATGATGCTGCCGGCCGGCGGCCAATTCGGTTACGCGCAGCCCTTGCCCAACACGCTGGTCAAAGAGGCGATGGCCGACAAGAACCAGATGATGATCGAACTGGGCGCCCGGATGGTGGTTGCATCTCTGTCGTCCAAGACGGCGACCGAGGCCCGCGGCGACCAATCGGCGTCCACTTCGGTGCTTGCCGGCTGCGTGGCGAACGTCAGCGAGGCATACACCCGGGCGATCATGTGGTGCTGCGCCTACGTGGGAATCGCTGACAAGAAGGTCGCCTACCAAGTGAATCAAGAGTTCGTCGAACTGACGGCTGATCCGCAGATGATCACGGCCTTGGTGGGCTTGTGGCAGAACGGAGGCTTCGCGAAAGCTGACCTTCGAGCATATCTGCGCAAGCTTGGGCTGATCGCACCAGAGCGTACCGACCAACAAATCGACGGCGAACTGGAAGAGCAGGGCGACGGTCTGGGCCTGGACGACGAGGAAAAACCAAATGGCGGTAAATCCGGCAGTACTTGATGCCACGATCCGGCACGCGGTCTTTCTCGAGAAGCTGAAGGCAGGGGAGGTCGGTAAGTTCGCCCCTTTCCTCAAGGAGATTGATCGATCGATCCGGGATCGGCTCACCCAGTCGGACCTGACCGAGTACAACGTCAAGCGCCTGGAAGCGCTGCTGAAGGAGGTGGATAGCCTACTGCTGGGCATCTTCGACCGCTACAGCGTGCAACTGAACCTGGACCTGGTGGACATCGCCAACTACGAGGCCGAATTTGAGGCGACCAACATTGCCAGGTCGGCGCCGGTTGGCGTGTCGCTCGATGTGGTAGCACCAACGGCTGCTGCGATCCGTTCGGCAGTGCTGACGAATCCGCTCAGTGTGCGCGGCACAGGCGGCGGGAAGCTGCTGAAGGCCTTCATCAAGGGTTGGACCGGTGCAGAGCGTGAACGGGTTACCGGCACCATCCGGCAGGGCTTCTTCGAAGGGCAGACGAACTTCCAGATCATCCGCAACATTCGCGGTACCAAGGCGGCAGGATACAAAGACGGCATCCTGGCCACCACCAACCGCAATGCCAGCACGGTCGTTCACACCGCCATTCAGCATGTGTCGTCCCAGGCGCGGATGGAGGTGGCCAAGGCCAACACGGATATCGTGGAAGAGATCCAGATGGTCGCCACGCTGGATAGCAAGACCAGCCAGCAGTGCCGCTCAATGGACAAGCGTAAGTTTCCAGTGGATTCCGGGCCAAGGCCTCCGTTTCACCCGAACTGCCGTACGACGTTCGTTTTGCTCACCAAAATCAGCGCCATGTTCGCCAAAGGAGCTACGCGGGCTTCAGTGGGTGCTGACGGCGGGCAGCAGGTAAGTGCTGATCTCGATTACTACCACTGGCTCCAGCAGCAGCCAGCCTCGTTCCAGGATGTCGCCATAGGTCCCGTGCGGGCAAAGCTGTTCCGGGAGGGCGGGCTGACCGTCGAGCGCTTCACTGAGCTGCAGCTTGATCGCAACTTTGCGCCGCTGACCCTGGTGCAGATGAAGGGGCTGGAGCCGCTGGCCTTCGAGCGAGCAGGGATCTAACCGAACAAATTCAATCAGCCGCCTCCGGGCGGTTTTTTATTGCCTGCAAAGCGGGCGAACAAACCCAAGGGGTGCATCAACGTGGCAGAAGAAAACGAAATCGACCTGGAAAACCCGGCAATCAAGGCCGCTATCGCGACTGCCGTTGAAGCATCTGTATCTGGTCTCAAAATCAAGAACTCGGAGCTTCTGGGCAAGCTGAAGGAAACCTCCGGCAAGCTGACCCAGTTCGAAACCCAGTTTGAAGGCATCGATATTGACGCCGTCAAAGGCCTGCTCAGCCGCGCCGGGCAGGATGAAGAAACCAAGCTGCTGACCGAGGGTAAGGTGGACGAGGTGTTCAATAAGCGCACCGAGCGTCTGCGTGGCGAGCACGACAAGCAACTGAAGACGCTCGCCGGTCGCGCTGAGAAGGCTGAAGCCTTCGCCGCGAAGTTCCAGGGCAAAGTCTTGGGCGACTCGGTACGCAGTGCAGCACTGAAAGCCGGCGCATTGCCGGAAGCAACCGACGACATCATCTTGCGCGCCAAAGGCGTGTTCTCACTGAACGAAGAGGGCGAAGCGGTTGCTGTTGACGAGAATGGCCAGACCATCCTCGGCAAAGACGGCAAGACCCCTCTGACCCCGCTCGAATGGGCGGAATCCCTGCGTGAAAGCGCACCTCACCTGTGGCCAAGGGCTTCAGGGACACAAGCCCCGGGCGGGGGTGGCGGCCAGGCTGCATTCAAGCGCTCCGAAATGACCTCCGAGCAAAAGCGCGACTACCAGCGCAAGCACGGCCAAACCGCATATCTGCAATTGCCCAAGTAAGGGGAAACACCCATGGCGACAACCGTCAACAGCGACCTGATCATCTACAACGATGAGGCGCAAACCGCATACCTGGAGCGCGTCCAGGACAACCTGGATGTGTTCAACGCATCCTCCAACGGCGCCATCGTCCTCGACAACGAAATGATCGAAGGCGATTTCCGCAAGCGCGCTTTCTACAAACTCGGCGGCGGCCTGGATCACCGCGACGTCAACTCCGAAGCCAAAGTGGTTTCGAAGAAGATCGGCGCCGGCGAAGCTGTAGGTGTGAAGGCACCGTGGAAATACGGCCCATACCAGACCACCGAAGAAGCGTTCAAGCGTCGCGGCCGCCCGGTAGATGAGTTCTCCCAGATCATCGGCGTTGATGTGGCTGACGCTACCCTGGAAGGCTTCATCCACTACGCCACCGCAGCTCTGCGTGCCGCGATCGGCTCCAACGCTGGCATGGTTGTCTCGGCCAACATCGAAACCGACGGCAAGAAGACCCTGACCCGCGGCATGCGCAAATTTGGCGACAAGTTCGGCCGCATTGCCCTGTGGGTCATGCACTCGTCGGCCTATTTCGACATCGTGGACGAGGCGATCGCGAACAAGGTCTACGAGGAAGCCGGCGTAGTCATCTACGGCGGTCTGCCTGGCACGCTGGGCAAGCCAGTGCTGGTGACCGACACCGCACCGGCTGACGTGATTTTCGGCCTGCTGCCGAATGCCGTTGTGATCACCGAGTCGCAGGCGCCAGGCTTCCGGTCCTACGAGGTGAACGATGAAGAGAACCTCGGCATCGGCTACCGCGCAGAAGGCACCGTAAACATCGACGTGCTGGGCTACAGCTGGAAGGAAACCACTGGCGGTGCCAACCCAACCCTGGCCGCTGTTGGTTCGGCCGCCAACTGGGTCAAGCACTCGGACAGCAACAAGGTCACTGCTGGCGTGATGATCACCCTGACCACCACGCCGCCTGCCGCCGGCTGATACCTACCACAAGACGCGGCCAGCAATGGCCGCCATGGAGAGAATCATGGAACTCGTTTATAGCAACCAGCTGGGTGACTTCGACCCGAACAAGCGCTACCGCAATCCCGATCTATTCCGCGCGGTGGAGCGTGGCGTGACCAAGGTCGTTATCGTGGGCGATTACCCTGAGATCAAGGCCGCCTACGATGCCGCCGAGATCGAGGTGGAGGTACAGACCCGCAAAACTCCGGTTACCTCCGCTGCTGGCAAGGCAAGGACTGCCAAGGACAAGGTACCTGCCGGGAAAGAGAGGACGGGCAACAAAGTGCTGACCGGTAGCACCAACGGCACCATCAAGGACGGCACCGAAGACGAGCCGGTCTATATTCCGAAGCTGGAATCGAACGACCAGTGGATCATCATCACCCGCGACGGTGTACGATTCGGCGAGTTCGTCGGCACTGCCGATGAAGCGAAGGCCGAGGCTGATCGCCTGAACGAAGTCAAGGAGTAATCATGCTCATCATCGAGGACGGCACTGGCAAGCCTGACGCCGAAAGCTATGCGAGCGCCGAGGATCTGGCCCTGTATGCCGTGAAATTCGGCGCGGTCATCCCTGCGGGCGCTCCGGCGCAAGAGGCGTTGCTTCGCCGGGCCGCCTTGGTGATGGATGGCATGACCTGGAAGGGCCGCAAGTCGAATAGCGAGCAGGCTTTATCCTGGCCGCGCCGGGAAATACTGCTGGATCACGAGATCAAGCCGAACAACTACCTCCCGGCGCGCATCCAGTACGGCCAGATGGCCCTGGCTGCCGAGATCCATCAGGACGACATCGACCCGGTGGAGAAGCGCAAGGGCGCTGTGCTGCTGGATCGTGTTGAGGGCGCGGTGACGCGGCAATATGCGGCTATCCCGTCCACCAGCAACCGGCTGTTGCCGGCGGCACCTGATCGGCCGAGCGCAACGCAGTTCGCCGACTACCTACAAAAGCGCGGGCTGTTCGCAATCCGCGCATAGCAGCAACGGAGACCACCATGGCCACCTTCTACGACGAAATGGCCGTGATGGCTCTGGAGATGATCACAGAGTTCGGCCAGCCCGTGACCATCAGCAAGACGGAGCCGGGCGAGTATGACCCAGAGACGGGCGGGCAAGCGCCGGGGGCACCAGTCGAGCAAACCGCCCAGGGCATCCTGCTCGACTTCACCGGCCTCGAATTCCAGAACAACAGCCTCATCAGGCAGGGCGACAAGAAGCTCAAGATCGCCGCGCAGGGTTTGACCTGGGTGCCGGGTCTGCTCGACAGGGTGGTCGCCCAGGGCCGAAACTGGTTAATCGTGCCGCCGCTGAAAGAGATTAACCCGGCCGGCACGCCGATCTTGTATGAGCTGCAGGTGCGATCGTGAGCCGGGCAGGTGCCGGACAATCTGGCAGCTTCGCCCTGAGCCTGGCTGAGTTCGCCGCGCAGACCAGTGAAGCCATCGACGCCAGTGTGCGCGAGATCATCATCGAGGTCGGCAGCAGCCTGATCCGCATGTCTCCCGTGGGTAACCCGGAGATTTGGGCGGTGAACGCAGTGGCGACCCAGTACAACAAGGCCGTCGACGACCACAACAGCGCGCTGCGCAGTGACCCGGACAACCTCACGAAGGGTGGCAGGCTCAAGAAGGGCCGCAAGCTCAATGACGGCATGGACATCAAGGCGCCCGAAGGCTACGTCGGCGGCCGGTTCCGTGCGAACTGGCACATCTCGCTCGGCGTGGTCGAGAATGTCACCTTTGACGATGTAGACCCGAGCGGCGCCGAAACCACTGCAGCGCTGGTGGCCGCAATGAGCGACTTCACCGCCGGCCAGATGGCCTACATCATCAACAACTTGCCCTACGCGATCCCGCTGGAGTTTGGCCATTCCACCCAGGCCCCCGGCGGCATGGTCCGGGTAACCGTGGCTCGCTTTCAGCAAATCGTGCTGGAGGCCATCAGGAACAACCAGGTATGAGTCACGCAATCATCACCTCGATCTACGAGGCCAAGCTGATCGCTTGGAGCGCTGGCAGGGCGGACAAGCTCAAGATCGTGTTCGAGAACACGGCCTACGCGCCGGCAGACGGCGAGACCTACCTACGAGCCTTCACCATTCCCGGGGATACCGCCAGTAACACGCTCGGCGGAGATCACCGGCTGTTCAAGGGAGTGTTCCAGGTGAGCATCATCGCGCCGGCCGGCACCGGCAAGACCAAGACGAATCCAATCGCAGCAGAACTGACCGACCTGTTTCCTATTTACGCGCGGGACACGAAGGGTGCGGTCACCGTGGTGACCATGTCGCCAGTTGACCCGGGGCCAGGCATCACCGGCGATTCGACCTACACCGTCCCGGTCTCGTTCTTGTACCGGGCCGACACCAACTGATCCCGCCCATTGGGCAAACCCTAAGACCCGCCATCGAGCGGGTTTTTTCACATCTGCAAAGAGGAAATACCCATGGGCTACAAAATTCCCGACGGCGGCACCTTTCAGCACGGTGCCACTTATGGCCCTGATATCCCGTTTTCGGCGCTGAGCAATGCGGCAGAAGCCGTGGCTACAGTCACAGGCGGCACCCTGTCGGCTGGCGACATCGTGATTGTCACCTCCGGGTGGACCCGCCTGGGGAATCGCGTTGTGCGCGTCAAAGCTGCGACAGCTACTGCAATCACACTCGAAGGTATCGACACCAACGACCTGCAGGTTTACCCGGCAGGCTCCGGCATCGGCTCGCTCAAGAAGGTGCTGACCTGGGTGCAAATTCCACAAATCACCGACGTCAATTTCGCTGGCGGAACCCAGAATTATCTCGATGTGGCGTTTCTGGAAGACAAGCAGGGACGCCAGATACCGACTGACAAGGCTGCCGCGAGCCTGGCGCTGACCATCGCGGATGACCCGGCCCAAGCATTCAACGCCATTCTGCGCGCAGCGGATGCCAGTCAGACCATTCAGGCTGCGCGCTTGAACCTGCCTGGCAACGACACGCTTTTCTACGGCGCTTTCACCTCGTTCTCCAACCAGCCGACCGTGTCCCGTAGCAACCTGCTGACCCGGACTGTGAACCTGGCGCTGCAGGGCGAGCCAACCCGTTACCTGACTTCGGTGGCTTAATCCATGGCAAAGATCAGAATTGCCCAGAACCCGACGTTCAAGACCCTCGTGTCGATCCCGATCGTAGGGGGTGAGCCCGAGAAAATCGAGTTCACCTTCAAGTACCGGGATCGAGCCGAGCTTGCCGCTCTTTTCGATGAATGGAACGACAAGCGCAAGAAGGCACAGGCTGCGCTGGGCGATAAGCCGTCATGGTCGGAAATTGTTGCTGTGGATACTGAGCAGCAAACTCAGCAGATCAAGGACTTGGTGGTTGGCTGGGGCTTCGATGACGAATACAACGACGACAACATCGTCGCATTCGTGAAGTCCTGCCAGGGCGCTGCCGAGGCTGTCGTCAAGGCTCACGAGGGTGCATACAGTCAGGCCCGCCTGGGAAACTGACCGACGCTGCCCGCGCCATGTACTCGCCAAGCGTGCCCGACGCAATTATCGGCATGTTCGGCCTTGCCCCTGGCGATCTGGTTGAAGAAGTGGAGGTCTGGCCATGCAACTGGCCGGCCTTCCTCCTGTTCAACCGCATGTCCACCCAGTGGCGAGCAGGCGCAGGCGGCGCGATCGGTCTCGACTACAGCTGCATCCGCGACGTGGCCGGTTTCCTCGGCATCAAGAAAAAGAAACTCGCTGAAATCTTCCCTGACCTTCAGGTTCTGGAAGGCGAAGCCCTGCGCGTTATGGCGGAGGAAAGGGAAAACAGCCCGTGACCACGGGCACTTATTCAAGGTGAGTCGATGAACATTGCAGAACTCGGCGTCAAGATCGACTCGGCCGATGCAATCCAGGCTAAAACGAGCCTGGATGAGATGGCGAAGGCCGGCGGCCGGGCCGAGCAGTCCGCCGTTTCGCTGATGAATGAAATGCAGGCGCTGGAAAAGTCGCTGTCCACCAGCGCCAAAACTACCCAGGACCTGGCAAAGCAGCGCGACGCGCTCGCCAAGCTGACCAAGACCGGCGCCTACGGCGAGGCCGAAGCGGCGAAGATATCCGCGCAGCTCGACAAGCAGCAGGTGGCGCTGGCCAAGTCCGCTATGGACGAGCAGAAGGCGCTGAACAGCCTGCTGGGAGCCATTGACCCGGCCCGCGCGGCGCTGGCAAAGCTGGACAACCAAGTCGAGCAGTTGGGCAAGCACCTCGACGAGGGCCGGATCAGCCAGGACCAGTACAACAGCGCCCTGAGCAAGATCGACAAGGATTACGGAAAGCTCGAAAAGACCGCCACCGGTTTCGACAAACTTCGTCTAGGCACCCGCCAGGCGCAGGAAAACGTCGTGCAGTTGGGTAACGCGCTGTCGTCGGGCGACTGGGGTAGCGGCGTTCGCGCCGTCGCTCAGTTGGGCGCCGGTGCTGGCGCTGGTGCGGCCGGTCTGCTCGCCATCCTGGCCCCGCTGGCGTTGGCCACCGCTGCTGTGGGCGGCCTTGCATATGCCTATTACAGGGGCAGCGAGGAACAAGACAGTTACAACAAATCGCTGATCCTCACCGGCAATTATGCTGGTACGACATCCTCGGCCCTTGGGGCAATGGCAAGGCAAGTTGGCGACACCGTTGGTACCACTGGCGCGGCAGCCGAAGTTCTTGCGCAGTTGGCGGGATCCGGCAAGATCGTAAGCAGCAGCTTCGAGCAAATAGCGGTTGCAGCCCTGTCGTTCGAGAAGGCTACCGGCAAAGCGGCGTCTGAAACCGTCAGTGAGTTCGTGAAGTTGGCGGATGACCCGGTAAAGGCAGTCGTTGCGCTCAATGACAAGTACAACTTCCTCACGGCCGCCGTGTACACCCAGATTCGGGCCTTGCAAGAGCAAGGTGACACCCTTGGTGCTCAGCAGTTGGCAGAGAGTTCCTACGCCGATGCTCTGATTCAGCGCGCCGACACCATCACCAGCAACTTGGGCACAGTAGAAAGCGCTTGGAACGCAGTTAAGGGGGCTGCCAAGGGAGCCTGGGACGCAGTGCTCGATATCGGGCGCGAGGATACATTTGACCAGAAGTTTGAAAAGCTCGCTGACCGACTGAACACGCTACGCAACGCCAAATCGAACCCCATGGTCCTGGGTGACAACCCTGACATGATGATGCTCAGTGGCGGCGAGTCGGGCGCCCAAGGCGACATAACATCCTTCCTGCAGAAGGAAGTGGATGATCAGGCAGAAGCACGCCGGAAAATGTTCCAGGACCAGGATATCCAAGCGGGTACGAAGGCCTATGAAACACTGCAA
Organism: Pseudomonas sp. 37 R 15; assembly: GCF_900004865.1. Lineage (NCBI taxonomy): Bacteria > Pseudomonadati > Pseudomonadota > Gammaproteobacteria > Pseudomonadales > Pseudomonadaceae > Pseudomonas > Pseudomonas sp. 37 R 15. The sequence continues at coordinate 42,630 of NZ_CVTV01000033.1, read as the reverse complement.
AACAACCTCGACGCCACCGCCTCAAAGTCAACGAAACTGACCAAGGCACTCGAGGAAAATCAAAGGCGTATCGCTTCCGCGCGACAGGCAGGCTACACGTTCACTCCTGCTGAGGAAGCGGCTCTAGAAAAACAGACTCGCGAAAAGTTCAAAGATCCAAAAACCGCCAGCACCCAGGTCGATCTGACCGCATTCAATAGCGCCAAAAACAACCTGGCCGACATCGTAAACGACTACAAAAACGCCCAGAAAGAACTGGAGGCGGCACAGAAGTCCGGGCTGGTATCGCAGGGCGACTACGCCACGCGCAGCGCAGCGCTGATCAAGCAGGAAAGCGTGGACGTGGCGGCCGCCTACAGTGCCGAGATCAGCGCCCTGGAGGCCACCAAGGCCAAGAAGTCCACGACCGCCGCCCAGAGCATCCAGATCGATCAATGGATCGCCGACGCCAGACAGGCAATGGTCAAGGCGCAGAAGGATGCCGACAGCCAGCTTGAGGTGTTGGCGACCAACGAGACCGGCCGCCTTGCCAAGCAGGAGCGTTCGATCAGCACATACGTGCAAGCGCTGGGGCAGCAGCAGCGGGCCTTGGAGCTGGCAGGCCAGCGCGCAGTGCTTGGCGTGGGCCGTGGCGACCGGCAAAACGCTCTCAGCGGCGAACTGAACAGCCAGCAAGATCGGTTTGCTCAGCAGACGCTGGAGCTTGCGAACCAAAAGTCCGATCCGTCGCGCAAAATGTCGGAGGGAGAGTTCAAGCGGAAGTCTCAGGCGCTCGCCGACGCGAACAAGGCCGCCACTGACCAGATCCGGCAGAACTACGTGGATGTGGAGAGTGCGCAGGGTGATTGGACCAAGGGCGCTACGGCTGCCTGGGAAAACTACTTGGACTCGGCAAAGGACATTGCAGGCCAGACGAAGAGCCTGTTCGGCAACGCTTTCAGCTCCATGGAGGATTCGATCGTCAACTTCGCCATGACCGGTAAAGCGTCGTTCTCGGACTTCGCCAAATCGATCCTGGCCGATATGGCGCGCATCGCCACCCGTCAAGCGGCGTCGGGATTGCTCGGCTCTCTTGTAGGGCTTGGCGTTTCGGCAGCGGGCGCGTATTTCGGCGGCGGCGCTGCACCAACTTCTGCCGGCTCAACTGCAGCAGGCTACAGCCCTGAAGTGCTGGCAGGCTGGTCCGGAGTCACCCAGGCCAAAGGTGGCGCATGGACGAGCGGCGTCCAAATGTTCGCCGACGGCGGTGCCTTCACCAATTCAGTTGTCAGCAAGCCCACGGCATTCGGCATGGCCGGAGGCAAAACAGGCGTCATGGGCGAGGCGGGGGCAGAGGCGATTATGCCTCTGACCCGTACGTCGAGCGGCAAGCTTGGCGTTATGGCTATGGGCGGTGGTGGGTCTGGCGCAACGCAGATCAATGTAGAAGTGCACATCGATGGTGACGGTAACGCGTCGTCTACTGCTGACGCACCAGGCTACGACCTGTTTGGCAAAGAGCTGGCGACCTTCGTAGAGCAGAAGTATCAAGAGCTGCGCTCGAAGGACATGCGCCAAGGCGGCGTCATCAACAAAGCAATCAAGGGGCGCTGATGGCAATCGAACGATTCACCTGGGCAACGGAGAAGGGCGCGGAGGGCGATATTGCCCAGCGCGTCCGATCCAAGCAGTTCGGCGATGGCTACGAGCAGTCGGTCGAGGATGGCGTGAACAATCGATCGCAGTCCTGGCCCGTCACCTTTACCGGTCTGAAACCGCGAATCAAGGAAATCATGGCATTCCTCGACCGGCACAAGGGTGCGAAGGGCTTCCTGTGGGAGCCGCCCCTTGGCGAGCTTGGCCTCTACAAGTGCAACGGCTACAAGCCGATTCACCGCGGCGGCCAGGTCTACGCCATCACCGCCACCTTCCAGCAAACCTTTCATCCCTGAGATAAATGCCCATGGCACTGATCACGGACATCCAGAAACTGGAGCCCGGCGGCGAGATTCGCCTGTTCGAAATTGACGGTACCGAATACGGCGCGGATTACCTGCGCTTCCACGGTCACGCTATCCCGCACACGGCGGAGGAGCTGCTGGCCTACGAGCATTCTGAGCACGACTTGCCCGCCAAGTCGATTATCTGGCAGGGCGAAGAGTACGCGGCCTGGCCGGTGCAGATTGAGGGTATTTCCTCGAGCAGCGACGGTACCGCCTCCCGACCGACGTTCGCCGCCGGCAACGTCAATGGGCGCGTCACGGCGTTGTGCTTGGCTTTCGAGGACATGCTGAAGTTCAAGCTGACGGTTCGCGAGACCCTGGCCCAGTACCTGGATGCGGCCAACTTCCCCGATGGCAACCCGACTGCTGACCCGACACAAGAAGCGCTGGAAATTTGGTATATCGACCAAAAAACCAGCGAGGACGGCGAGGCTGTGGTCTGGGAGTTGTCTTCACCGGGCGAGATCGATAACCACGGTCTTCCCGGACGGCAGATGACGACGTTCTGCCACTGGGCCATGACCAACGGTTACCGGGGGCCGGACTGTGGCTATACCGGCGCGGCCATGTTCGACGACGAGGATAACCCGACAGACGATCCGGCCAAGGATCAGTGCAAGGGCTGCCTGTCGTCCTGCAAGTTGCGCTTCGGCGAAAACAACGAACTGTCCTTCGGTGGATTCCCCGCCGTTTCCCTGATTGCCCGGAGCTGACCATGCGCAAGCACATCATTGCGGCGGTCCAGGCGCATGCGGCAGCTGAGTATCCGCGCGAATGCTGCGGCCTGTTGCTGGCCGTCGGCCGCGCGCAGAAGTACTTTCCGTGCCGGAACATCGCCACGGATCCGAACGAAGAGTTTCGGCTTGATCCTGAGGATTATGCTGCGGCTGAAGACTTGGGTGAAGTGATCGGCATCGTTCACTCCCACCCGGACGCCACCAGCAGGCCGTCACCGCATGACCTGGCCATGTGCGAGGCCACAGCGCTGCCCTGGCACATTTTGTCGTGGCCCGAGGGCGATATGCGCACGATCACTCCAACGGGCAGCACGCCGCTGCTCAAGCGGCCATTCGTGCATGGTGCATGGGATTGCTGGCAGGTCTGCGCTGACTGGTACCAGCGTGAATGGGGGCTTGAGTTCGAAGCCTTCCAGCGCACCGACGGCTGGTGGGAGAGTGCTGAGAACGCGAGCCTGTACGAGCAACATTACGACGCGGCCGGCTTTGTGCGAGTCGACCGGCCGCAGCGCGGCGATCTGATCGTCATGCACGTAGGGCGGACGGTTCACCCGAACCACGCCGGGATTTACCTGGGCACCGACCCGACTTTACCAGGTGAAGAATCAGGCGCCTTTGGGCCCGGCCCATTCCTACTGCACCACCTGTACGGCAGGCCGTCCGAGATCATCGTTTTCGGCGGCCCGTGGCATGACAGAACGCGCCTGATCCTCAGGCATAACGAAGCTCAGTCCAAGCTGCCCAGCGAATAGATCGAAAATCCGTCTTTCGTTAGATGAGTGACCTCGGTCGTGCCACCAATGTAAACGCGATCCCTGGGCTTTTGGTCCTCCTGTCGCGACTGTGCACGCATGATTTCGGGCGCACACGCAGGGAACGAATTCCAGTCTATTCCCGCCATGCCTATAAGCTCTGGCTTTACGCCAAGCCCATAATCTAAACGCTCGGATTTGAAATCCGACACAGAACGGTAAGCGAATCCATGGATTTTTCCAGAATCGTCGGAAATCCCGAAGTGATAGATCGTTGCAGTTTGGTCTTGGAGGGCGGGGACATGGCGATTCCAGTTCTCTCCAGAGGGCCTGAAGCTCCTGGGGGGCATGAGCATCGACCGCATCTACATCGAGGGCAAAACCTTGGTTATTCACAAGGCCGATCCATCGACTGAAAAGCAGGGCCGATCCGGTAGCGGCAATGATCATGCGCATATGAGGGATCGAGATGGCTTTGCTGGCGAATCCTGGGGGCGTGTCGACGGAATAATGTAAAAGCGTATCCGTGGCCACAATTGCTTCCTTTTCATCCGTGTAGAACAGGAGCGACGACATGGGGCCTCCTGGCCATTTTTTGAGAGCCAGAGGCTACTATCGCAGACGGTTCCGCAGTTACTGGCATTCCATCCACGCTGGATGCCTGGCCAGGATCCGGTCATGATGACGCTTCCACAACAAGGAGGTGAGTCATGGGTGTTCGAGGAAAAGATCATCAGATCGACAATATCGAGTTCAACGTTAGCGATATTGCGCGTAGCAAAGAGTTCTATGGTGCTGCGTTTGGCTGGACCTTCGTAGACTACGGGCCCAGCTATACCGAATTCAGCGATGGTAGGCTCGCCGGAGGATTCACAACGGGAGAGCCTGTCAAGCCGGGTGGCCCGCTAGTCATTCTTTACGGGGATGATCTCGAGGAAACTCAGCGCAGACTCGTTGCAGCGGGCGCCACGATTAGTCGGAAGATTTTCTCTTTTCCTGGCGGCAAAAGGTTTCACTTCATTGACCCGGATGGTTATGAACTGGCGGTCTGGAGTGCGGAAGCATAAACGTTTGCTGGTCCAGCCCCTCGCTGGGCTTTTTGCATCAGCGCCTCAGTGAAGTGGATGCCTGGCCAGGTACGCGGTACATTCCTCTCTTACATGGAGGATATTGATGAAAATTTGGCTGATGGTTTTGTTCGCTGCGGCACTCGCGGGATGCGCAGACAGCGGACCGATCAAGGTGGGTCCCGACACCTACACGATTTCTACCCGCGTTCCATTCGGCGGGCCCGCCTCTGCGAAAGGGCAGGCACTCAAAGAAGCAAACGTGTTCTGCGAGTCCCAAGGCCGGGAGATCCTGCTTGATCACATGCAGGCTAGCGAGTGCGCGCTTCACGGCGGATGCGGAGAGGCTGAGATATATTTCTTCTGCATGGCGAAAGGGGATCCGCAGCTGAAACGCCAGAGGTATAGCCCTGATCCCACGCAGAAGATTGAAATCGATCAGCGATAATTCGTGGCTCCAAAGCGGCGCACTGGGCAGTATTGCAGCCCCGCCAAACCAAAGAGGGAACGACATGCGAATTTTGATAACGGCGTTAGCGGTGGCGATGCTGGCGGGGTGCGCCTCATCGGCGATCTCGGTACGGGATGCGAAGCCGGTCCCTTCGGACGAGGTGTATGCCTTCCAGACTAAACCAGCTGGCGAGAGCGGAAAAATCACCGTGGTGCGCGACTCCGGAGCGGTCGGTTCTGGCTGCGACATTGTTGTTTATGTCGACGGCCGCAGGGCTGCAAAAATCGGGACTGGTCAGCGGGTGACGTTCTACCTTCCGCCTGGGGCGCCCAATCTCGGCGCAGGCCTGGCAGGCTCTGGCTTGTGCGCAGGCGCTGCAATTCGAACCATCGCAGCAACGGTGCAGCCAGGCAAGGAAAGCCTGTACCGTATCAGCGGCGACATGGCTGGGTTCTACATAGGGCCTTACGTCGATTACAACTGAATCAAGAAAACCTCGAAGCCGCCTCCGGGCGGTTTTTTATTGCCCGGAGAAAGTGATGCAGGCATCAGCGATCAACTACCAACCCATGACGACGATTCGCCTGCACGGGCAGCTCAGACAGTTCGGAAAGTCCTTCAGGCTCGCGGTGAAAACGCCGGCGGAGGCGATTAAAGCACTATGCGTGCAGATCCCTGAATTCGAGCGGTTTCTTTCGAATGCCAAGTCGCGCGGCCTTGAGTTCGCGGTGTTTCGCGATAAGTGCAATATCGGTGAGAAAGAACTGGCCTACCAAGGCGCCGGGGATATCCGCATCGCCCCAGTGGTGGTAGGCAGCAAGCGTGGCGGCATTCTTCAGACGATTGTCGGCGCGATCCTGATTGTGGTCGGGGTGATCTTTTCGGCCACGCCATTCGGCACTCCTCTTATTGGCGCAGGCATCGGGCTCGTTGCTGGAGGTGTTATCCAGATGCTGAGCCCTCAAGCCAGCGGCCTCAAGACCAGTGCCGCACCCGAGAACACGCCTGGCTATGCGTTCGGCAGCGCCAAGAACACCACCGCATCGGGCAACCCGGTACCGCTTTGCGCAGGCGAAAGGGACTGGGGAGGCGCGATCGCTAGCGCTGGGATTTACGCCGAAGACCAGATGTAAGAACCAACCGCAACACAGCAGCCGGCTATGAGCCGGTTTTTTATTGCCTGGAGAAAAGCATGGGCGCAGCACAGAAGCTCGACATCTACGGCGCCAAGGGCGGCTCCGATAAGCCAAAAACGCCGACGGAAGCTCCTGACAGTCTGCGCTCGATCGCGCTCGCGAAGATGCTTATAGCTGTTGGTGAGGGTGACTTTGAGGGCATACCTACCGCCAGTGATATTCGCGTTGACGGCACGCCCTTGCAAGATCCTCAAGGCAATATGAACTTTCCCAACGTGAAGTGGGAATGGCGGACAGGCTCAGTCGATCAACCCTATATCCAGGGCATCCCGTCTATCGAGAATGAAATCACCATTGGCGTCGAGCTTCGTAGCACCTCGCCGTGGGTTCGAGCGATCACCAATACTCAGTTATCGGCTGTGCGTGTGCGCCTTGCGTGGCCTGCACTCCAGTCAGTAGATACCAGCGGCAACATCAACGGGTACCGGATTGAGTACAAGGTCGAGCTGGCAACGGACGGCGGCGCATATCAGCAGGTTCTGAGTGAGGCTGTCGACGGCAAAACTACGACCATATATGAGCGCACGCGTCGTATTGACTTGCCAAAGGCAAACAGCGGTTGGTTGATTCGCGTCACGCGGCTGACTATCAACCAGAACAACAATAAAATTTCCGACACCATGCAGATCGCCGGCTTTACCGAGGTGATCGACGCCAAGATTCGATACCCGAATACCGCGCTGCTCTATATTGAGTTTTCGGCAGAGCAGTTTCGCAGCATCCCGGCCGTCACGATCCGCTGTAAGGGCCGTAAATGGCAGGTGCCGAGCAACTACGATTCGGCCTCCCGCACCTATAGCGGAATCTGGGATGGCACCTTCAAGGAAGCGTGGACCGATAACCCTGTCTGGCACACCTACGGCATAACCACGAACGACCGCTTCGGCCTTGGCCGCCGCATCAAGCCGTGGATGGTGGACAAGTGGGAGCTCTACCGCATCTCCCAGTATTGCGATCAGTTGGTGCCGGACGGGAAGGGCGGCCAGGAGCCTCGCTTCATCTGCAACCTGAACCTGCAGAGCAAGGCCGACGCATGGTCTCTGCTGCGTGACATCTCCACGATATACCGAGGCATGACTTACTGGGCCCAGGGCCAAGTCTTCACCCTGGCAGATATGCCGCGAGCTACCGACTTCGACTTCGCCTACACCCGGGCAAACGTCATCGATGGCAAGTTCACTTACTCCAGTGCGTCGGAACGCACCCGCTACACCCGGGCGCTGATCAGCTACGACAACCCGCTGAACAACTTCGACACCGACGTCACAGCTGTAACCGATGCCAAGCTGCAGCGGCGCTACGGCGACAACCCGCTGGAGATCAGCGCCATCGGCTGCACCCGCGAGTCGGAGGCGCAGCGCCGAGGCAAGTGGGCGCTGCTGACTAACTCCAAGGATCGCGCGGTTACCTTCAGGGTCGGCCTTGACGGGCGTATCCCGCTGCCTGGGTATGTGATCCCGATCGCTGACGAGCTTATTGCCGGCCGGCCAGTGGGTGGGCGCATCTCGGCAGTGAACGGCAAAGTCATCACTTTGGACCGCGATACCCAGGCCAAGCCCGGCGACAGGTTGATCCTCAACCTGCCTGACGGCAAGTGCGAGGGCCGCACGGTTCGGCTTGTCAGCGGACGGCAGGTCACCGTGACCGTCGCCTATTCCGTGCGGCCAGAGCCCGAACTGGTGTGGGCGCTGGATGCTGACGACCTGGCAATCCCGCTCTATCGCGTGGTGAGCGTGGCCCGGCCAGAACCCGGTGTGTTTGAGATATCGGCGGTTCAGTACGATCCGAGCAAGTTTGCTCACATCGACACCGGCGCGCGTCTGGAAGAGCGCCCGATCAGCGTGATTCCGATCACGGTGGTACCGGCACCGGCCAGCGTCACGTTGACGTCGAGCTACTCGGTTAATCAGGGCATCGCCATCAGCACCATGAACATCTCGTGGCCGGCCGTCACCGGCGCCGTCGCGTATGACGTGGAGTGGCGCAAGGATAGCGGAAACTGGATCAAGGTGCAGCGCACCGGCTCGACGAGCGTCGACGTAACCGGCATCTATTCGGGCGCATACCTGGCTCGGGTGCGCGCGGTGAGTGCCTTCGACATTTCGTCGGTTTGGAAAAACTCCATCCTGACCAACCTGGAAGGCAAAACCGGATTGCCGCCGGCGGTGTCGTTCCTGACCACCACCAGCCTGGTTTATGGCATCGGCATTCAATGGGGCTTTCCACCAGGTGCAGAGGACACCCAGCGGACGGAGATCTGGTACAGCCAGTCGGCCGACCTGACCACCGCGATCAAGCTGAGCGACTTCAGTTATCCGCAGGCGAAGCACGAGATGCACTCGCTGTTGCCTGGTGCGACCCTGTTCTTCTGGGCGCGCCTGGTGGATCGGACCGGCAACATCGGCCCGTTCTGGCCGGTACCAGGTGCAGTCAATGGCCAGGCCAGCACCAAGCAGAGCGACTATGAGGCGTATTACGCCGAAAAAATCGGCAAGGGCGCCCTATACCAGAGCCTGCGCGAAGAGATAGAGCTGATCACCGGTGACGGGCCTGGCTCTGTGAACGAACGCCTCGAGGAAGCCAAGCAGGAACTGGAGGACCTGATCAAGCAGGTGAACGACGCGCTCGCCTACGACCCTGCGAAGCCTTATCTGAAGGGCGACATTGTCCGGCTCGATCAGCATCTGTACCAAGCGAAAGGCCCTGTGCCGGTTGGGGCAGCACCGCCCGACGCTGCGTATTGGATCGATATCGGCACCATCCTTGAGACCACTGATGCACTGGTTTCTCAGGTTAAGATCATCGAAACCACTATCGAAGAAATCGACGGCAGGGTGTTGGCCACCGCAACCTCTGTGGAGGCGTTGCGCTCTGCTGCTCGAGGTGATGATGGCGCGGGCGATCTTGCTGACGCGGTCAAGGGATGGACGTCGACGGCAGATCTCGCCGTCGAGCGTAAAACGCGAGCCAGCGAGAATGAAGCGTCGGCCCAGCAGTTGCTCACCCTCGGCGCTCAGGTCGGCGACAACAAGTCGTCGTTGACCGTTCTGGAGCAGGTGGTGGCCAGCAACCGCGAGGCTTCAGCGGCGCAGATCAACCAGCTCAAGAGCGATCTGTCTGCTGTTGACGGGAGAGCGACCGGTAATGCCCAGGCGATAACGGGCCTCAACACCAAAGTCACAAACCTCGACGGGAAGATAACTTCCCAGGCTTCGAGCAACGAGGCGTTGCGCGCTTCCGTGCGCGGCGATGACGGGGCCGGGGAGCTGGCCGGGGCTTTGAAAACGTACGAGTCGGTCGCAAGCATCGCCCAGCAAATACGTGTCGAAGCATCCCGCGAATTAGCAACTGCTGAGCGTATCAACACCTTGCAAGCTGGGGTTGATAGCGCGAAGGGGCTTATCCAGCAGGAGGAGCTGGTCAGGGCCACTGCGATAGATGTTCTGTCCAAACGGACTGATACGGTCCAGTCGAGTCTCGGGCAGACAAACGCCTCGGTTCAGCAGGTGAGCCAGACTCTGGTTGGCCTGGACGGAAGGGTGTCCTCATCGGTCACCTTGAAGGCCCAGACAATCGCAGATGGGCGCAGGGTCACTACGGGCATGGCATTCGGATCGAATGGTGAGCAGTCAGAGTTTCTGATCATGGCTCAACGGTTTGCGGTCGTGAACGAGATCGATGGCAAGGTCATTCCGATGTTCGTTATCGAGAACGGCCAGGCCGTGTTCAATAACGCGATCATCAGCAAGGCGATCATTCAGGAAATCATCCTGGGCATGGTGCTTCGTTCGCCTGCGGTGGATTCGAAAGGGCGTCCATTGCTGGAAATCAACATTCCGGCAGGCACGCTCAATCTTCGTGGGGAGGGCACGGATGGCGCTAGCTTGCTCGATAACAGCGGTATCTCGGTGTTCGATGCGAACGAGAAACGCCGCGGCAAGTTCGGGAGACTTTCCTGATGGCTGAATACGGCTTGGCTACGTGGGACGAGAACGGGGTCCAGCAAATTGGCCCCACTTCTTTCACTCTGCGCACTGTTTTCTCAACGCTCGTTACGTTCTCCGGTGCAGCAACTGGCACAGGCGCATCACAGACGTTCTCTGTACCAGGGGTAAATCCACAAAACTGCACCGCTGTCGTCGTACCGATTGGCCCATACACAACCGACCAACACATCATGGTTCAATATGAGCCAGAAATACTAACGGATCAGATCAGGGTGTGGAGGGGGCATAGAACAGCTTTCGAAGGACAGTTCGGAACTGGCACTCAAAGGCTTATTGTTTCGAGGTTCAAATAATGAGTTGGGGATTTGAGTTTAAGAATAATGATGATGTGGTTATTCTCGATTCTGAGTACGCACGTCTTTCAATTTTGTCTAAAGGTCGCTTTGTCCCTACGCAAGAATCTGGCCTAGGGTCTGCGACGAATTTTGAGAGGGTCATAACTACTCAAGAACCGCCGCTGGTGTTTGTTAAACCTGACAATGTCGGAATCGTTGCCGGGCTTTGTAGGGTTCTTATCCTTGGATCGCCCGGCAATTGGACGGGGTTCTACGTTCGAGCGTATGACGTGAGAACCGCCCAGCCCCGAGGAAGTTACTTTGCCGCCGCATACGTTGCTAGCCCTACAGCTCTGTGGGGCGGTCGGCTCTACGATCAGAATGAGTCGCTGATCTTCGACACAGGCACACCCAGCGCGGTATTTAGCCGTTCGTTGCCATCTTGGAACTACGTTACATCGGGGCGGGACTCTCAAGGATTAACTATCGTTTATTTCAGCGTGCCCTTTGTTTTCTCCAGCGACGAATACATGCTAATAAATAACTTTGGTATGGACGTCGCCGGGAGTTCACGGCGCGCCGCCTCCATATATTGCTGGTGGGATTTTCCCGGCAATAGGTTGTGGGCTCTTACAGCAGGCGCAACGCCTCAGAACACGTTTTACATACCGGCAGTTTTCGCAAAAATGCAGGCTTGATTCCCTGAGTCAAGTAGTGATGCACATACATTTAGACTGGAGATAGACATGCCATCTTGGTTTTCAGAAGGGACGGTCACCGTTACTAATGGAAGTACCGTTGTAACAGGTGCAGGTACGAAGTTTTCAAATTGCCGATCTGGCGATATGTTTGTCGGGCCGGACAACGGTATATACCAAATCATCAATCCGGCGAACGACACGTCGGTATCGATCTCGCCCGCGTACCGGGGTCCCACTTCAGCAGGCGCTGGTTATGGAATCGTTCCGGTGAACGGATACCCCAAGGCGCTCGCTGACGCCGTCAACTTGTTGGTGCAGCAGTGGGGGGCGACTCTCGCGGGTCTGGGTTCGGTATCTGTTGAGAACATTGTGCCGGTTACTAAGGGCGGTACCGGAAGCTCTACTCCAGCTGCTGCCCGCACCGCTCTGGGTTTGGGCAATGCTGCCACGGCCACCATCGGCCTCAACCCTGGCAACGTTATGGGAGTCGGCGCATTCGGGAACGGCGTCGACTACCTCACCGGGCTGAGCTTGTGCACGGACATCAGCGGTAGTCAGGTATCGAAAACCGGCATTTACCGTTATTCGTCCACTACTGCCGGCAAGCCTGATTTCGGCTCCGGATTTGGAGCGCTCCAGCAATTCTCGGCCTCATACGATGGAACCTACAACTATGGGGCGCAGTTGGCGATTGACTATGCGTCGACAGAATTGATGATGCGCCGGCTCACCGGTGCTTCAGGCTGGTCTGCCTGGGCGAAGTTCTATAACACCATCAATACTACACGTGCCCAAGACGGCACATTAAAGGCGATCTGATCATGGCAAGAGCAGCGATTAACATTATTGGCGCCACTGGAAAGATGTACGACCTTGTTTCGCTGGGTGGACGCGATGTAGATAGCTACCGCAAAGATGTGGGCGTGTACTGCGTCACTGGGACGCAAGGCATGGTGCCATATCCGCCGATTGACCTCGGCTGGGGGTACTCGCTTCACCCATCTGAAAATCAGGCTGAAGTAGAAACCGCATATGACGGAGATTTGCTAACTGTCACCGTGACAATGGGCGCCGAGCCCTACGATCTGAAGACCATGATCACACTGCATATCCTTGTCCCAGATCTTGAGCCCATCGTTATTCCTCCTGTTGCGGTAGACCCCAACACGGATGCGCAGGCGAGGATGGCGAGCTTGCGCGCGAAAGCTGACTACGAGATTGCACCGCTGCAGGATGCGGCGGATTTCGGCGAAGCAACCGAGTCTGAAGTGTCCGCCCTGAAAGCGTGGAAAAAGTACCGAGTATTGCTGAATCGTGTTACTGAACAGCCTGGCTACCCGTCGGTTATTGAGTGGCCAGTTGCGCCGGATTGAAAACTTGATGAGTTCCGATGCCCGCCTTGAGCGGTTTTTTTTCGCCTGGAGAAAGGATTTCCGAATTCAATCGGAATGGAAGCTTGCGCCGGAAAACCCATAAGTTGGTGCCTCCTGCCCATGTTCGCCTGCCCATTCAGCGATACGCTTTATGTTATCGCGAGTAATTTTATCGAGATTAACGGGCAGAGGTTCAAGGTCTGCAACCTTTAGCAGGTTCGTACCGGGAATAATCACAGCGTCTCGAATGTAAATATTCTGCATAAGCTCACCCTAATTGGATTTTCAGTATAGCCCGCCCTTAGGTGGGTTTTTTATTGCCTGGAGAAAAGTATGCCGATCACCGAGCAGCAGTTGCTGCAGATACTCCCGAACGCCGGCCGCAATGCCGGCGTTTTTGTTCCTGTGCTCAATTCGGCTATGGGCCGGCACGCGATCGTGACCCCGCTGCGCATCGCCGCATTCATCGCTCAGGTCGGGCATGAGTCGGGCCAGTTGCGATACGTGCGTGAGATCTGGGGACCAACCAAGCAGCAGGCCGGGTACGAAGGTCGGGCCGATCTGGGCAACACCGTGAAAGGGGACGGGCCCAAGTACCGCGGGCGCGGCCTGATCCAGGTCACCGGGCGAGCCAACTATGCCGCGTGCGGCGAAGCCCTGGGCCTGGACCTGATCAACAAGCCTGAGCTGCTGGAGATGCCGCAGCACGCCGCCATGTCAGCGGCTTGGTTCTGGTCGACCAAAGGACTGAACACGCTGGCGGATCAGCGGCAGTTCGAGAGGATCACCAAGCGCATCAATGGTGGGCTCACCGGACAGGCCGACCGCCAGGCGCTGTACGACAAAGCGCTGAAGGTGCTTGCATGACGCCGGTGCAGAAGCTGGCTGGCCTGGCTGCGCTGATCCTGCTGCTGATGGCCAGTGCCGCCGGCGTGACTTGGGAGGTTCAGGACTGGCGCCTGGGCAAGCAACTGTCTGAACAGCTATCCGCGCAGAGCGCCGCGCACCAGGGTCAGCTCGACGCCATCACCAACGAGGCCTGGCGTCAGCAGAAGGCCGAGCAGAACAAGCGCCTGGCCATCGAGCAGCAGATCTCGGTACAGGACCAACAACACGCTCAGGAACTATCCAATGCCCAACGTAACCAAGCTGCTCTGCGCGATCGCCTTGCCACTGCTGATGTCCGGCTGTCAGTCCTCCTCGACGCCACGGACACAGCCAGTCGCTGCGAGGTGCCTGCCGCCCCCGGCGGCGCCGGCGTGGTTCATGCAGCCCGTCGCGCCCAACTTGACCCAGCGCATGCGCAACGAATTGTTGCCATCACCGATGACGGGGACAACGCCATAATTGCTTTACGTGCGTGCCAGGCATATGTCAGGGCTATTGCGCGCTGATCGCGCTGAACTACTCTTTCACGGCACGTTAGTATTGCGATAATCGGGGGGTCGACAGGGCATCATGGATAAGCAGCTCGCAGGCCTTTCATTTCTGCTCACCCTTGGCTGGGTGATCTCCGTCATATCTGTGATTTGGTATTTCTCCTAAAGCTAGGCGATAGGCACTATCAGTTCGCGGCCTTTGTTTCTGACGTTACCAACGGCTGTGTCAACCTTGAACCACTCGAACACCTCAGTCGGCTCGCCCTGATACAACACCATCTGTTCGGCGCGCTCTTTAGGCGTGGCAGGATTCAGCCATTCCCGGGCGAGGTCAGCCGTCAGCACTACGGGCCGTCGGTCGTGAATGTCCACCATGCCCCCGGCGCTGTCCGCGGTGATGATCACAAAACCGTCATGCTCGCCTGGGCCTTCATCGGCATCCGGCAGTTGGCCGATGGCAGCACAGAATATTGGTGCACCATCCCGCCGGCGGATCAGGTAGGGCTGCTTCTTGGGTCCGCCTTCATCCACCCACTCAAACCAGTTGTCGATAGGCGTGATTGCTCGGTGCGGCCAGATCGCCCGAAAGAATGGACCGTGGGCGACCTTTTCCACACGCGCGTTGATCGGCGCGGCGCGGTCCTTGGCCCAATGCGGTCGCCACCCCCAGCGCACCGGGTCGGCGTGGAGCAAGTCGTCTTGCAGATGTAGCAGCGCAACTGCGGTCGTCGGCGCCACGTTGTATCGCTCTATCGGCTCGTCGCCCAAGGAGTTCGCCAGAGCATTGGGCATGCTTAGCGCCGCAACGAAGTCATGAATCCCGCTGTATTGTGAAAGCCTTCCGCACATAGGCGCCGCTCCGTCTGTCGAAATCCCCTACAGAAAAATTGACCACAAGCCTTCTGCAAAGTTAACTGTACATTCATACAGTTCGTGTAAAAGGCTGCATCATGAGCTTCACCATTTTAGGCCCTATATCCGAAGGCGGCACGAAGCTGCCTTTCTGCTCGTTTCGGGTGCCAGCTGGGTTTCCATCTCCAGCAGCCGACCATATCGAGCAGCACATCTCATTGGATGAGGTCCTAAATATCCGCGCGCCTCACGTTTACTTGATCGCCATTACCGGCGAAAGCATGCAAGGCGCTGGCATTTTCGAGGGCGACCTGGCTGTTGTGGACCGCTCTATTGAGCCCGCTCACGGGCATATAGTCGTGGCCCTGCTCAATAACGACCCGATGTGCAAGCGCCTGTGCAAGCGTGGGGCCGAGGTTATCCTGCTGTCAGAAAACCCTAAGTACCCAGCGCGCTACATCCTCGAAGGTGACGAGCTATCGATCTGGGGCGTGATCACCAGCACCGTGCGCAGTCATGTCTAACCCGCCGGTCTTTGCCCTTATCGATTGCAACAGCTTCTATGCAAGTTGCGAGCGGGTATTCCGGCCCGACCTGGCCAAAACCCCAATCGTCGTGCTGAGCAACAACGATGGCTGCGTGATCGCCAGGAGTTATGACGCCAAGCCATTTATCAAAATGGGCGAGCCGTACTTCCAAATCAAGCACAAGCTGAAGCAGCACGGCATCGTGCCTTTCTCGTCGAATTATGCGCTTTACGGCGATATGAGCGAGCGCGTGATGACGCTGATCGAGACCTTGGTGCCCGCGGTTGAGATTTACAGCATTGATGAAGCGTTCGCCGACCTCACGGGTATATCGGGGCTCGATGCCCTGGGGCGCCAGATCAGAACAAAGGTGCTGCGCGGCACCGGTATCCCCGTCGGCGTCGGCATTGCAAACACCAAGACCCTGGCCAAGCTGGCCAACCACACCGCAAAGCGCTTACAGGCGCAGACCGGCGGGGTCGTGAATATCACCGACCCGGTCAAGCGCGATTGGGTGCTGCGCAATACCGACGTCGCGGAAGTTTGGGGCGTCGGGCGGAAAATGAAACTGCACCTAGACGCAATGGGTATCAAGTCGGCAATGGATTTGGCCAAGGCTGATCCACGGACGCTCCGCAAGAAATTCAGCGTAGTGATCGAAAAGACGGCGCGGGAGCTGGCCGGCACATCGTGCCTGGAACTGGACGAGCCCGACCCACCCAAGCAAGAAATATGCTGCAGCCGAATGTTCGGAAGACGCCTGACCGAGCTGCAGCCGATCAAGGAGGCCGTGGCCACCTACATGATGAGGGCATCCGAAAAACTGCGCGCCCAGAACTCTCTCTGCAAGAAGGTCCGCGTCTGCATTCGCACCGGGATGTTCAATCCCGAGGAGGCGAAGTATGCCAACGGCGTTGTGGTCGATATGCCGTACCCTACCGATGACGTGCGCCTGCTCACGAAAGCCGCTGTCGATGCGCTCGACAGGATCTTCCGACCAGGCTTCAAATACAGCAAGGCCGAGGTAATGCTGCTCAACCTGTGCCAGCCGGGAGAGTACACGGACGATCTGTTCGCAATATCGCAGGCGGCCGAGGCAACCCGTGTAATGACTGTGCTTGATCAGATCAACGAGCGGTGGGGCAGAGGAACGCTTCGGTCTGCCAGCGTGCCGACCAATCCCGACTGGGGGATGCGTCGGGAGATGATGAGCCAGAGCTATACCACCAAACTGGACCAGCTCTGGACGGTGGCATGCAAGTAGAGCTCAGTCCTGCGTCATAAGGACGGCCAGAGACATTTTGATGAACTCTTCATTGTCGCCGATCGTGAAAAGGGCGCCGCGCACATTGTCTGCCACTTCAGCGGAGCCGCGCTGCTCCACCCAGTTGGACAGTTCCATGATTGAGGCTTCGAGGGCGAGTTGGTTCTCGTAGAGTTTGGATAATAGGGAAGGGATCAGGTCAGAATTTGGCATCGTTGTTCCTCCTTGGAGTGGACAGCGTAGCAGGCAAATTATGGAGTTGGGAGATCGTTTGGCAGGACGCCGGAGGAGGGGGGTATGCAGTTTCGGCATGAGCTTGAATTTACCCGTTGGGACCAGTCTTGGAACCAACGGGTGCATTTCGGTGCGTTATTGTTGCTTACTCATGACGACTTGGCCCAGTAAACACTGATCACCAGTAATCACCATTATGCGTTTCATACCGCATGGTGATGTTAGCTGTGGAGATCAATTACTGTACCTATCAATGGGTTGCGAGCGTGACGGCTGGTGCCTTCAGGCATGCGTCAACAGCGACATCAAGGCGCGAAACCCGGTCGCTGAGCGGAAAATTCGGGATGTGTGTTGGAATTTGGCGCGCCTTTTCGCATATGTCAGGCAACAGTTGTATGGCCAGCGAAGGTTGGTTTGGCCAATGTCTCCGGCATGGCCAGCCACAGCAGCAGCAATGCGGCGGCGGCCACCCCGGCCAGGGTCAGGAAGGCGGCGTTGTAGCCGGCCATTTGCACCACGAAGCCGGCCAGGCTGCTGCTCAGTGCCGCGCCCAGGCCGAATACAGTCGACAGTGCGCCAAGGCTGACGTTGAAGCGGCCGGTGCCTTGGGTCAGGTCCTTGACGATCACCGGGAACAACGCGCCGAAAATGCCTGCGCCGATGCCATCGAGCATCTGCACGGCAACCAGCCAATAGGGGTCGTTGGAGAAGGTGTAGAGCACGCCGCGCAACGGCAGAATCATGACCCCGGCCAGTAGCAGCGGCTTGCGTCCCCACACGTCGGCCTTGATCCCCACCAGCATCGCCGTTGGCACCATCACCAACTGCGCAGCGACGATGCAGGCCGAGGTCAACGGCGTGGCCATCTGCAGGTTGATCTGCGACAGCTTCTGACTGACCAACGGCAACATCGCAGCATTGGCCAAGTGAAACAGCGCGCAGCAAATGGCGAACAGCAGCAACGGGCGGTTGGCGAGCAGCACGCTCAGCCCCGAGGGCTGCTCATGGTCAGTGTGATGAGCCGGGTCGAAGCCACGGGCCACCTCGTGGTCGATGGCCTTGGCCGGGACGCAACTGACGGCGATGACACTGGCGACGGCCATAAACGCCATGAGGTAGAACACCACTACCGGCCCGAACAGATACGCCAGGCCGCCGGCCAGCAATGCCGCTGCGGCGTTGCCGGCGTGATTGAAGGTTTCGTTGCGCCCGGTACGCCGGGTAAACGCACGCGGCCCGGTGATGCCCAGGGAAATCGCGGAAATCGCCGGGGCGAACACCGAGGCGGCGATGGCGCTGGCGGCCTGGGTCAGCGCCACCCAGCCGAATGAACTGACGAAAGGCAGCATCAGGCAACTGAGCGTGACCAGCAGCGCGGCAATCGCAATCACCGCGCGTTTGCTGCGGGTACGGTCGATCAACGCACCCGCCGGGCCCTGGGTGAGCAACGCGGCGACCCCGGCAAGGGTCATGACCACGCCGATACTGGCCGGATCCCATTGGTGTACCGCCAGCAAGTAAATCGCTAGGTACGGACCCAGGCCGTCGCGCACATCCGCGAGAAAGAAATTCAGGCTGTCCAGGGACAAGGCAGTGCGCAGGTCTGAGTGATGGGCCACGATGCTATCTTCCAGAGCGCAGTCCGGGGCTGGACACGCGTTGGGGTAGTGACCTGCACGCCGGGTCATTAGTTCGCTGTTGCCTGGCAATTGCAGGCGCAAAAAAAGCCCGCAAGCAGAGGCGGGCCAAGGGATTCACTGGAGTAGGTAGGCTTCACCTTAGAGGTCGGAAAGTGAAGGCCTTGTGAAAATGCTGTGATCAAACCGGATAAGCAGGCCGTTCATGCCCGACGCACGAAGGTGCGCATGGTCTGCCCCGGGCCTGTGCTGAATACAGTGGGCCGGGGCATGCCTTCATCGGCGGCGATGAACACAAAATGATCGTCCTCGAGGCGGTAGCTGGCCGGTAGCGACTTGCCGGCGTCCGCGCCGATGGCGTCCACCCAGGTAATGCTCTTGGGCGTGGTGTCGGCGTCCAGTACAAAACGGCCTGACAGCAAGATTTCCCCCTCGACGGTGACGACTTCGAATGTATCCGCGCTGATAGTGGTAATGGCACCTGGCGCGCTGTGCGCGTCGGGAGGGTTGAGCACGCCATTGTCTTCCAGGGCGATTTGCTCCCAGGCACCTTGCAGGGCGCGATAGTCCGTGGCTGAAGGGGATGGCATGCAATTTCCTTGTGCTGGGGTGGGGAGGCGGACAGTGGTACTGGCAATGTAACAGCACTGCAGATAATGGGATTTTTTTCTTTATGGGACAGCCATTTGACAGCTTTTTCATGTTGTATTGACTACGCTTGTAGCGTGATTAGTCCCACATCGAAATATGTTTGTGACTACACGTCGACATGAAGCAGAAATAATCCTTAAAGCAGTGGGATTTTTCGTCAGCCTAAGTGGTCAGACTGCCATTGGTCGGCCGTGTTCAGGGCGTTGTCCCTGACTTGAAGCCGCTAGGGCTTCCGCTAAGTGATGGCCTTTTAGTATTAATTTAAGGTGTTCTTATTTTGAATCGAAGTTCCTCGCTTACGCCTGCTGTAGCGTCTGATGAAATGGATCTGTTTGAATTGTTTAATGCCATATGGCGGCAAAAGAAGCTGATCGTGGGGTGTACGGTTCTGGCGGGGATACTGGGTGCGGGATATGCCTTTCTCGCGCCCAAGACGTACGAGGTCAGCAGTGTGCTGCGACCTGCGGCAATCAATGAGTTGGACGCGCTGAACCGCTCGGAAGTGTATAAGTTGCCGCCCGCTGATGCGTTGCTCAAAGTGGGCGCGCAGTTGGACTCTTATGAGGCGCGTCTGGGCTTCTTCAAGGACCATGAGGAATTGTTCAAGGCGTTCAAGAAGCCAGGGCAGACCCTGGAGCAGAGTTTTGAAGACTTCAATCGCAATTCGGTCAATCTGATCCTGCCGGACCCGAAAAAATCCGACTCGCTGAGTAACTATATCCGCCTGGAATTGCAGTACCCGACCGATGTCGACGGGGTGAAGATTCTCAACGGGTTTGTCGACTACGCCATTGCCGCAGAGCGTCAGCAGGTGGGGGCCGACCTCAAAGTGATCGTGAACAACCGCCTCAATGAGCTCAAGGGCAAGATCGGCGCGGCCCGTGCCAACTACGACACCGACAAGGAATCTAAGATCGCCAAGCTGCTCGAAGCCGACCGGCTCAAGCGCGCCCAATTGGAGGATGAACTCAGCGCCCTGCGCTTGCAGATGAAAATGGAGCGGACCAACCGCCTGGCCGAATTGGCTGAAGCAATCGGCATCGCCCAGTCGATGGGGATCAGGACACCGACCACGCCATCCTCGATGGCCGACTCCACGCGAACCGGCTCAAGCCAGGTGATGCGCACTGAGGTCAACAATCAGAAGATTCCGCTGTACTTCATGGGTACCGAGGCGCTGGAGGCTGAGCGCGTCGCGCTGCAAAAGCGCACCAGCGATGACTTCACCAACCCGCGTATTGCTGAAATCGGCAAGGAACTGCGGTTATTGGACGCCAACCGGGAAGTTGAAGTGCTGCGCAAACGTGGCAATGAAGACATTTTCCTGCAGGACGTAGAGCCACTGCGCGCCGAAGTCGCCAGGCTGCGTGGTTTGAACATCGACATGAGCAACCTGAAGCTGGTGACGATCGACCGCCGCGCCCAAGAGCCACTGTCACCGATCAAACCGAAAAAAGCCCTGGTCATTGCATTGAGCCTGGTGGGCGGTCTGCTGCTGGGCCTGATGGTCGCGCTGGTCCGCCATCTGGTGCTGACTCGACGCGACGTCGTGCCTTTCTCGGCATTGGAAGACAGCAGTTTTTCCCGCCGTGAGCGTAAGGACGATCAACTGTAAGCCATGGCACTGCCCTCCAGTGGGCGGGTCTTGAGGCCCGCCTGCTCATCCCCCCAGCACACTCAGTAGACAGCTTTTCACAATTCTTAGTTAACCTTTGGTTACAAAGTATGGCTAAATAACCGCCAATGGTCACACATCGCATGGTCCTCCAGCCGGTCGTGTTACCTGTATGTGAATTGTGATTTCAGGTGCTGCTATCCATCCTCGGCCGTTGTGGGCACGCAGGAGCAGCCTGTTTTCTCCCAGACGTGTGACGAATCCCTTGAAACTCATCATTGTTGCTCTCTACGTTGCCTCCATCGCGTATGTACATCTGCGTGGCCGGGTGCGACACAAGCTGGGCCGCCAACTTAGCGACCATTCGACGTTCCTGGCGCCGATCAACTGCTTCCTGTACCTGTTTTCCAGGCAACCCAGCCGCCCCTTTCTGTCGCCCAGCGACTTTCCGGACCTGAGCCCGTTGCAGGAGCACTGGGAAGAGATCCGCCAGGAAGGCCAGAACCTGATGCGGGCAGGAGAAATCAAACGTTCGCAGCAGTACAACGATGTGGGGTTCAACTCGTTCTTCAAGTCCGGCTGGAAGCGCTTTTATCTGAAATGGTATGGCGACAGTCACCCTTCAGCGATGAAGCTGTGCCCGCGCACCACCGAACTGGTGCAAAGCATCGGCTCGATCAAGGCCGCGATGTTCGCCGAGCTGCCGCCGGGCTCCAGGCTCGTGCGTCACCGTGACCCTTACGCCGGTTCCTATCGTTATCACCTGGGGCTGGACACGCCGAACGATCCGGGCTGCTATATCAATGTGGACGGCGAAAGCTATTACTGGCGCGACGGCGAGCCGGTGATGTTTGACGAGACCTACATTCATTATGCGCAGAACACCACATCCCATAACCGCATCATTCTGTTCTGCGACATCGAACGACCGATGAAATACCGCTGGGCAGCCGCATTCAACCGTTGGTTCAGCCGCAATGTGATGGCCGCTGCGGGGTCGCCCAATGACGAGGGCGACAAGACCGGCGCCCTCAACCGCGCCTTTACCCGATTGTATAAAATCAGGTTGCGTGGCAAGGAACTCAAAAAGCGCAATCGCACGCGCTATTACCTGGAAAAATGGGCAATCTTCGCCGGGTTGGCACTGATCTTCATCCTTATCTGAGCTGCGCGGGCGCGAATCACTTCGGTGGCTTCGCGCCTAGCTTGTCCCACATCTGCTTGCTGATCTTCTGACGATTGGCATAGCCGGCCCAAGGGTCGGCCTTCAACTCCCGCAACCGTTCGTGCAGATTGGCCACCGTCCATTGCTGGGCGCCGCGCAAGCTACTCAGTTCATCCCGACTGATGGGCACCGACACCGGCAGGCCCGGCCGTGCCCGCACGGAGTAAGCCGCTACGGTGCTGGCGCCGCGGGCGTTGCGCAGATAATCGATGAAGATTTTGCCTACGCGGTTCTTCGGGCCGCTGGTGGCGGTAAAGCGCTCCGGCAGTTGTTGGGTCATGAATTGGGCGATGGCTTTGGCGAAGGCTTTGACGGTGTCCCAGTTATCCCGTCGCGCCAGCGGTACGATCAGGTGAAAGCCTTTGCCACCGCTGGTTTTGACGAAGGCCTGCAAACCTATTTCATCCAGTACCGACAGCGTCAACTGCGCAGCTTCCAGCATGGACTTCCAGGGCAGGGCGGGGTCCGGATCCAGGTCAAGGACGAACAGGTCGGGGGTTTCGATCTTGTCCGTGGTCGCGCCCCAGGTGTGCAGTTCAACCGTGCCCATTTGCACCGCGCCGATCAGGGCATCGGCGCTGTCTATTTCCATCAGGCGGGCGTGGCCGGGGTCAAGTGCCGGGTCCAACTGCTTGATGTGCGGGATGGTC
The DNA here is from genome assembly GCF_900004865.1 of Pseudomonas sp. 37 R 15. Taxonomy (NCBI): domain Bacteria; kingdom Pseudomonadati; phylum Pseudomonadota; class Gammaproteobacteria; order Pseudomonadales; family Pseudomonadaceae; genus Pseudomonas; species Pseudomonas sp. 37 R 15. The sequence continues at coordinate 20,055 of NZ_CVTV01000033.1, read as the reverse complement.
ATGCGTTCGGAATGCTTCTGGAAGAACTGTTCGCCTTCGATGCCCTCTGGCGCCCTGAGCAGCGAGACAGGCCGGTTGCGCAGAAAGGGCAGGATGGATGCACTGATATCGGCGTAGAACTGCGCCAATTCCTGCTTTTGCGTGCCGCTCTGCGTGTCGATGACACGATCAGGGTGGGTGATTTTCATGGCTTTCACGGTTTTCACCGCCTTCCCGGGTTTTTTCGTCTTTGGCGCCTTCACCGATTTGGCCGTACGCGGCTGTTCATGAATGATCTGCGCAGCCGGCTTGTCGGTGCGCATGCCCACAAATGCAGCCTGGCGCACCACGCCTTCTCGGGTCCACTCGGCAAACTGCACCTCACCGACCAGACTGGGCTCGACCCAGTGCACGCCGCGCGCCTGGGCACTGGTCAACGGCTTTTGCAGCGGCGAGTCCGTGCGCTCAAGCGCGGTGAGCCTGGCATAGATGGCTTTGAGCGACGCCTGGTCGAAACCGGTGCCCACACGCCCCGCATACACCAGCCCGGCGTCGTCGTTGACCGCCAGGAGCAGCGCACCAAACCCGGTGCGCGAGCCTTGGGGGCGGGTATAGCCGACAATCACGAATTCCTGGCGCAAACGGCATTTGAGCTTGATCCAGTCGGCACTGCGGCTGGACACATAAGGGCTGCCGGCACGCTTGCCGATGACACCCTCCAGGGCCAGGTCACAGGCGCTTTCGAAAATGTCGCGGTGGTCGGCGGCAAAGGCTTCAGAGAAGCGCAGCAGCTTGCTCTTGCTGGCAGACAGGGCGGATTTAAGTGCCGCGCGACGGCTTTCTACCGGCTCTTGGCGCTGATCGCGACCGTCAAGAAACGGCGCATCGAACAGGTAGTAAACGATGTCGAGGCTGCGGCCGATATCGAAGGCATTCTGCAAGGCCTGGAAATCCGGCAAGCCGTCGCTGTTGAGGCTGACCACTTCGCCATCCAGCCAGCTGTCCTTGAGCTTGAGCGCTTGCAAGGCTTTGGCCTGGCGCGGCAGGCGCTCGGTCCAGTCGTGGCCGTTGCGGGTGAACAGGCGGACTTCACCGTCACGGATGCGCGCGAGGATGCGGTAACCGTCGAATTTGATCTCGTAATGCCAGTCACCTTCGGGTGCCCGGTCGACCAGGGTTGCCAGCTGTGGGGAGAATGCTTCGGGGACGGCGGTTGCTCGCTTGCGCGTGCTCGCCTTGGGGGCTGTCTTGGCTGCCGCTGCAGTTTTGGCCTTGCCCTTGGCCTTACCCACCACCGCGTTGCTGAGCACGCTGGCGGGTTCGGCCTCGACGACATCGTATTGCGCCGAGGGGCGCGCCTGTTGATCCTTTTCCTTGATCAGCAGCCATTGCTCCTTGTCACCGCTGCCTTTGAGCCGCGTGCGCACCAACGTCCAGTCCCCTGCGAGTTTTTCGCCGACGAGGCTGAATTTCAGTTTGCCGGCGGCGTAGGCCTTGTGCGGATCGTCATGGGGTTGCCAGATGCCGCGGTCCCACACGATCACATCCCCGGCGCCATATTGCCCGGCAGGAATACTGCCTTCGAAGCCGCCATAACTCAGGGGATGGTCCTCGACGTGCACCGCCAGGCGTTTCTGGCTCGGGTCCAGGCTCGGGCCCTTGGGCACGGCCCAGCTCAACAGCACGCCGTCCAGCTCCAGGCGAAAGTCGTAGTGCAGGTTGCGCGCAGCATGCTTGTGAATCACAAAACTCAGGGCCGAAGCGTTGCGCTTGCCGGCCGCTGACTTGCCGGCCGGCTCGGCGGTGATCTCGAAGTCGCGTTTGCGGTTGTACTCGCTCAGGGGCTTTGCCATGTCGTTCTCCAGCCTATGGCAGGCTCAAGAGGCCTTTTTATTGGATTTTTTTGCCGCTGGTTTTTTCGCCGCAGGTTTACCCGCCAGGCTGCGCTTGAGCAATTCGGTCAAGTCGATCACATCGGCGGATTTGCGCTCTTCGCTGCCTTCGCTCGATTCGACGTCCTCGATCTTGCCGGCCTTGGCCTTCTTCTCCACCAGCGCCATGATCTTTTCCTGAAAGCTGTCGCGGTATTCCTCGGGTTGCCAGTCTGCGCTCATGTCTTGCACCAGACGCTTGGCCATGTCCAGCTCACCCTTGGCCAGGGTCGGCTTGATCACGTCGCTGCCCAATTCCAGTTCATCCAGGCTGCGCACTTCGGCGGGCCAGCGCAGCATCACCAGCACCAGGGCCGACTCCAGCGGCATCAGTGCGGCCAGGTGTTGCTTGGTGTGCAACACCACGTTGGCAAGGGCAACCTTGCCGGTTTTTTTCAAGGTTTCGCGCAGCAGCGCGTACACCTTGCCGCCGCGTTTATCTGGCGCCAGGAAGTAGGGCGTGTCGATGTTCTGCAGGGGAATCTGGTCGCTGGCGACAAAGGCGATGATTTCGATGGTCTGGGTCGACTTCGGGTGGGCCGAGCGGATTTCTTCTTCGCTGAGCACCACGTAGCGGCCCTTCTCATACGCCACGCCCTTGACGATATTCTCTTTGTTGATCTCTTTCCCGGTCGCCTTGTTGATGCGCTTGTAGCCCACCGGGTCCATGCTGCGTTTATCCAGCCAGTCGAAATCAACGCCTTGGGAGGCTGTCGCCGACACCAGCGATACCGGGATGTGAACCAGACCGAAGCTGATGGCGCCTTTCCAGATTGCCCGGGGCATAGATACCTCTCCTTCAAAGAATAAGCCTGTGTTCTGGTGACTCATGGGCCCGGGCAAAAGTTTCGGCGGCTGGATGCTCGGACAGATCCTGTTACACGTGATGAGAAACAATTTGATGTCCCCAGCCGAACCCCTGGGGTAGCGTGTTATCGAAAGCACGAGCACTACTCGACATAGCACTACTCGACAGAGAGAGGCAGGGTCATGAACAGTTGTATGCGTTATCTGGCAGTGCTGGCATTGGGGCTCATCCTGGCCCCCGTAGCGCTGGCGCAAAACTTGCCGGGCCAATACGATTCCAACAACAGCCCCATTCATCGGGCCAACCCCAACAGCATGCAGGGCACCCAGCCCAATGCGCCGGCCGTTCGCGGTATCCAGACCGCCCCGAGCAACCCTCGGCCTACGGTGCAAAACGGCGGGATCGGCAATAGCTATCCCAAGCGCGACACCGCGCCCAGTCGCCCGACCACCGAGACCCAAGCGCCCACCTATGATGCCAACGGCAATCGCCGGTAAGGATCCGTCTTATGTTTCTACGCAAAACCCTGCTAGCCGCCCTGTGCGCAACTACGCTGCTGCCATTGGCCGCAGTCCATGCCGCCGAGGTCCGACAGTTTCCCAGTGAGCAAGGCAGCATCACGGCGACGCCGGTCGCCAAGGGCCTGCATCATCCCTGGGCGATCGCTTTCCTGCCGGACAGGCAAGGCTTCCTGGTGACCGAGCTTCCCGGCCAGCTGCGTTTTGTCAGCCAGGACGGCAAGCTTTCCGCGCCGTTGACGGGCGTGCCGCAGGTGTGGGCCAAGGGGCAGGGCGGTTTGCTTGACGTGGTGCTGTCGCCCGACTTCAAGCAAGACCGTCTGGTCTACCTGTCCTACGCCGAAGGGGGCGGTAAGGATGGCCAGGCCGGGACCGCCGTAGGGCGAGGGCGCCTGGCCGATGACTTGAGTGGCTTGAAGGACTTTACGGTGATCCTGCGCCAGGAGCCCAAGCTGTCCACCGGCAATCACTTTGGCTCGCGCCTGGCGTTTGACCGTGACGGCTACCTGTTCGTGACCCTGGGCGAAAACAACGACCGGCCCACCGCACAGGACCTGGACAAGCTGCAAGGTAAGGTCGTGCGCATCTACCCGGACGGTCGCGTGCCCGACGACAACCCGTTTGTCGGCCAGCCCGGGGTACGCCCCGAAATCTGGTCCTACGGCCAGCGCAACCCGCAGGGCCTGGCGCTGAATCCGTGGAGCGGGACGATCTGGGAAAACGAACACGGGCCACGTGGCGGGGATGAAATCAACATCATCGAGCGCGGCAAGAACTACGGTTGGCCGTTGGCCACGCATGGCATCAACTACTCCCTGACGCCGATTCCCGAGGCCAAGGGCAAGACCGTCGAAGGCACCGTGGCGCCGCACCATGTGTGGGAGAAATCGCCGGGGATCAGTGGCATGGCGTTCTACGACGCCGACCGCTTCAAGGCCTGGCAGCACAACCTGTTTATTGGCGCGTTGGCCAGCCAGGAGCTGATCCGGTTGCAGTTCGACGGTGACAAGGTTGTCCATGAGGAGCGTTTGCTGGGTGATTTGAAAGCGCGCATTCGCGATGTGCGGCAGGGGCCGGATGGGTATCTGTATGTGCTGACGGATGAAGATGATGGCGTGCTGTATCGCGTCGGGCTGGATCAGGACTAGGCAATCAGGACTAGGCAGATATAGCTGACGTTCCGAGATCCAAATGTGGGAGGGGGCTTGCCCCCGATGGCGGTGTATCAGTCACTGATGGACTCACTGACCGGTCCTCATCGGGGGCAAGCCCCCTCCCACAGGTTACAGGCCCAGCTCGGACAACCCCGGATGATCATCCGGACGCCGCCCCAACGGCCAGTGGAACTTGCGCTCGCTTTCCTTGATCGGCAGATCGTTGATGCATGCAAAACGGTTGGCCATCAGGCCGTTCTCATCGAATTCCCAATTCTCGTTACCGTATGAGCGAAACCAGTGGCCGGAGTCATCGTGCCATTCGTAGGCATAGCGCACGGCAATGCGATTGTCGGTAAACGCCCATAACTCCTTGATCAGTCGATAGTCCAGTTCCCTGGCCCATTTGCGCGTGAGAAAAGCCGTGGCTTCTTCGCGGTTGTGGGCGAATTCGGCGCGGTTGCGCCATTGGGTGTCCAGCGTATACGCCAGTGAAACCCGGTGCGGGTCGCGGGAATTCCAGCCGTCTTCGGCCAGGCGCACTTTTTCGATGGCCGATTCGCGGGTAAAGGGCGGCAATGGCGGGCGTACTTCTGCGTCAGTGGACATAGAGCAACTCCTGAAAACAGTAGAGCGGATCGAAAGTTGCCAAAAGCGTGCGGTTCAAAGTGCCAATAACGTTCGCGCCATATCCTGCGCATTATCGGCGGCCGTTGAATCGCCCATCACCAGGGCAACGGTAATGGCGCCATCGATCAGGATCAGCAGTTGCGCGGCCTGCCGCTCCGGGTCGGGGGTGCCATGTGCGTGACACAGCTTGAGTGCGTACTCGAACAGTTTTTGTTTGTGGGCCTTGGCCAGCAGGCGTACCGGGTCTTGCGCATTGCCGGTCTCGCCACTGGTATTGATAAAGGCGCAGCCGCGGAAATCCGCCGAGCCGAACCAGCTTTTCAGCGCGCTGAACAGCGCCAGCAGGCGCTCGCCACTGTCGTCGCTGCGCTCCACTTGCGTGCGCAACCAGTGCATCCAGCGTTCGTCGCGGCGCTGCAGGGCAGCAATCACCAGCTCATCCTTGTTGGCGAAATAGCGATAGATGCTTTTTCTCGAGACACCGGCAGTTTTCACCAGCAAGTCCACACCGGTGGCCGCGATGCCATGGCGATAAATCAGCTTCTCGGTAACGTCGAGAATGATATCGCGTGTTTCGTTAGAGGTCATATCGTTCATGGCTGGAACAGTAGAACGATCGTTCTTCTTGGTCAAGGGGCTTTTTCGGTTCGCGCTGACGAGACCTGAGCATCCTCATGGTGTAAGCTTTGGGCCTCTTCGGATTCGACCCTTTGCGAGCCTTATGCCGTCGTTCTTCAAACGCTCCCTGTTGCCTAAACTGCGCGGTTTCCCGGTGTCCATCGATGCCATCGAGGTGCTGTCCGGCGCCGATGCCTATCGGCGTTGCCTGCTGGAGAACATTGCGCAGGCCACCCGGCGCATCTACATCGTTGCGTTGTACTTGCAGCAGGATGAAGCGGGGCAGGAGATCTACGACGCACTGCACGCCGCGAAGGCGGCACGGCCGGAGCTGGACATCGTGGTGATGGTCGACTGGTTGCGCGCCCAGCGTGGGCTGATTGGCGCCGGCAAGCAGCCGGGCAACAGCGCCTGGTACCAGGCCATGACCCAGAGCCATGCCAGTGAAGTGCCGGTTTACGGCGTGCCGGTGCAAACCCGCGAATTGTTCGGCGTATTGCACCTCAAGGGCTTTGTGATCGATGACACGGTGTTGTACAGCGGCGCCAGCTTGAACAACGTGTACCTGCACAAGTTCGACAAGTACCGCTTCGACCGCTATCACCTGATCCACAGCCAGCCGCTGGCCGATTCCATGCAACATCTGGTGGAGCATGGCCTGGTGGCGTCCAAGGCGGTGCACCGCCTCGACTTGCCCAACCCGCCCACCACCCGCAGCCTGCGCAACGATATCGGTGACCTGCGCAGCCGGCTCAAGCATGCGACGTATGACACCAGTGCCGGGCAGTTGCCCAACGGGCACTTGCAGGTCAGCCCGCTGCTCGGTGTCGGCAAGAACAACCCGCTCAGCCGGGTGATCCTGGAACTGATCGCCAGCGCCCAGCAGCAGCTGACGATCTGCACGCCGTATTTCAACCTGCCGCTGCCGGTGACTCGGGAGATCAACCGGGCCCTGGCGCGCGGCGTGAAGATCGACATCATCGTCGGCGACAAGACCGCCAACGACTTCTACATTCCGCCCAGCGAACCTTTCAAGGTGATCGCAGCGCTGCCTTATCTGTATGAGATCAGCCTGCGTCGCTTTGCCAAGCGCCACCAGCCGATGATCGACAGCGGCCAGTTGAACCTGCACCTGTGGCGCGACGGTGACAACAGCTACCACCTCAAGGGCATGTGGGTCGACGAGCGCTACACCTTGCTGACCGGCAACAACCTCAACCCCAGGGCTTTCCGGCTCGACCTGGAAAACGCCTTGCTGATCGACGATCCCAAGGGTGAATGGCAAGCGCCGCGGTCGCAGGAATTGGCGCATATTTTCCAGCACGCCACGCGCATTGCCGGTTACCAGCAATTGCAGACGCTGGTGGATTATCCGGCGGCGGTGGGCAAGTTCCTGCGGCGGGTGAGCAGGGTGCGTATCGAGCGGTTGCTGTACCGGATTCTGTAACTCACCCGGCCCATAAAAAAACACCCAGGCTCCCGACGGGGCCTGGGTGTTTTTTTGCGCGGTCGGCTTGGCTCAGGCCCAATCAGTTCAGGCCCAACTTGCCGCGCAGCATCGACAGGTCCTCGGCCAGGGTGTTGACCGGGCCCACCAGGGCTTTGCGGTCGTTATCCTTGACCTTGTCGTAGGTCTCGAACCCGCCGTCCGGGGTCTTGTACTTGGCGAGGATTTTGTCCACGGTGGCAAAGTTCTTGTCGACCTTGGCCAGGAATGCCTTGTCTTGCTTGGCGATCTGGCCACGGAACAGGTCGACGATCTTCTTCGCACCGTCGATATTGCCCTGGAAGTCATACAGGTCGGTGTGGCTGTAGCGGTCTTCTTCGCCGGAAATCTTGGTGGCGGCCACTTCTTCAAGCAGCGCTGCCGCACCGCCGACGACTTTTTCCGGTGGGAAGGTCAGGCCGTCCACGCGGGTTTTCAGGTCCAGCACGTCGCTGTTGAGCTTGTCGGTGAGCGCGTCGAGGCCCTGGGTGGTGTTCTCGGAAAACAGGCTGTATTCGATGCGGTGAAAGCCGGTGAAGTCGTCGGCCTTCACGCCTTTTTCGTGGTCGTCGACACGTGAGTCGATGGAGGCGTCGAGGTCGCTGAACAGCTCGGCGATCGGCTCGATGGACTCGTAGTGCACCCGGGTCGGCGCATAGAGTTTCCTGGCGGTGGCCAGGTCGCCTTGTTTCACGGCGGCGGTGAAGGCCTGGGTCTGGGTGACCAGTTCACCGATCTCTTCGGTGACGTAGATCTTGTAGTCGGACACCGGCCCTACCAGGTCCAGTGGCGCCGTGGCGGCGAAGGCGGCCAGTGGCGAAAGGGTGATCAGCAATGACAACGCGAGGGTCGACTTTTTCATGGGACGGTATCCGCTCTGAGTTTGTTTCAGGTTTTGGCAGTAGTTTGAAGGGGCGTTGCCGCGAGCAGCGTGCGCCCGATGAAATCCTCAGCGCCCGTGACGCCCGGCAGGGTAAAGAAATAGCCGCCGCCGACCGGCTTGAGGTATTCCTCCAGGGGCTCACCATTGAGCCGGGTTTGCACGCTGATAAAGCCTTTCTCCAGGTCAGCCTGGTAGCAGATGAACAGCAGCCCCATGTCCAGCTGACCGTTTTTATTCACGCCGTTGGAATAGTTGAACGGCCGGCGCAGGATCAGGTTGGCCTGGGTCTCTGGGGTGCGCGGATTGGCCAGGCGGATGTGGGCATCGAGCTTGGTCACCTTGCCTTCCGGGTCCTTGCTGTAATCGGGCACCTGGGATTCCTTGGCGCCCCCCATCGGCGCGCCGGTGGGTTTGACCCGGCCAATGATGCTTTCCTGTTCCTGCAGCGGGGTACGGTCCCAGCGCTCGACGAAGTTGCGGATGATGCGCACCGCCTGGTAGCTGCCATGGGCGGCCCAGGCGGGTTCGTCACTGCCGGGCTGGACCCAGACGATGCGGTCCATGGCCTTGGCGTCGTTTGAGTCCGGGTTGGCCGAACCATCACGAAAACCCAGGAAATTGCGCGCACTTTGCGCAGGTTCACCGGCTTTGGCCGGCGCCTGGGGCGGTACGCTGCCTTCCTGTTTCCAGCGCACCAGCAACAGGTCCGGCAGGTTTTTCACGATGTCGCGCAGGGCGTGGATATTGGTGTCTGGCGTATTGGAGCTGAACTGCAGGCTCAGGTCGCCGTGGCACTGTGCCGGTTCCAGCGCATCGTTGGGAAAGCCGACCATGCGAGTCAGGCGCTTGGGTTTGGCTGCACCGAGGCCGAAGCGCTCATCGAACAACGACTCGCCGACCGAAACCGTGATGGTCAGGTTATCCGGCGTTACCACCGGGCCGAGGATGCCGGAGTCGGTGGGCGGCAGTTTGGGGTCGACCTGCGGCATGGTGCCGCCGCTCATCAGGAACGCGATGCGCTCGTTCAAGGTACGGAACAGACGTTCCAGGTCTTCCCGGTCGCTGGCCAGCACATCGAAGGCCACCACCATGCCGCAGGCCGGGCGCGGGGTGACGATACCGCTCTGATGCTGGCCAAAGAATGCGTGGTGGTCCTGGGTCTTGTCGCTGCGCGGCGCGGTGGTGACTTGTTCGGCGGCCGCAGCCATGGCCGGGCAGGTCAAGGTGCTGCCGGCGATGGCTGCGCCGGTGGCGGCCATGCCCAACAGGACTCGGCGACGCTGAAGGTTGAATTGTTGTGGATCACTCATGTCTGCGTTCGTCTCACTGCAGGCCGGAAAGGCCGAGGGCGGGGTCGATTCCATCGAGTGCGGCGGCCAGTGCCTTGGCCTTGTCGGCGATCTGCTTGCGCTGATCGGCCGTGACGCTGTCGTACGTGCTGTAGCGGCTGCCGACTTTGAAACCGGCAAGTTCGGCGTCCAATTGCGCCAGTGCGCTGTCGATGGTCGGCAGCAGATCCGCCGCCGACTGGGTCAACAGTGGGCGCATCAGGTCGACCACTTTGTGCGCCACCTGCAGGTTGGCGGCGAAACCGTTGAGGTCGATATGGCTGTAGCGTTCCTCTTCTCCGCTGGCGGCACGCACATCTGCCAGGCTGTTGAGGTTGCGCACCACAATGCTCACCAGTTGCTCCGGCGGCAGGGATTGTGCGAGCAGCTGTTGCTTGAGCGTGGTGACGTCGTTGACCAAACGCTGCGCAATGGGCGCCAGGCCATCGAGGCTGCGCTGCTGGAACAGGCTGTATTCCAGGCGGTGGAAGCCGCTGAAGGCCGGGTCCTGCTCGCGCTTTTCGAAGTAGTCGGCGCGGGCGTTGATCGCGTTGTCCAGCTCGGCCAGGCGTTGCGAGGCCGGCGCCAGGCGTTGGTAGGCTTCGCGGGCCGGTACGTACAAAGCCTGGGCCTGGGTGAGGTCGCCGGCATCGATTGCCTGCTGCAACGCCGTAACAGCCTTGACCAGCGCACTGCCCTGGCTGCTCAGGTACACGCGAAACTCCGACAGCGGCCCGATAAATGCCACCATCGACGGCTTGGCCCTGGCCTGGGCGTCGGACTCAGCGGTGGGCGTCACATGCAAGGTACCGCGTGGGTTACTCAGCAGGCCGCAGGTGATGGCGTAGTCGCCGGGCAGCAGGTTGGCGTTGATCACCTGGCTCAAGCCTGGGGCAATATTTTCCCGCTCTTCGACGACCAGCACGCCGTCGAGGATTTCCCATTCCACCGCGCGATCGGAGCGGTTGATGATGCGAAAGCTCGCACGCCCGGCCGGCACCGTCAGTGCGTTGGGCTCGCAGGCATGGCCGTGGATGGTCACCGCGATTTCATTGTGGTTGGCCTGGCGCTTGCCGGCGGCCAGCTGCGAGGCGTAATAAAACAGGCCACCGGCGGCGATCATCACGACCACCGAGCCGGCCAGGGCCCAGCGCAGCGCGCGGGATGGCGCAGCCGGTTGAGGGGTTGGGTTGGACAAGGGACGGTCCTTACTGGCTGGAGACGGAAGAAGGGTGGGTAACTGACTTGGCGGAAGGCGAGGGCAGGAAGAACATCACCAGGGCCACCACCAGGTAAATCAGATAGGCACCGAGCGTGCTGACCGTCGGTGCTTCCTGATACCCGAACATACCGGCCAGCACTGAGCCCAGCGGGCTGTCCATCGGCAGCGCGGCGCTGAAATCGAACAGCACGGTTTGCAGGTGATTCCACACGCCCGCTTCATGCAGGGCCTGCACCGAGTTGGCGAGAATGCCGGCCGCCACCACGAGAATGAACAGCCCGGTCCAGCGGAAAAACGCGCCGAGGTTCAGGCGCATGCTGCCGGAATAGATCAGAAAGCCCACGACAATCGCGAGGATCAGGCCGAGCAGGGCGCCCATCGGCGCGCCGGGGCCTTCGCTCTGCTGGAACACGGCGAGCAGAAAGAACACCGTTTCCAGGCCTTCGCGGGCCACGGCGAAAAACACCATGGCGATCAGCGCAAACACTTGATGCCTGGAACCGGCCAAGGCATGGTCAAGGGACTCATGCAGCGAATGTTTGATGGAGCGCGCCACCTTGCGCATCCAGAACACCATGGAACTGAGGATGCCCACCGCGACCAGTCCGACGATGCCCTCGAACAATTCCTGCTGTTTCTGCGGAAATTCGGCGCTGACCAGTTCCAGCCCACCGCCCACCAGCAAGGCCAGCGCAGCGGCGAGAAATACACCGATCCACACGGCGGGCATCCACTGGCCGCGCCCGGTCTGTTGCAGGTAACTGGCGATGATGCCAACGATCAACGCCGCCTCAATGCCTTCGCGCAGCATGATTAAAAAAGGAACGAGCATCGGGCACCACGGCGTAACTAGATAGGAAGCTAAGTTGTAACATAATGATACTCATTGCTAAACAAGAAATATTGACCTTTGCTGAACCTGGGCTGAACGGTGGTGGCGAAGCGCAACCGCCCTTATGATGCAGCCCACCTGGTTTGAAGTCGGATAACTCAACATCCCATGTCGGAAAAAGACACCATCTCCATCCACCTCGTGCGCGAAGCCTTGCTGCAAAGCTGTGCGCCTGGTGCGGCCACTGTCGAGGCATTGAGCAAAGTCGGGATTGATCCTGCGTTGCTTGAGCAGCCCAATGCTCGTGTCCCGGCCACGGCCTATGCGCGCCTTTGGCGTTTGCTGGCGCGGCGCAGGGATGACGAGTTTTTTGGCATGGACCCGCGCACACTCAAATCCGGTAGCCTGGCGTTTCTGTGTCGCGCCGCCATGGCGCAACCGAGCCTGGCGGCGGGCCTTGAAACCGGCCTGGGGTTTCTGTCGTTGATGCTGGAGCACATGCCGGCCCAGTTGGTTCGCCAACAGAGCCTGGCGGAAATCGTCCTGCTCGAACCCGATGAGCCCACGCGTGCGTTCACGTATTTCACTTATTGGATGATCGTCCACGGCGTTGCGTGCTGGCTGGCGGGGCGTCGCATCCCGATCCTGGCCATTGAGCTGCGTTGCGCACAGCCGGACTTCTGTGACGATTACCAGGTGATGTTTTCCGACAACCTGCGCTTTGATCGACCCCGTACCCGCATGATCTTTTCCGCCGAGTGCCTGGACCTGCCGATCAAGCGCAGCCCGCAGGAGCTCCAACGTTTTCTCGCCCATGCGCCGGCTAACATCCTGGTCAAATACCGCGATCCCGAAAGCCTCGCCACGCGCATCAAGCACGACCTTCGGCAGATGCCTCCCGATACCTGGCCGGAAACGGAGGGCCTTGCCGCCACGCTATGTATTTCCGCGTCCACCCTGCGCCGACGCCTGGCGGAAGAAGGGCAGACCTACCAGGGCCTCAAGGACAGCGTGCGCAAGGAACTGGCGATTGTATGGCTGGCAGAGCCGCAGATCAGCTTTGCCCAGATTGCCGAGCGGTTGGGGTTTGCCGATGCGAGTTCGTTTTATAAGGCGTTTCGTAAATGGAGCGGGTCGAATCCGGGGCATTACCGGAGTTTGATCCTGAATGATCAGAGCTGATAGGAAAAAAAAGCCCCGCGACCGAATGGATCGCAGGGCTAAAAATTGGCTGGATGCGACCAACCAAAGGAGCTCTTTACATCACTTGGCGGTAGCGACCACCGTATCCGGCTGCCAGCCACCCCCCAGCGCCTTGTAGATCGCGACTATCCCGCGATACAGGTCCACTTCGGCCTGGGCCTGGGCGTCTTCGGCGGCCAGGCGTTCGCGCTGGGCGTCGAGCAGTACCAGGAAGTCGACGGTGCCTTCGCGGTAGCGGATCGCTGCGAGGTCGGCGGCGGCGCGGCTGGATTCGCTTTGGCGGATCAGCGAGACCAGGCGTTGCTGGCGCTTGCCGTAGTCGCTGAAGGCGTTTTCGGATTCCTCCAGTGCCAGCAGCACTTGCTGTTCATAGGTTGCCAAGGCGCCATCGGCCTCGGCATTCGCACCGCGCAAGCGTGCGCGCACGCTGCCCAGGTCGAACGCGGCCCAGGTAATGCTTGGGCCCAGGGACCAGGCATTCGCTGCGGCCGAACCGATCTGCGAGCCGCGCCCGGCGGTAAAGCCGAGGAAGCCACTGAGGCTGACCCGTGGGAACAGGTCGGCCTTGGCCACGCCGATCCGCGCGGTGGCGGCGGCCAGTTTGCGTTCGGCGCTGAGGATGTCCGGGCGGCGTTGCAGCAGTTGCCCCGGATCGCCAATCGGTAATGCCTTGGCAATCGCCGGCAGGTTTTTGGGACTCAGGTCCACACTCAGTTTGTCCGGGCGCTGGCCGAGGAGGGTGGCGATGCGGTTACGCTCGCGCACTTGCTCGGCCTGCAGTTGCGGCACGCTGGCTTCTACCGCCGCCAGGCGCGCATCGGCACGTTCCACGTCAAGCTGATCACCCACACCGGCATCGCGCAGGCTCACGGTGATGCTGCGCGAGTCCTGCTGGTTCTTCAGGTTGTCCAGGGCGATGCGCTCACGCAGCTGTGCACCGCGCAGTTGGCCGTAGGCATCCACCAATTCGGCAATCATGGTGACTTGCAGTTGGTACAGGTCGGCTTCGGCCACTTGTTGGTCGGCGTCGCTGGCTTCCAGGTTACGGCGGATGCGCCCGAACAGGTCGACCTCCCAGGCCATGTCCAGGCCCAGGTCGTAGCGCTCGCTGTTGACACGCCTGGTGGTCTGGCCAGGAATCTGGCCTTTGCCCACGTCACTGCTGGCGCGGGAGGTGACCACCGGCATGATGTCGTTGGCCGCGTCATCACGAATCGCACGTGCCGCCCGCAGGCGGGCAAACGCTACGCGCAAATCACGGTTGCCGCTCAATGACTGGGTCACCAGCTGGTTAAGTGTCGGGTCTTCGAACTGCTGCCACCAGATACCTTCGTATTTGGCGTGGTCGTAGCTTTTGCTGTCGGCGGCGGCCGTGATATTGGCCGCCTCCAGCTGTTGGGTCTTGTAGTCCGGGCCTACGGCACAGGCGGCGAGCGCCAGTAACAGCAGGCTCGGCAGGAATATTTTCACACTCATTGCTGTGTCTCCAGCTTCAGGGCCTTGGCCGCTTTGCGCGCTTCCTGGCGCTCCACATAGCGCCGGATCAGTACGTAGAACACTGGCGTCAGCAACAGACCGAAGAAGGTCACCCCGATCATCCCGGAGAACACCGCCACGCCCATGGCATGCCGCATCTCGGCACCGGCACCGCTGGACAGCACCAGCGGCACCACGCCCATGATGAACGCGAACGAGGTCATCAGGATCGGCCGCAGACGCAGGCGGCAGGCTTCCAGTACCGCAGCCAGTGGGTCGAGGCCTTCCTGCTGTTTATCCTTGGCAAACTCGACGATCAGGATCGCGTTCTTGCAGGCCAGGCCCACCAGTACGATCAGGCCGATCTGGGTAAAGATGTTGTTGTCGCTGCCCGAGAGAATCACTCCGGTGATGGCCGACAGCAGCGTCATCGGTACGATCAGGATCACCGCCAGCGGCAGGCTCCAGCTTTCGTATTGGGCGGCCAGTACCAGGAACGCCAGCAGCACGCAGAGCGGGAACACGAACAGCGCGGTATTGCCCGAGAGGATTTGCTGATAGGTCAGGTCGGTCCACTCATAGGTCATGCCGTTGGGCAGTTCATCTTTCAACAGCTTTTCAATGGCTATCTGGGCCTGGCCGGAGCTGTAGCCCGGTGCGGCGTTGCCGTTGATTTCAGCGGTGATAAAGCCGTTGTAGTGCATCACTCGATCGGGACCTGAGGTGTCGCTGACCTTGATGAAGGTTGCCAGCGGGATCATCTCGCCTTTGTTGTTGCGCACTTTCAACTGGCCGATCTGGTCGGCGTCCTGGCGGAACTGCTGCTCGGCCTGCACGTTGACCTGATAGGTCCGTCCGAAGCGGTTGAAGTCGTTGGCATACAACGAGCCCAGGTAGACCTGCAGGGTGTCGAAGATGTCGCTGATCGCCACGCCATGGGTCTTGGCCTTTTCACGGTCGATGGCCGCGTCGACTTGCGGCACGTTCACCGTGTAGCTGGTGAACAGGCCGAACAGCTCGGGCACGTTGTGGCTCTTGGCGATGACGTTCTGCACTTCTTTGTACAGCTCGTCATAGCCGAGGTTGCCACGGTCTTCGATCTGCAGGCGGAACCCGCCGATGGTGCCCAGGCCTTGTACCGGTGGCGGCGGGAAGATCGCCATGTAGGCTTCTTCGATATTGGCGTATTGACCGTTCAGTGCACCGGCAATCGCACCGGCAGACATGCTCGCGTCCTTACGTTCGTCGAAAGGCTTCAAGGTCACGAACACGATGCCGCTGTTCGGGCTGTTGGTGAAGCCGTTGATCGACAGGCCGGGGAAGGCAATCGCGGCTTCCACGCCAGGTTGTTTCAGGGCGATCTCCGACATGCGCTTCATCACGCTTTCAGTGCGGTCCAGGCTCGCGGCGTCGGGCAGTTGGGCGAAGGCCACCAGGTATTGCTTGTCCTGGGCCGGTACGAAACCGGTCGGGGTGTGGGCAAACCCGAAGAACGTCAGCACCATCAGGCCGGCGTACACGAACAGGGCAATGCCGCTGCCGCGAATCACCCGGCGTACGGTCCCCACGTAGCCATGGCTGGCCTTTTCGAAGAAGCGGTTGAACGGACGGAACAACCAGCCGCCGAAGACCTTGTCGAGGAACCTGGAGAAACGGTCCTTCGGCGCGTCGTGGGCACGCAGCAGCACGGCAGCCAGGGCAGGGGACAGCGTCAGCGAGTTGAACGCCGAAATCACCGTCGAGATTGCAATGGTCAAGGCGAACTGTTTGTAGAACTGTCCGGTCAAGCCGCTGATGAAGGCGGCCGGGATGAACACCGCGCACAGCACCAGCGCCGTGGCGATGATCGGGCCGGTCACTTCGCTCATGGCCTTTTCAGTGGCCGGGAACGGCTCCAGGCCCAGTTCGATATTACGCTCGACGTTCTCCACCACCACGATGGCGTCGTCCACCACGATGCCGATGGCCAGTACCAGGCCGAACAAGGACAGCGCGTTGAGCGAGAAGCCGAACAGGTGCATCACCGCAAACGTACCGATCAAGGAGACCGGGACCGCCACCAGGGGAATGATCGAAGCGCGCCAGGTCTGCAGGAACAGGATCACCACCAGCACCACCAGAATCAGTGCTTCGAACAGGGTATGCACCACCGCTTCGATGGAGCCGCGCACAAAGATGGTCGGGTCATAGGCGATGCGGTAATCCATGCCCGCCGGGAAGCTCTTTTTCAGCTCGGCCATTTTTGCGCGTACATCGTTGGAGATGTCGATGGCGTTGGAGCCGGGACGCTGGAAAATCGGAATCGCCACGGCCGGCTGGTTATCGATCAGCGAGCGCAGCGCATATTGGCTGGAGCCCAACTCGACCCGGGCGATGTCCTTGAGCCGTGTGATTTCACCGTTGGCACCGGCGCGAATCACAATGTTCTCGAACTCTTCCTCGGTGACCAGGCGGCCTTGGGTGTTAACCGACAGTTGGAAGCTGGTATCACTCGGCGCAGGCTGGGCGCCCAGGGCACCGGCGGCCACCTGACGGTTCTGTTCGCGAATCGCCGTGACCACATCGGTCGCGGTCAGGTTGCGTGAGGCGGTCTTGTTCGGGTCGAGCCACACGCGCAGGGAATAGTCGCCCATGCCGAACAACTGCACGTCGCCGACGCCGCCCAGGCGGGCCAGCTCATCCTTGATATTGAGGATGGCGTAGTTGGACAGGTACAGCATGTCGTAACGCTGATCCGGGGAGGTCAAGTGCACCACCATGGTCAGGTCGGGGGAGGCCTTGTCCACGGTGATGCCGATGCGTGTCACTTCCTCAGGCAGTTTTGGTTGAGTGCGCGTCACCCGGTTTTGCACCTGCACCTGCGCATTGTCCAGGTCGGTGCCCAGGGCGAAGGTGATGGTCAGGGTCAGCTTGCCGTCGGCGGTCGACTGCGAGGACATGTACAGCATGTTCTCGACGCCTGTAATGGCTTGCTCCAGCGGAGCCGCCACGGTTTCGCCGATGACTTTGGGGTTCGCACCCGGGAAGTTGGCGCGTACCACGACGGTCGGCGGCACCACTTCCGGGTATTCACTGATCGGCAGCTGGAACAGCGAGATTGCGCCTGCGATCAGGATCAACAGTGACAGCACCGCTGCGAAGATCGGCCGCGAAATGAAGAACTTGGAAAAATTCATCTTGAGTCGTATCCCTTAACCGCGTGGAGTCGCGCTGCTGGCAAGCTTGGGCGCGGTTTTGTCCGGCGCCACTTGCTCCAGGTTGCTGGCTTCAAGCGCTTGTCGTTGTTGGGCCAGGGCGGCGAGGGTTTCCTGGCTGGCCATCGGAATGGTTTCCGGCGCCACCGGTGAGCCCGGGCGCACGCGCTGCAGGCCCTTGACGATAATGGTGTCGTCCTTGTTCAAGCCGCTGCGCACGATGCGCAAGCCTTCGATCTTCGGGCCCAGTTCCACGGCGCGATAGGCCGGCTTGTCGCCTTCCATCACCAGTACGAACTTCTTGCCCAGGTCGGTGCCCACGGCTTCGTCGTTGATCAGCACGGCGGAGTAGGTGCCGCTGCCCACCAGCTTCAGGCGCGCATACAGGCCAGGGGTGTATTCGCCCTTGCTGTTATCGAACACTGCACGTCCGCGGATGGTGCCGGTGGCCGGGTTGACCTGGTTGTCGACGAAGTTCATCTGGCCCAGGTGCGGGTTGCCGGTTTCATTCGACAGGCCCAGGTACACCGGCGTGGTCGCGCCGCGACGGCCTTGGCGGGCCAGCTCGGTGTACTTGAGGAACACACGCTCATCGGCATCGAAGTAGGCGTAGACCTTGTCGGTGGAGACCACACTGGTCAGCGCGGTGGTGTCGGCGGTGACCAGGTTACCGGCGGTGATCTCGGCACGGCTGACGCGGCCGCTGATGGGCGAGGTGACGCGGGTAAAGCTCAGGTTCAACTTGGCCAGGTCCAACTGCGCCTGGATCCCGGCCATCGCGGCGCGGGCTTCCTGGGCCGCAGTGGCGCGCGAGTCGGCGAGTTCGGCGGAGATCGCATTGCTCTGGCGCAGGCGTTCACCGCGTTGTGCTTCGTTTTCACTGCGGGTGGCCGCGGCCTTGGTCTGCGCAAGCTGAGCTTCAAGGCGGCGCACTTCGGCCTGGAACGGGCGCGGATCGATCTGGAACAGCAGGTCGCCTTTCTTGACCAAAGCGCCTTCGGTGAAAGCGACTTGGTCAATCTGGCCAGAAACCCGCGGACGAATCTGTACGGTTTCCGGAGCTTCCAGGCGCCCGGTGAATTCATCCCACTCGTTGACCGGCTGTTCCAGCACCTTGGCCACGCTGACTTTGGCAGCAGGCATGGCGGCCGCTTGTTCCGGGGTCTTGCCGCACGCGCTCATCACCACCACGGCCAATATCGCCAGGGGCAAGCGCAAATGTTTGAGTGACTGTTCCATGAGGTGCATCCGCCAATGTATTTGAGATGGGCGGATCATGCGCGGGGAGGCGGTATGTCACGAATCGAATGAAGCAAAGGTAACTATCATTCGGAATGATATAAGCGCCGGGGACAGCCCCCTAGTGTGCAGTTTTAGTTAGGGAGCTATCAATGTGATTGATGGCAAATACTGTTGTTGCTGGCGTGTTTGAACTCACCGGTATTGTCCCAGCCTCGCAGGCCGGGTGGATTAGCCCCTACAAAACCGGACACCAACTCCCCGTTAAATTGATGCTGCCGCCAAGCGCCTGAACTCCCTCGGTGAGCGATATTTCAAGGCGCTGTGTGGATGCTGCTCGTTGTAATGCTCGAAGGCAATTGCCAGGTTACGCAGCGCCGTTTCTCTATCTGGTTTGGGCATATGCGCCACGTAGTCACGCTTGATAGTCTTTACGAAGCTCTCGGCCATGCCGTTGCTTTGCGGGCTACGCACCGGTGTCGTTACCGGTTGCAAACCGATCTGCCGGGCAAATGCGCGCGTCTGTTCAGCGGTGTATGCCGAACCGTTGTCGCTTAACCACTGCACTGGCGTAGTCGGCAGTTGGTCACCAAAACGCTTCTCTACGCTTTCCAGCATCAAGTCGCGGATATCATCGCCACTGTACCCGGTCGGGCTCGCGACCCAGCCGATGGCTTCACGGTCACAGCAGTCCAGGGCGAAGGTCACGCTCAGTTTGGCGCCATCCTCGCATCGGAACTCAAAGCCGTCCGAGCACCAACGCGTATCGCTGGTTTTCACGGCAATACGGCCTTCGTGCCGACGCGGCACGCCGGGCTGTTTGATCCGGCGCTCAAGCAGCAGGTTGTGATCACGCATGACCCGGTAAACCCGCTTTACATTGATCGCAGGGAGTCGTTGCTTTTCTCGTGCACGGCGCAGTAATCCCCAGACGCGACGGTAGCCATAGCTGGGCAGCTCGCTGACCTGTTGCTGAATTTCGACTACCAACTCAGCGTCATTCACAGGCCTGCTTCGCCGTACTCTGGGCGATAGCGATTGCTTGATCCGAACCGTTAATTGCGAGCGCGCCACACCGAGACATTTGCTGACCAGCTTCACTGGTCGTCCCCCGGCAACAAGGGTGAGTGCGCAATCCATTTTCGCGACCGGGCGATCTCTACGGCCTCTTTTAGAACTTCGGCTTCCATCGTCTTCTTGCCCAGCATCCGCTGCAATTCGCGGATCTGCTTGAGCGCATCGGTCAGTTCCGACGCCGGTACAACGGCTTCGCCAGCACTGACCGCCGACAAGCTTCCGTCCTGGTAAAGCTTGCGCCACAGGAACAGCTGGTTGGCGTTGATGCCGTTGCGTCGGGCCACTACGGACACGCTTTGTCCCGGTTCAAGGCTCTCGCGAACCATTGCCAGTTTCTGGTCGGTGCTCCAGCGACGCCGGCGCTCCTGGCCGAGCAATTCGCCACCCTTATTATTGCTGTTAGTCATAAACATACCCGTTTGCCTATCCCTTATCTTAAGGGGGGAACGGTGTCCTGTCTTTCATGGGGCTCGTTCA
>NZ_CVTV01000034.1:0-89251 GCF_900004865.1 Pseudomonas sp. 37 R 15 | reverse complement strand
TGAACTGGCCTAATGATTTTGGACACTTCAATCGGGCGCTATGATAGCGCCCAAATCTGAGGTGTTTGGTTATGCGTAAATCTTATTCGAGTGAGTTCAAGCTCAAGGCTGCCAGCATGGTGTTGGATGAAGGTCAGCCGGTTACCGAGGTGTGTGCCACCCTGGATATCGGCCCCACAGCCCTGCGCCGCTGGGTCGATCAAGTGCAAAAAGAACGCTTGGGCTCGACCCCGGTAGGGGCCAAGGCGATTACTGCTGATCAACGAGAAATCCAGAGGCTCAAAGCTCTGCTCAGAGAGAAAGACCTGGATATCGAAATTCTAAAAAAGGCCAGTGCTCTCCTGCTTTTGGACGCCAAAGATCATTCACGTTGATCGATGAGCTGGACGAGCAGTACGGCGTTAAAAGGTGTTGCCAGGCGTTTGGGGTCAACCGCAGTAGCTTCTACGCCTGGCGCCAGCGCCAAGGCAGAGCAAATCCTGAGAGGGATAAGCTCAAAGCCGCGCTGGTCAGGCACCACAAGGCGTCCAGAGAGTCGGCCGGTGCACGTACGTTGTCCAAGGAGCTACAAGCCAAAGGGCATCGTATCGGGCGTTATATGGCTCGCAGTTTGATGCGCGAAGCTGGCATCGCCAGCCGTCAGCGCAGGCGCCATAAGTACAGGTCGCCGGGCGTGGAGGCCTTGGTGGCGCCGCACGTGCTCAAGCGAAAATTTGATGTGACGGCGGTTAATCAGGTGTGGTGTGGCGACGTGACATATATCAAGGTCGGCAAGCGGTGGATGTACTTCGCCGCCGTTCTGGATTTGTACGCTCGCAGGATCGTGGGCTGGTCGTTCTCGATGATTTCTGATGCCAACCTGACCTGCGAAGCGCTACGCATGGCGGTTGAGCTACGCGGCCATCCCCAGGATGTGTTGTTTCATTCTGACCAAGGTTGTCAGTACACCAGTCATAAATTCCGAAACGAGCTGCTGAAACAGGGGTTTAGGCAGAGTATGAGCCGTAAAGGCGAATGCTGGGACAACGCCCCGATGGAGCGTTTCTTTGGCAGCTTGAAATCAGAGTGGGTGCCTGAAACGGGCTACAAACTGGAACATGAGGCCCGAGCAGACGTGCAGCGCTATGTCTCGCGCTACAACATCAGCAGGCCTCATAGCTACAACGACTACCGGTCGCCGGTCGTGAAGGAAAGGTTGGCGGCGTGAACCTTAATCAGTGTCCAAGATTACTTGACCAGTTCAGCTTGCCCCCGATAGCGGGGTATCGGTCGCGATATGTCTCAGCTGACAGGCCGCCTTCGGGGGCAAGCCCCCTCCCACCTAAAGCGCAGCAGTCAGAAGAGTTTCAGCGGTTCTTCGTTGAGGGCCGACAGCTGCTCACGCAACGCCAGCACTTGATCACCCCAATAGCGCTCGCTGCCAAACCACGGGAAGCTGTGGGGAAATGCCGGGTCGTCCCAGCGCCGCGCCAACCAGGCGCTGTAGTGCATCAGGCGCAGGGCGCGCAAGGGTTCGATCAGGGCCAGTTCCCGCGGGTCGAAGTCGTGGAACTCCTGGTAGCCGTCCATCAATTCCGACAATTGGCCCAGGCATTCCTGGCGATCGCCGGCGAGCATCATCCACAGGTCCTGCACCGCCGGGCCCATGCGGCAGTCATCCAGGTCGACGATGTGGAACATCTCGTCGCGGCACATCATGTTGCCGGGGTGGCAGTCGCCGTGCATGCGGATGTTCTTGTGCGGGGTGGCCTTGTAGACCTCTTCCACGCGCTTGAGCAGGTCGCGGGCCACGGACTCGTAGGCCGGTAGCAGGCTCTTGGGAATGAAGTTGCCTTCGAGCAGGGTGGTCAGGGAATCATGACCGAAGTTCTTTACGCCGAGGGCCTCGCGGTGTTCGAACGGGCGGGTGGACCCCACGGCATGCAAACGGCCGAGCAGTTGCCCGAGGCGATAGAGCTGGTCGAGGTTGCCCGGCTCCGGCGCGCGGCCGCCACGGCGTGGAAACAGGGTGAAGCGGAAACCCTGATGCTCGAACAGGCTTGCGCCGTTGTGGATCAGCGGCGCGACCACCGGCACGTCGCATTCAGCCAGTTCGAAGGTGAAACGGTGTTCTTCCAGGATCGCTTCGTTGGTCCAGCGCTGCGGCCGGTAGAACTTGGCGATCAGGGGCTCGGAATCTTCGATGCCCACCTGATACACGCGGTTTTCGTAGCTGTTGAGCGCCAAAATGCGCGCATCGCTGAGAAAACCGATGCTTTCGACGGCGTCGAGAACCAGATCAGGGGTGAGTGTTTCAAACGGGTGGGCCATGCGAACTCCTGCGCGCAGCAGGTCGCCGCGTCCGGCCGGGTATGGTAACGCACCGGGGCTGAGATAGGTGGTGGCTGTGCTATTGCTATCGGGGGCAAGCCCCCTCCCACACTTGATTTGTGAATACAGTTAAAGGTGGGAGGGGCGGTGCGACGATTCGACTTGCCCCCGATGAGGACCTGTCAGGCGCCGACAACCCCGCCATCATCGCGCCGAATCGCCAGCACCGACGAACGCGGCTTGCCGTTCGGCAGATGCTCCGGCCACGTCGAGCCGCCAGTTTCACCGGGATGTTGAATACCCACAAACAGCGTTTTCTGATCCGGCGAAAAGCTGATCCCGGTGACTTCACACGCCACCGGCCCGACCATGAAGCGACGAATCTCCCCGGTGCCCGGGTCGGCACACAGCATCTGGTTGTTGCCCATGCCGGCGAAGTCGCCCGCGTTGCTGTAGTCGCCGTCGGTGAGAATCCACAGGCGGCCGGCCTTGTCGAAACCCAGGCCGTCCGGGCTGTTGAACATGTTCTGCGGGTTGATGTTGGACGAGCCGCCCTTCGGCGCGCCCGTGTGTACGCCGGGGTTGCCGGCGACGACGAACAGGTCCCAGGTGAAGTCCGTGGCACCGTGGTTATCGGCGTCGGCTTTCCAGCGCAGGATCTGGCCATAGACGTTCTTCTCACGCGGGTTGGGCCCGCCCACCGGCTGGCCGTCTTCGCCGCGCTTGGCGTTGTTGGTGAGGGTGCAGTAGACCTGGCCGTCGATGGGGCTGACCACGATCCATTCCGGGCGGTCCATGCGCGTGGCGTTCACCACGCTGGCGGCCAGGCGCGCATGGATCAGCACTTCGGCCTGGCTGGCAAAGCCTGTGCCGGCGTCGATGCCGTTTTTGCCATGGGTGAGCTCGACCCACTGGCCCTTGCCCTTGGGATGATCGGCATCGCCATTGCCCGCGTCGAAGATCGCCACGTACAAGGTGCCGTGATCGAGCAAATCCTTGTTGGCCTTCGGGTTGTCGTGGTTGATCGGATCGCGGCTGACGAACTTGTAGATGAATTCGCCACGTTCATCATCGCCCATGTACACCACGGCGCGTCCGTCGCGGGTCTCGGCCAGGGCCGCGTTTTCGTGCTTGAAACGGCCCAGGGCGGTGCGCTTGACCGGGGTGGATTGCGGGTCGAACGGGTCGATTTCCACCACCCAGCCGTGACGATTGAGTTCGTTGGGGTTCGTGGCCATGTCGAAGCGCGGGTCGTGCGGGTGCCAGTTGATGTCTTTGCTGGCGACGACCGCGCCGTAGCGTTTTTGCCCGGCGTCGAAGACCTGCTGGGGGTTGCTGCTGCCGAAACAGTCGGTGAAGTTCTCTTCGCAGGTGAGGTAAGTGCCCCACGGGGTCTTGCCGTTGGCGCAGTTCTGGAAGGTGCCCAAGGCGTTCTTGCCGGTGTTGTCGGCGCCGGTTTTCAGCCAATCGTGGCCGGCGGCGGGGCCGCTCAGGCGGATTGGCGTGTTGCCGTGAATGCGCCGGTTATAGCGTGAGTCCTGGACGAACTGCCAGGTATCGCCCTTGCGCTGTATTTCGATCACCGACACGCCTTCGCTGGCCAGGGCCTTGCGCACGTCTTCGGCCGATTGCGGTGCGCCGCCGTGGGCGTAGAGGTAGCGGTAGTTGGTGTATTCGTTGTTGATCGCCATCAAGGCGCGGTTGTCGTCGCCGGGGAAGGGAAACAGGCTCATGCCGTCATTGTTGTCGCCGAACTGCTGTTCCTGGGCCTTGGCCGTGCCGTTGCCGGAGGGATCGAAGGCCGGCGCCTGCTTGCTCAAGGGCTGGCCCCAGCTGATCAGCACCGAGGCGCTGTAGCCGGGCGGCAGGCTGATGGTGTCGCTGGTGGCGGCGGCGATGCCGGTAAAGCCCAGCAACGGGCTGGCAGAGACGGCATTCACGGCCAGGGCGCTGCGACTGAGCAGGTTGCCGCCCAGGAACATCGCCGCACCGCACAGGGCGCCGGCACCGATAAAGCGGCGACGGGTGAGGCCGACCATCTGTTCGAGGTCGGTGGCTTGGTTTTCTTCCAGCAGGCTCATGTCAGGCTCCTTACGGTTTTTGCAGACACCTTAAGGAGCGGGCGTGACGAAATTGTTGCAGTTTGATGGCGGGTGCCGGCTACACCGGCGTGCCAAGCAATACCTGGCCGGGGGCGAATTGCACCTGGACCGGCTGGCCAGGCGCGGCGTTGAGTGCGCTCAGTGCGGCGGGCTGCGCCAGGGCACATAGCACCTGACCGCTTGGCAGGCCGATTCGGACTTCGCTGGGGCCGTCTTCAGCGTCGTGAATCGTCTCAATCACACCGCTCAAGCAATTGTGTCCAAGTGTTGCGGTTTGCCCGATGGCCAATAATTCCAGCCAGCCGGCCTTGATCAGGGCGACCACTTCCACGCCGGGCTCCAGCTCCAGCCGTTGCGTGCTGTCGTGTGTGATGTGTGCATCCAGATACAGGCCACCCGCCAGTTCCAGGCGCACCCTGTCATTGCGCCCATGGCGCTCGATGGCGCTGACCTGGCCGTGCAGTTGATTGCGCGCACTGGTGCGCAGCATCAGGCGGCCCAGCAGATTGAAGTCGCGGGCTGCTTCGTCTGTTGCAAGTACCTCGGCTTGCAAGGCTTGCAGGCGCTGATATAGGCGCAGCACGCGTTCACCTTCACTCGTCAGCCTGGCGCCGCCACCGCCTTTGCCGCCGACGCTGCGCTCCACCAGCGGCGTTTGCGCCAGGTTGTTCAGTTCATCGATGGCGTCCCACGTGGCCTTGTAGCTCAACCCGGCACTTTTGGCGGCACGGGTGATGGAGCCCTGCTCGGCGATATGCGCCAGCAACGCGATGCGCTGAGGGCGGCGGATGATGTGCTGGCTGAGCGGCGAGGGCAGTGACATGGGATGACGCCTGGCTGGAATGAGCGGACGTTGCCGCCCGGCGGTCCGGGAGTCAAGTCACGTGCCGGGTTTGGGCGTGCGGGCCAGGCAATACACATCGACCTGGCGCGCGCCGGCCTTCATCAATAACCGCGCCAGGCTGTGGGCGGTGGCGCCGGTGGTCAGCACGTCGTCCACCAACGCCAGGTGGCGACCCTGCACCCGGGCGCCGGGTGCCAGGGCGAAGGCGTCGAGCAGGTTGCGTTTGCGCGTTTTGGCGTCGAGGTCTTGTTGCGCGATGGTTTCCTGGGGACGTAGCAACAGGTGTTCATCGCAGGGGATGTCCAGGTCGGTGCTGAGCCAGCGCGCCAGCATCACGGCCTGGTTATAGCCACGCTGGCGCAGACGTTTGGGGGGCATCGGCACCGGCAGCAGGCAATCGGGGCGGGTGAGTTCGGCATTCTCGAACCGATGCTGCAACAGCCGCCCGAGCAAGCGTCCCAGCAGGTGCCCCAACGGCCAGCGCGCCTGATGCTTGAACCGGCTGATCAGGCTGTCCACCGGGAAGCTGTAGGTCCAGGGCGCAATCACGCGTTTATACGCGGGCGGATGTGTCTGGCATTGACCGCACACCAATCCGTCCATGGGCAAGGGCAGGGCGCAGACTTCACAGCACTCCATCAGCCACGGTAGCTCGGTCTCGCAGGCGTTGCAGACGCAATCGGCGCTTTCGGCGCGCTCATCGCAGATCAAACAGGATTGTACGCTTTTTAACCAGATGTAAACCTGGTGTTTGTGGGTTGGTTGACAGTGCATGAATCTTCCTTAAATATGCCGAGCATCCGTGTCGTGCCTGTGGGTATTGCCCTTCCCGCAGCGTTAGTCAAAGCATAATCAAGGAATCACCCATGAGCGCCAGCACCTCTGCCACCCTGCGTCACGATTGGTCTTTGGCCGAAGTCAAAGCCCTGTTCGTGCAGCCGTTCAATGACCTGCTATTCCAGGCGCAGACCGTGCACCGTGCGCATTTCGACGCCAACCGCGTGCAGGTGTCCACCCTGCTGTCGATCAAAACCGGCGCCTGCCCGGAAGATTGCAAATATTGTCCGCAGTCGGGTCACTACAACACCGGCCTGGAAAAAGAAAAGCTGATGGAGGTGCAAAAGGTCCTCGAAGAGGCTGCGCGCGCCAAGGCCATCGGTTCGACGCGTTTCTGCATGGGCGCCGCCTGGAAACATCCATCGGCCAAAGACATGCCCTACGTGCTGGAGATGGTCAAAGGCGTGAAGGCCATGGGCCTGGAAACCTGCATGACCCTCGGCCGTCTCGATCAGGACCAGACCGTCGCGTTGGCCCAGGCCGGCCTCGACTATTACAACCACAACCTCGATACCTCGCCGGAATTCTACGGTTCGATCATCACCACGCGCACCTACAGCGAACGCCTGCAAACCCTGGCCTATGTGCGTGAGTCGGGGATGAAGATCTGCTCCGGCGGTATTCTCGGCATGGGTGAGTCCCTGGATGACCGCGCCAACCTGCTGATTCAATTGGCCAACCTGCCGGAGCATCCGGAGTCGGTGCCGATCAACATGCTGGTCAAGGTGGCCGGTACGCCGTTGGAAAACGCCGAGGACATCGACCCGTTCGACTTCATCCGCATGCTGGCGGTGGCGCGCATCCTGATGCCGCAATCCCATGTGCGCCTGTCGGCCGGCCGCGAAGCGATGAACGAGCAGATGCAGGCCCTGGCGTTCTTTGCCGGTGCCAACTCGATCTTCTACGGCGACAAGCTGCTGACCACCGCCAACCCGCAGGCGGACAAGGACATGCAACTGTTCTCGCGCCTCGGGATCCTGCCGGAGGCGCGGGAAGAGCATGCCGACGAAGTGCATCAGGCCGCCATTGAACAGGCGTTGGTGGAGCAGAAGAGCAGCGAACAGTTTTACAACGCCGCCGCCGTTTGATTGAAATGCATTCCAAATGTGGGAGGGGGGCAAGCCCCCTCCCACCTTTTGAACCGCGAACACCCTGCTGAATCGAGGCCTGCATGTCTTTCGATCTCGCCGCGCGCCTCGCTGCCCGCCGTGCCGAACACCTTTACCGTCAACGCCCCTTGCTGCAGAGCCCCCAGGGCCCGGAAGTGGTGGTGGACGGCAAGCCGCTCCTGGCGTTTTGTAACAATGACTACCTGGGCCTGGCCAACCATCCGCAGGTGATCGAGGCCTGGCGCGCCGGTGCGTCCCGCTGGGGCGTGGGCGGTGGCGCGTCGCACCTGGTGGTGGGGCATGCCACGCCGCACCACGCGCTGGAAGAAGCCCTGGCCGACCTGACCGGGCGCCCGCGTGCATTGCTGTTTACCACCGGCTACATGGCCAACCTCGGCGCGGTCACCGCCTTGGTGGGGCAGGGCGACACCGTGCTGGAAGATCGTCTGAACCATGCGTCGTTGCTGGATGCCGGTTTGCTGTCCGGGGCACGTTTCACCCGTTACCTGCATAACGACGCCGCCAGCCTGGCCAAGCGCCTGGAGAAAGCCACCGGTAACACTCTGGTGGTGACCGATGGCGTATTCAGCATGGACGGCGACCTCGCCGATTTGCCGGCGCTGGCCCGTGAAACCAAGGCCAGAGGTGCCTGGTTGATGGTCGATGACGCCCACGGTTTCGGCCCGCTGGGGGCCAACGGCGCGGGCATCGTCGAGCATTTTGGCTTGAGCCAGGAAGATGTGCCGGTATTGGTCGGCACCCTCGGTAAAGCGTTCGGCACCGCCGGTGCCTTTGTGGCGGGCAGTGAAGAACTGATCGAAAGCCTGATTCAATTCGCCCGGCCGTACATCTACACCACCAGCCAGCCGCCGGCGCTGGCGTGCGCCACCCTCAAAAGCCTGGAGCTGCTGCGCACCGAGCATTGGCGCCGCGAGCACCTCAACGGGTTGATCCGTCAGTTCCGCCAGGGCGCCGAGCAGATCGGCCTTAAGTTGATGGACAGTTTTACGCCGATCCAGCCGATCCTGATGGGCGACAGCGCGCGAGCCTTGCGCCTGTCGCAGATGCTGCGCGAGCGCGGGCTGATGGTGACCGCGATCCGTCCCCCCACCGTGCCCGCCGGCAGCGCCCGTTTGCGCGTGACGTTGACGGCGGCCCACAGCGCAGCGCAGGTGCAGCTATTGTTAAACGCATTGCAAGCGTGTTTCCGGTTGTTAAACACCATGGAGCCCGAGCATGCGTGATCGACTGGTATTGCTGCCCGGCTGGGGCCTGGGTGTATCGCCGCTGGAACCGCTGGCCGCGGCGTTGCAAGGCTTGAATGAACACTTGCACGTGCAGATCGAACCGTTGCCGGCCCTGGACTCCAGCGACTTGACCGAATGGCTCGACGAACTGGATGCCACGCTGCCCGACAATGCCTGGCTCGGCGGCTGGTCCCTGGGCGGCATGCTCGCCTCGGAGCTGGCGGCACGACGCGCGGAGCGTTGCTGCGGGTTGCTCACCCTGGCGAGCAATCCGTGTTTTGTCGCCCATGATGCTTGGCCGCAGGCCATGCCTGCCGACACATTCGACGCGTTCCTCGCCGGCTGCCACGCCGACTCCCAGGTCACCCTCAAGCGCTTTGGCCTGTTGTGCGCCAAGGGCGCGGCCGACCCGCGCGGGCTCTCGCGTCTGTTGGTCAGTGGGGCACCGAACACCTCGCCCAGCGTGTTGATGCCCGGCCTGGAATTGCTTGCCCAATTGGACACCCGCGCCGCGTTGCAGGCCTTTCGCGGGCCGCAACTGCACCTGTTTGCCGGTCAGGATGGGCTGGTGCCCGCCGAAGCCGCCAGTGACTTGCTGGCGCTGCTGCCCGATGTGGAAATCGGCCTGATTGAACAGGCCGGTCACGCTTTTCTTCTGGAGGACCCCCACGGTGTAGCGGGGGCCATCCAGGCTTTTTTGCATGAGTGCGTCGATGACTGATCTATCCCATCCCCACCTGCCGGGCGCCTTGCCCGACAAGCGCCAGGTGGCCGCGTCGTTCTCCCGGGCTGCGGCCAGTTATGACAGCGTGGCCGAGTTGCAGCGAGCGGTGGGCCATGCCCTGCTCGCGCAATTACCGGCGGGACTCGCGCCACAACGCTGGCTCGATCTGGGCTGCGGCACGGGCTATTTCAGCCGCGCACTGGCTGAGCGGCTACCTGCCAGCCAAGGCACCGCGCTGGATATTGCCGAAGGCATGCTCAACCATGCGCGGCCTTCAGGCGGCGCGCAGCACTTCATCGCCGGTGATGCGGAACGCTTACCGCTGAATGCTGAAAGCTATGCGCTGATTTTTTCCAGCCTGGCGGTGCAGTGGTGTGCGAACTTCGACGCAGTCCTCAGTGAAGCCCTTCGCGTGCTGCAACCGGGCGGCGTGCTGGCCTTTGCCAGCCTGTGCGTGGGCACGCTGGATGAGCTGCGCGAGAGCTGGCGCGCGGCGGATGGCTGGGTTCACGTCAACCGTTTCCGCACCTTCGAGGCTTATCAGCAACTGTGCGCAGCCAGCGGTTTTCGGGTGACCAGCCTGGAACGGCGGCCCCATGTCCTGCATTACCCGGACGTGCGCAGCCTGACCCATGAGCTGAAAGCCCTGGGCGCACATAACCTCAACCCGGGTCGCCCGGGAGGGTTGACCGGCCGCGCGCGGGTTGCGGCACTGGTCCAGGCTTACGAACAGCTCCGTCAGGTCCAGGGCTTGCCCGCTACGTACCAGGTGGTGTACGCCGTACTGGAGAAACCTCTATGAACGCCGCTTATTTCATCACCGGTACCGACACCGACGTGGGCAAGACCACCATCGCCGCCGGCCTGCTGCATGCCGCGCGCCAAGCGGGCAAAACCACGGCGGCGGGAAAACCCGTGGCCTCCGGCTGCCAGATCACGCCCAACGGCTTGCGTAACGCCGATGCCCTGGCACTGCTAGCCGAATGTTCGTTGCCGTTGACCTATGCCGAGGTCAACCCGGTGGCGTTTGAACCTGCGATTGCGCCGCATCTGGCGGCACGTGAGGCGGGCGTTGCGCTGACGGTGCAATCGCTGCTCCAGCCGATGCAGCGAGTGCTCGAGCACAAAGCGGACTTCACGTTGATCGAAGGCGCAGGGGGGTGGCGCGTGCCGCTGGCCGATCAAGCCAACCTGTCGGACCTGGCCATTGCGCTCAAGTTACCGGTGATCCTGGTGGTGGGGGTGCGTCTGGGGTGTATCAGCCATGCGCTGCTCACCGCCGAAGCGATCGCGCGCGATGGATTACCGCTGGCCGGTTGGGTGGCCAATATCATCGACCCGAAGACCTCTCGTCTGGAAGAGAACCTCGCCACCCTGGCCGAGCGTTTACCGGCGCCTTGCCTTGGACGGGTACCGAAACTCAAGCATGCCGGGGCAGCCGCGGTGGCCGCTTACCTGGAAATGGACCTGCTTGACTGATTTTGGCTATCGCTAAGGCAATGTGCCATTAGTGTTTTTAACGGGCCTTTCACCAGGATGTCTGGTTCAATTGGCTCTCACGATTCTCTAAAGGCAGGCTTACGCCATGGAAATCTCTGGAAGCAGCGCGTTTTATTCGGGCCTGAGCACCATCCAGGCCGGGCAGAACCGTGTCGACCAGGCCGCTGGGAAGATCGCCAGCGCCGCGACGTCCCAGCCATCGGCCGCGCAAAGCGACCGTCTGCAAGCCAACGATCGCGCTCAGGCGTCCAATTCGGCGAGCAATATGGTCGAAATGGCCCAGGGCAAGTTTCAAGTGGAGCTTGGCGCGAAAGTCGCCAAGGCTTCGGACGAAATGCTCGGTACGCTGATCGATACCTACGCCTGATCCTCACGCTGAATGCACTGCACAATGTGGGAGGGGGCTTGCCCCCGATAGCGGTCCATCAGCCAGCTTATTCATAGCCGACCTGCCGCCATCGGGGGCAAGCCCCCTCCCACATGCATTTTGTGCCCTCGCGCTGGACTCCTACACTTCTCTTAATCATGTGGCACCACGCCACAGGCTTTGCCGTGCGCGCCATTGATCCGCATCAAGACAAACGGCAGCGGGCCGACGCTTGACAACCCCAGGTCGTAAACGTATGTTTCAAACACCTGTTTGACCGCCCTGACTCATCCATGCGGTTGTTCATCCCAGATACATCAGCAGAGGTTTATCGCTATGCCTGACTACAAGGCCCCCTTGCGTGATATTCGCTTCGTTCGTGACGAACTGCTCGGTTATGAAGCGCACTATCAGAGCCTGCCGGCTTGCCAGGACGCTACTCCGGACATGGTTGACGCCATTCTCGAAGAAGGCGCCAAGTTCTGTGAGCAAGTGCTGGCGCCGCTGAACCGCGTGGGTGACATCGAAGGGTGTACCTGGAGCGAGTCAGGCGTTAAAACCCCTGCTGGTTTCAAAGAAGCCTACAAACAGTTCGTCGAAGGCGGCTGGCCAAGCCTGGCCCATGACGTGGAGCACGGCGGCCAAGGCCTGCCGGAGTCCCTGGGCCTTGCCGTGAGTGAAATGGTCGGCGAAGCCAACTGGTCGTGGGGCATGTACCCAGGCCTGTCCCACGGTGCGATGAACACTATTTCCGAGCACGGCACGCCGGAGCAGCAAGAGGCCTACCTGACCAAGCTGGTGTCGGGCGAGTGGACCGGCACCATGTGCCTGACCGAGCCGCACTGCGGTACCGACCTGGGCATGCTGCGCACCAAGGCCGAACCTCAGGCTGACGGTTCCTACAACGTTTCCGGCACCAAGATCTTCATCTCGGCCGGTGAGCACGACATGGCCGATAACATCGTCCACATCGTGCTGGCGCGCCTGCCGGATGCACCGGCCGGCACCAAAGGCATCTCGTTGTTTATCGTGCCTAAATTCCTGCCCAACGCCGATGGTTCGGTGGGCGAGCGCAACGCGGTGACCTGTGGCTCCCTGGAGCACAAGATGGGCATCCACGGCAACGCCACCTGCGTGATGAACTTCGACGCGGCCACCGGTTACCTGATCGGCCCGGCGAACAAAGGCCTGAACTGCATGTTCACCTTCATGAACACCGCTCGCCTGGGGACCGCGCTGCAAGGCCTGGCCCACGCCGAGATCGGTTTCCAGGGTGGCCTGAAATATGCGCGTGACCGCCTGCAAATGCGTTCCCTGACCGGCCCGAAAGCGCCGGAAAAAGCCGCCGACCCGATCATCGTGCACCCTGACGTGCGCCGCATGCTGTTGACCATGAAAGCCTTCGCCGAAGGCAACCGTGCGATGGTGTACTTCACCGCCAAGCAAGTGGACATCGTCAAGTACGGCACCGATGACGAAGCCAAGAAACAGGCCGACGGCCTGCTGGCCTTCATGACTCCGATCGCCAAGGCATTCATGACTGAAGTCGGTTTCGAGTCCGCCAACCACGGCGTACAGATCTACGGCGGTCACGGGTTCATCGCTGAGTGGGGCATGGAGCAGAACGTTCGCGACAGCCGCATTTCGATGCTGTACGAAGGCACCACCGGCATCCAGGCCCTCGACCTGCTCGGCCGCAAGGTACTGATGACCCAGGGCGAAGCGCTCAAGGGCTTCACCAAAATCGTGCACAAGTTCTGCCAGGCCAACGAAGGCAACGACGCCGTCAAGGAATTCGTTGCACCGCTGGCGGCGTTGAACAAAGAGTGGGGCGAGTTGACCATGAAGGTCGGCATGGCCGCGATGAAAGACCGTGAAGAAGTCGGTGCCGCCTCGGTGGACTACCTGATGTACTCCGGTTACGCGTGCCTGGCTTACTTCTGGGCCGACATGGCACGCCTGGCCGCCGAAAAACTGGCCGCCGGTACCAGCGAAGAGGCGTTCTACACCGCCAAGCTGCAGACCGCGCGCTTCTACTTCCAGCGCATCCTGCCGCGTACCCGCACTCATGTAGCGACCATGCTGTCGGGCGCCAATAACCTGATGGACATGAAAGAAGAAGACTTCGGCCTGGCTTACTAAGCCTTACCGGGTTCAGAAAAACCGCTTCCTTTCGGGGAAGCGGTTTTTTTTGCCCGTGCGAAAGCCGCTGGCCAAGCATTGAAATGCGCTCAATGTGGGAGGGGGCTTGCTCCCGATAGCGGCCTGTCAGTCGATAGCTATTTGACTGACCCACCGCCATCGGGAGCAAGCCCCCTCCCACATGCGGTTTCAGCCGATCCGAAAAATGCGCGCTGACACTAAGGGTTTAATGAAGCGTGCCGTTACAGTGATGGCAATGTGATACAGGTCGGACGGGTTGTGTTTAACTGGCTGAGTAGTAGCACCATGCCATTATTTTTTGCGGGTCGGAGTTCTACCCTTGTCACGCGTGTCCGCTGTGCGCTTCAGTCATTTCCTTCCCTCTTTGCTGCTGTTGCTGGCTGGGCTTTCGGCTGCCTACCTCAAGGACCTCAACGTTTTCTTCACCTCGCTGTTCAACGTGCTGCCGACCCTGGTGCTGTTGCTCGGCGGAGCGTACTGCACGGTGTATCGGCGCCAGCGTGAGCTGTTCCTGATGATCACGGTGTACATCACGTATTTTCTGCTGGACACCCAGACCGATTTCTACCGCGACAATGGCCGCGTGCGCGAAGACGCGGCCGTGGTGTTTCACCTGTGCTGCCTGCTGCTGCCGTTGCTGTTCAGCGTGTACGCGCTGTGGCAGGAAAAGACCCACCTGTTCCGTGACTTCGTCGCACGCTGCGCGGTGCTATTGGCCGTCGGCAGCGTGGCGCTGGCCCTGGAGCAAAGCTATCCACAAGGGGTGCTGGACTGGTTGGCCGAGATTCGCTGGCCGGCGCTGCATGGCGCCTGGATGAGCCTGATCCAGCTTGCATACCCGATGTTTCTGATTGGCTTTATCACCCTGGCCGCCCAGTACTGGTATCAGCCGCGCCCGTTGCACGCCGCGCAACTGGTGGGGTTGCTGGGGATGTTCTGGATGCTGCCGCAAACCTTCATCCTGCCGTTTACGCTCAACATCATGTGCAGCCAGGTGATGCTGATGATCGCTGCCGGTGTGGCGCATGAGGCGTATCAAATGGCCTTTCGCGATGAGCTGACCGGCTTGCCGGGCCGCCGCGCCCTCAACGAACGCATGCAGCGGCTGGGGCGCAACTATGTGTTGGCGATGAGCGACGTGGACCACTTCAAGCGTTTCAACGACACCCACGGCCATGACGTGGGCGACCAGGTGTTGCGCCTGGTGGCGAGCAAGCTGTCCAAGGTTAGCGGCGGCGGGCGCGCCTACCGTTACGGCGGTGAAGAATTTGCCGTGGTGTTTGCCGGCAAGAGCCTGGATGAATGCCTGCCGCACCTGGAGGAGATCCGCGAAATCATTGCCAACTATGCGATCAAGTTGCGCAACCCGGACCGCCCCAATGACGATCATCAAGGTCGCCAGCGTCGGGCCGCCAGCGGTGCGTCCAGTGTGTCGGTGACGGTCAGCATCGGCGTGGCCGAGCGCCAGGCCGAGCAGCGTAGTCCTGAAGAAGTGCTCAAGTGCGCCGATCAGGCGCTCTATGCCGCCAAGGGCGCCGGGCGCAACTGCGTGATCGCCGCCGGGCAGAACCGTCGCGGTGCCGTGCGCATGGAAAGCGCTGCCGGTTGAGTAATGGCGCTGTATTCAGCAGCGCTACAGTGATTGTTCGCGGCGTTGGCCGGCAGTAGGTTGGGATCATCTGCCGCCGGAGACACTGCCATGCCTGAGTACAAAGCTCCCCTGCGCGACATGCGCTTTCTGATCGACAACGTGTTCGATTTTCATGGCCACTACGCGGCCCTGGGCGCGACGGACGCCAGCCCCGACATGGTCAGTGCAATTCTCGAAGAAGGCGCAAAGTTCTGCGAAAACGTACTCGCGCCGCTCAATCGCAGCGGCGATGAGGAGGGCTGCCATTTCGACAATGGCGTCGTGACCACCCCCAAGGGCTTCAAGCAGGCTTTCGCCCAGTACGTGGAAGGCGGCTGGCACGGCGTGGCGGCGGACCCGGCCTACGGCGGCCAGGGTTTGCCGCAGTCCCTCGGGCTGGTGCTGAGCGAGATGATCGGCTCCAGCAATACGTCCTGGGGCATGTACCCGGGCCTGACCCACGGTGCAATGTCGGCGATCCACGCCCACGGCACCGACGAACAGAAAGCCACGTACCTGCACAAACTCACCGCCGGCGAGTGGACTGGCACCATGTGCCTGACCGAAGCCCACTGCGGCACCGACCTGGGCTTGATCAAAACCCGCGCCATTCCCCAGGCCGATGGCAGTTATGCGCTCACCGGCAGCAAGATCTTCATCTCGGCCGGTGAGCACGACATGAGTGCCAATATCATCCATCTGGTGCTGGCCAAGCTGCCGGATGCACCGGCGGGGACCAAGGGCATCTCGCTGTTCATCGTGCCCAAGTTCCATGCCGACTCCGGTGAACGCAACGCCGTGCACTGCGGCTCCATCGAGCACAAGATGGGCATCAAGGCCTCGGCCACCTGCGTACTGAACTTCGACGGCGCCAAGGGCTTCCTGATTGGCGAGGCCAACAAAGGCCTCAACTGCATGTTCACCATGATGAACCACGCGCGCCTGGGCACCGGGATGCAGGGGTTGTGCAATGGCGAGGCAAGCTTCCAGGGCGCGATCAAATACGCCGGCGAGCGCCTGCAAATGCGCTCGTTGACCGGCGCCAAGGCCCCGGAAAAAGCCGCCGACCCGATTATCGTGCATGCCGATGTACGCCGCATGTTGCTGACCATGAAAGCCTTCAACGAAGGCAATCGTGCGCTGACCTACTTCACTGCCCAGTTGCTCGACACCGCGCACCTGAGCAGCGACGCCGGCCAGCGCCAGGAGGCCGAAGACCTGTTGGCCTTCCTCACACCGATCTGCAAAGCCTTCATGACCGAAACCGGGCTGGAGGTGACCAACCACGGTATGCAGGTGTTCGGTGGCCATGGCTATATTCGCGAGTGGGGCATGGAGCAACTGGCCCGTGATGCGCGCATTGCGCCGATCTACGAAGGCACCAACGGTATCCAGGCGCTCGACCTGCTGGGGCGCAAGGTGCTGGGCAGCCAGGGCAAGTTGCTGCGCGGCTTTACCAGAATCGTGCATAAGTTCTGCGCCGCCAATGCCGAGCATGCGCAATTCAAGGCCCATGTCGAGCAACTCGACCAGTTGAACCAGCAATGGGGTGAGCTGACGCTGAAGGTCGGCACGGCCGCGATGAGCAACCCCGACGAAGTGGGAGCGGCGGCCATGGACTACCTGATGTACAGCGGTTACATCATCCTCGCCTACCTGTGGTTGCGCATGGCGATTGCGGCTCAGGCGCACGACGACCCAGGGTTTGCCCAGGCCAAGCGGGCGACGTGTGACTTTTATTTCAAACGCCTGTTGCCGCGCACCACGATGCACCGGTCAGCAGTGGAGGCGGGCAGCGAATGCCTGATGAGCTTGCCGGCGCAGGCGTTTTCCCTGTAGATGTGCGGGCAACAGGATCGTTCGTGACTTGTAAATACTTGTCGGTCACGAACGGACCCTATGTGTCTTAAAAGTTGTTCGGGTACACTCGGAGCCTGTAAAACCGATCCTATCGAATCACTTTTCACGTTCTCACGAGGTTTGCCATGGCTGATTACAAAGCGCCGTTGCGTGATATGCGCTTCGTCCTCAACGAAGTTTTTGACGTCGCCACCACCTGGGCGCAGTTGCCTGCCCTGGCAGACACGGTTGACGCCGAAACCGTTGAAGCCATCCTCGAAGAGGCCGGCAAGGTCACCGCCAAATCCATCGCGCCGTTAAGCCGTGCTGGCGATGAGCAAGGCTGCCATTGGGTGGACGGTGCCGTCAGCACGCCGGACGGTTTTGTGCAGGCTTACGCGACCTATGCCGAAGGCGGCTGGGTGGGTGTCGGCGGCGACCCGGTGTATGGCGGCATGGGCATGCCCAAGGCGGTGTCGGCGCAAGTCGAGGAGATGATCAACTCGTCCAGCCTGGCGTTCGGCCTGTACCCGATGTTGACCTCGGGCGCTTGTGTGTCGATCAATACCCACGCCAGCGACGAACTCAAGGCCACCTACCTGCCGAAGATGTATTCCGGCGAATGGGCCGGTTCCATGTGCCTGACCGAAGCCCATGCCGGTACCGACCTGGGCATGATTCGCACCAAGGCCGAGCCGCAAGCGGATGGTTCCTACAAAGTCAGCGGCACCAAGATTTTCATTACCGGCGGTGAACACGACCTGACCGAAAACATCATCCACCTGGTGCTGGCCAAGCTTCCTGATGCACCGGCGGGTCCCAAAGGCATCTCGCTGTTCCTGGTCCCCAAGTTCATGGTGAACGCCGACGGCAGCCTTGGTGCACGCAACCCGGTGACCTGCGGCTCGATCGAGCACAAGATGGGCATCCAGGCCTCCGCGACGTGCGTGATGAACTTCGACGAAGCCGTTGGCTACCTCGTCGGTGAGCCCAACCGTGGCTTGGCGGCGATGTTCACCATGATGAACTACGAGCGCCTGGGGGTGGGTATCCAGGGCCTCGCTTCCGGTGAGCGCTCCTATCAGAACGCGATTGAATATGCCCGCGACCGGCTGCAGAGCCGTTCGCCATTGGGCGCACAAGCCAAGGACAAACCGGCCGATCCGATCATCGTGCACCCGGACGTGCGCCGCATGCTGCTGACCATGAAGGCGGCGAACGAGGGCGGTCGTGCGTTTTCCACCTACGTGGCCACGCAGTTGGACATCGCCAAGTTCAGCGAAGACGCTGCCGCCCGTGAGCGCGCCGACAATCTGGTGGCGTTGCTGACGCCAGTCGCCAAGGCGTTTCTCAGCGACCTGGGCCTGGAAACCACCGTGCTCGGCCAGCAAGTGTTTGGTGGCCACGGCTACATTCGCGAGTGGGGCCAGGAGCAATTGGTGCGTGATGTGCGCATCACTCAGATCTACGAAGGCACCAATGGTATTCAGGCGCTGGATTTGATGGGGCGCAAGATCGTCGGCAGCGGTGGCGCGTTCTATACCTTGTTCGCCGATGAGATCCGCCAGTTCATCGCCAGTGCCGGCGCGCAACTGGGCGAGTTCACCCGCCCGCTCGGCGCGGCGGTGGACAACCTGGATGAATTGACCGCCTGGGTGCTGGACCGTGCCAGGACCAACCCGAATGAAATCGGCGCGGCATCGGTGGAATACCTGCACGCGTTTGGTTACATGGCGTATGCCTATATGTGGGCACGCATGGCCAAGGCCGCGTTGGGCAAAGAGACCGAAGACGATTTCTATGCCAGTAAGCTGGGCACGGCGCGCTTCTACTTTGCGCGCCTGTTGCCGCGTATTCACTCGTTGAGCGCGTCGGTGAAAGCCGGTAGCGAATCGCTGTTCCTGATGGATGAAGCACTGTTCTAGGGGCGAGGCGTGCGTGTAAGCAATCTCTTACATGACGTGCTGCTAATCGTCCTCTATCGCCAGATTGGATCCACGGATAATCTACTTCACATGGACGTCGCGCAGGAAGCGCAAAGCAACAACACGGACACGTAGGATTCTGCCAGGATGGCGGAGTGAAATGGATGTCAGGGAAACAGTCTGCAAAGCCCCGCTTCGGCGGGGTTTTCTTTTGCCCGCGAAAAAGTCAGGCGCCTGCCTGCGGGGCATTCATCACGTCTTCGAGCAACGTGCGCAGCAACGCCACCGTCGCTTGCTGGCGCTGCACGTCACGGCACACCAAACCGACTTTCAACGGCACCCTGGGTTCGCTCAAGGGTTTCCACAGCAGCGACTGGCTGTTGTGTTCGTCCTGGGAACGCCCCGGCAACACAGTGGCCAACTGGGTATGAGGCAGGCTGTCGAGAATCCCCGCCATGGTATTGAGCTCGGCCTGCACCTGCGGGCGTCGGCCCAGGTTGGCCAACTGACCCTGCCAGATCTGCCGTACCTGGAATTCCTCCCCCAGCAGCAACATCGGCAACTCCGCTGCCTGTTTCAGCGAGACCTTCTTGAATTCCCGCAAGGGATGTTGCTCAGGGATGACCACCTTCAATTCATCCTCGTACAACAACACGCCATGCAGGCCGGGTTGGCGTGGTGGCAGGTAGCTGATACCGATGTCCAGCGAGCCGTTGAGCAGCCGCCGCTCGATCTCAAGCCCGGTCAATTCGTAGATCTGCACGACCAGGTGGGGCTGGGCCTTGCGCACCCGTTCCAGCATTTGCGGCACCAGGCTGGTGTGCACGGTTTGCAGCACACCGATGGCCAAGGTGCGCATCGCCTGGCCCTTGAAGTTACGCAACGCCTCCACGGCTTGCTGCATGCCGTCGATCAGGGGCAAGGCGTGGTTGTACAGCGTGTGCGCGGCCAGGGTGGGGAGCAGGCGCTTGCTGCTGCGTTCGAACAGGCTCACGTCGAGGTTCTGCTCCAGTTGGCGAACCTGCTGCGACAAGGCCGGCTGGGAGATCGACAGACGCTCCGCGGCACGGCCTACATGGCCTTCCTCATACACCGCGACGAAATAACGCAGTTGCTTGAAATCCATAAGATTTGCTTATCGAAAAAGCTGGAAAATCGAAATGGCCGTTGGCCTCCGAGCCGCCTAGTCTAGCGGCTATTCGCAGGGCTTACAGGGCCGAATCGGGCAATGAATAACGTTTTTGGTAATGGCGTTTACATAGGCAAGGCAAAATACCTCGGTGCACTGTTGCTACCCAGTACCTACTCAGGTGCGGTTGCTATCGGGGCGCAACTGTGAATCTGTTCCGGCGCCCCGCGCCGAGCCTTGACGACCTGGTCCTTCATGCTCCGCATCATGATTTTTGCAGCCAATGCCTGATGCCCACGGTTGCGCGTCCATCCGAGGTTTTCGTCCAGGGTCAAGGCGCCTGGCTCTCGGACAGTGACGGCCGTGCCTACCTGGATTTCAGCCAGGGCGGCGGCGCCAACAGCCTCGGCCACAGTCCGCAAGCGGTGCGCGACGCCATCACCGAACAGATGCAAACCGTGATCAACCCGGGCATGGGCTTGTACAACCGGGCGCAGCTCGACCTGGTTGACCGCTTGTGCCATCACACCGGCAGCGATCAGGCTTACCTGCTCAACAGTGGTGCACAGGCCTGCGAAGCCGCAATCAAACTGGCGCGCAAATGGGGCCAACTGCATCGCGGCGGCGCTTATCACATCATTACGGTGAGCAACGGCTGCCACGGCCATAGTTTCGCCGCGATGGCGGCTTCGGCGGCTGCCTGCGAAAACCGCTTCGAACCGCAATTGCCGGGTTTCAGTCATGTCCCCTTCAACGATCTGCCGGCTCTGCACGCCGCCGTCGATGCGCACACTGTCGCCATCATGCTGGAGCCGATCCAAAGCGCCGCCGGTGTCATCCCGGCGACCGAACACTACCTCAAAGGCGTTGAACGTCTGTGCCGCGAACTGGGCATCC
Source organism: Pseudomonas sp. 37 R 15 (assembly GCF_900004865.1). Classification (NCBI taxonomy): domain Bacteria; kingdom Pseudomonadati; phylum Pseudomonadota; class Gammaproteobacteria; order Pseudomonadales; family Pseudomonadaceae; genus Pseudomonas; species Pseudomonas sp. 37 R 15. Next base: position 68,628 of record NZ_CVTV01000034.1, on the reverse strand, counting down.
TGCTGATCCTCGACGAAGTGCAAACCGGGATCGGCCGCTGCGCCAGCCTGCTCGCCGAGCAGCAATATGGCGTCCGTGCCGACATCATTACTCTCGGCAAAGGCCTGGGCGGTGGTGTGCCGCTGGCGGCGTTGCTGGCGCGTGGCACAGCCTGTTGCTTCGAAACGGGCGAGCTGGACGGTACCCATCACGGCAACGCGCTGATGGCGGCAGCGGGAAGTGCGGTACTCAATGCCGTATTGACCAGCGGTTTTTTCGAACAGGTACGCGAATCCGGCCTCTACCTGGCAGAAGGCCTTACTCGCCTGGCCTACCGTTACGAGCACGGGCAGTTGCGCGGCAACGGACTGATGTGGGGCCTGACACTGTCGCACGATTGCGCGGCTGCCGTGGTAAAGGCCGCGCTGCACGAGGGCTTGATCCTCACCGCTGCGCAGCCGGATTGTTTGCGTTTCACCCCCGCCCTGAACGTCAGCAAGAACCACATTGACGAAATGCTCCTGCGCCTGGCCCGTGCCTTCTCTCGGGTACGCACCGCCCAACTGCAATGCCGCAAGGGCATTGCCGTCTGACCCCATTTCCTGAACCGTCTCGCGGGATACGCGGCGCCTCCAGTCTGATTCTTTTGGCTGGGGGCGTTTTTTTGCGTGCTCCTTAAAGGATGGCCCAATGCCAGAAACCACTGAACCCTCACGAAGCGCCAATGTCGATTAGCTACACGGCTCACACGAGCCGATTTTCTGGAGCTGCCCCATGGACATCATTCGTATCATCATCGCCATTCTGCTACCGCCACTGGGTGTGTTCCTGCAAGTAGGATTCGGCGGCGCATTCTGGCTGAACATCCTGCTGACCCTGTGCGGTTACTTCCCCGGCATCATTCACGCCGTGTACATCATCGCCAAGCGCTGAGACCCTCAGCCTTTTGCGATGAGGCGTGAATTGCGCTCATTGCGAAACGCCAGTTGTTCAATGGTCTGGGTGGCATGTTCGGCTTCTTCCCGCGCTTGCAGGATGATGCCGTGCTGCTCGGACTTGCTGCACACCGGGTCGGCGTTGCTCGCATCCCCGGTGAGCATGAACGCCTGGCAACGGCAGCCGCCGAAGTCCTTTTCCTTCTCATCGCATGAACGGCATGGCTCGGGCATCCAGTCGTAGCCGCGAAAACGGTTGAAACCGAACGAGTCGTACCAGATGTGCTGCATGCTGTGGTCGCGCACATTGGGAAACTGCACCGGCATCTGTCGGGCGCCATGACAGGGCAGGGCCGTTCCGTCCGGCGTGACTGTCAGGAAAATACTGCCCCAGCCATTCATGCAGGCTTTCGGGCGTTCTTCGTAGTAATCCGGCGTCACGAAAATCAACTTGCACGGATGGCCCTCGGCTTCGAGCCTGGCGCGGTATTCGTTGGTGATGCGTTCGGCGCGCACCAGTTGTTCCCGTGTCGGCAACAAGCCCACACGATTGAGCTGCGCCCAGCCGTAGAACTGGCAAGTGGCGAGTTCAACAAAGTCTGCCTCAAGCGCAATACACAGCTCGATGATGCGGTCGATCTTGTCGATATTGTGCCGATGGGTGACAAAGTTCAGCACCATCGGGTAGCCGTGCGCCTTCACCGCGCGGGCCATTTCCAGCTTTTGCGCGAAGGCCTTTTTCGAGCCGGCCAGCAGGTTGTTGACCTGTTCGTCGCTGGCCTGGAAGCTGATCTGGATATGGTCCAGGCCGGCCTTTTTAAAGTCGCTGATCTTCTGTTCGGTCAGGCCGATGCCTGAGGTGATCAGGTTGGTGTAGAACCCCAGCTTGCGTGCTTCAAAGATCAGCTCGGCCAGGTCCTGGCGCACCAGCGGTTCACCGCCGGAAAACCCAAGCTGCGCGGCGCCCATCTCGCGGGCCTCGCGAAATACCTTGACCCACTGTTCGGTGCTCAGCTCCTTGCCCTGCTCGGCAAAATCCAGCGGGTTGGAACAATACGGGCACTGCAGCGGGCAGCGGTAGGTCAGCTCGGCGAGCAGCCACAGCGGCAGGCCGATAGCGGGTTTTTCAGGCAAGGGTGATCCAGTGCTCGGCACGGGCGACCTCCATGAATTGCTCGATGTCATCACCGAGTTCCGGCACGCCGGGGAATTGCTGGTTCAGCTCGGCGATGATGGCGGCCACGTCGCGCTCGCCGTCAATCAGGCCACCAATCAGCGCGGCGCTGTCGTTGAGCTTGATCATGCCTTCCGGGTAAAGCAGCACATGGCCTTTCTGTGCGGGCTCGTACTGATAGCGATAACCCGGGCGCCAGGTTGGTTTTTTGCTGCGATCAAAACTCATAGGGTGATCCCTTTATGCCAGACCCGCTCTGCGGTCACGCTGTGGTACGGCGGGCGGTTCAGTTCGTAGGCCATGCTCATGGCGTCGAGCATGCTCCACAGGATGTCCAGTTTGAACTGGAGAATTTCCAGCATGCGCTCCTGGCCTTCACGGGTGGTGTAGTGCTGCAGGGTGATCGCCAATCCGTGTTCCACATCGCGACGGGCCTGGCCCAACCGGGTGCGGAAGTATTCATAGCCGGCCGGGTCGATCCACGGGTAATGCTGCGGCCAACTGTCGAGGCGCGACTGGTGGATCTGCGGCGCGAACAGTTCGGTCAACGAGCTGCTGGCGGCCTCTTGCCAACTGGCGCGGCGGGCGAAGTTGACGTAGGCGTCTACCGCAAAGCGTACGCCGGGCAGTACCAGTTCCTGGGAGCGCAGTTGGTCGGGGTCGAGGCCAACGGCCTGGCCCAGGCGCAGCCAGGCTTCGATGCCGCCGTCTTCTCCGGGCGCGCCATCGTGGTCGAGCAGGCGCTGGATCCATTCGCGACGGATTTCCCGGTCCGGGCAGTTGGCCAGGATCGCAGCGTCCTTCAGGGGAATGTTCACCTGATAGTAGAAGCGGTTGGCGACCCAGCCCTGGATCTGCTCGCGGGTGGCGCGGCCTTCGTACATCGCCACGTGGTACGGGTGGTGGATGTGGTAGAAGGCGCCTTTGGCGCGCAGGGCCTGTTCGAATGCTTCAGGGGTCGTCGGTGTATCAGTCATTTGCGGTCTCCTACAACTCAATGCTCATGCCGTCGTAGGCTACTTCGACATTTCGCCGTACCAGCTCGGCTCGCTCGGGGGAGTCTTCATCAAGGATCGGGTTGGTGTTGTTGATGTGGATAAGCACTTTGCGCTGTGTTGGCAACTGCTCCAGCACTTCGAGCATGCCGCCAGGACCGTTCTGCGCCAGGTGGCCCATTTCGCGGCCGGTGCGGGTGCCGACGCCACGGCGCTGCATTTCGTCGTCGTCCCACATCGTGCCGTCCACCAGCAGGCAGTCGCTGCCGGCCATGATCTCCAGCAGTGGCGCGTCGACCTTGCCCAGGCCTGGGGCGTAGAACAGTTTGCCGCCGGTGCGCAGGTCTTCGACGATCAGGCCGATGTTGTCGCCCGGGTGCGGGTCGAAGCGATGCGGCGAATAAGGCGGCGCCGCGCTGCGCAGCGGCAGTGGGGTGAAACGCAGATTGGGGCACGCCGGAATGGTGAAGCTGGCATCCAGTTCGATACGGTTCCAGGCCAGGCCGCCGTTCCAGTGAGTGAGCATGGTGAACAGCGGGAAACCGGTACTCAGGTCTTCATGGACCATGTCGGTGCACCACACCTGATGCGGGCAACCCTCGCGCAGGCTCAGCAGGCCGGTGGTGTGGTCGATCTGGCTGTCCATCAGGATGATTGCGCTGATGCCGGTGTCCCGCAGGGCGCGGCCCGGTTGCATCGGCGCAAACCCCTGCAACTGCGCGCGGATATCCGGCGACGCATTGCACAGCACCCAGTTCACACCATCGTCGGAAATCGCAATGGACGACTGGGTACGCGCCTGGGCCCGCAGGCTGCCATCACGAAAACCTGCGCAGTTCACGCAGTTGCAGTTCCACTGCGGGAAGCCACCGCCGGCGGCGGAACCTAGAATCTGGACAAACATGGTCGCTCCATCAGCAAAGCTCAAAACAAAAACGCCCCGGGCGAACCGAGGCGTTGTAGTACCCAGCAGATTAACGGCTGGCGAAGTACATGGTGACTTCGAAACCGATGCGCAGATCAGTGTAAGCAGGTTTGGACCAGGTCATATTCATACTCCTATCAAGGGACGGGGATGTTCACTACCAAGTAGTACATATAGTCCACCTCCCATGGGAGATGTTCAGATATTGCGTGTGAATATTACGCAATTCTTTTCGAGTTAGCGCTGTCTTGAAAGAAAAAGCCTGTTGCAAAGCTGGCAACGATCAATCCGCCGGCTGCCACGCCCCTTGGGTGCACGGCCCGTTAGCGAGGCAACGCCAGCCGCCTGTGGCGTCGTTCAGGTGGTGAGCGGCGCGCCGCACATCTTCCCGGGAGCAGGTTTGTATCAAATCTTGTAATTGCTCCAGGTAGTCCGATGGCTGGCCCGCCAAGTGCGCGTGCCACAGCAAATCGGCGGCTTGGGCCATGGGCAGCGACTGGACAGTGAATTGCTGCGCCAGAGCCTCGTTACCCATGTCCGCGCTGCGTTCGATCAATGACGGTAGATGTTCCAGAAAGGTCTGCACCTGTTCGATGATTTCATCCAGGGACGCGGTGGGGGACTGCACGCCAAACAGCAGGCCGGTTTGCCCATTGATCTGTCGGATGCCGCTGAAAACGGCGTAGCCGATTTGTAGTTCAACGCGCAGGCGCTGATAGAACGGCCCTTGAAGCAGGTGACCGAGCAAACGCCAGGCGGCTTCATCGCTCAGGGCCTGGGTGGGTGTTGGGCAGAACAACAGCAGTGCCGCCTCGCTGGATTCGGTGTTTATCTCGTGCCAGACGCGCTGACCTTGGAGATTTTGAAACGGGTACTGGAGATGTACAGGCTGCCCAGGCAATCGTGCCGCGACGGTCTTGATCGCCGCTTCACAGGCCGCCGGTAAACCTGAGCCCAGCCCATGCCAGCGCGCGCTCGCCCATGAGGCTGGCGTGGCTTGGGGCGTTGGCTGAACATCGGCACAGCAACCGGGTAATGCCTTGAGCAATTCGCGGATGGCGATCATCGGTGTCGCGGGCGGCGGCAGGCGTTCATCGGCAGTGCTCAAGCAGTGCGTCAGCGCTTCGAGCACGGCGGGCATGGGCTCGTGGAAACCGAACATTTTTACCTGCCAGTCATTGGCGATGGTGTCGAAACACAACTCGACGCCCGCTTGAGCGGCACTCTCGCGCAGTGGCTGCAACAGATTTTCCAGACCGGCAGGCACGCCGCAGTCGAACCGCCAGCGCAGGTACAGCGCGCCTTCGTCAGTGTCATTTGGCAATGCCTGGCTGAAGGTCAGCGCCGACATGTCCCGTCGCCCCCGTGAGCGATCCTGGGCGAATGTGCGCAAGCCACGGTGGGCGCTGGTCTGGCCGCGAATCAAGCCGGCCCGTTCTTCTTTGACGGGCGGGCGCAGGAACGGGTTGTTCGGTGGAAGCTGCCACCCATGCGTGGCGGGTGGCAGATGCAAGGCGTCGAGCATGGCCTTGAGGGCTGCGAGGCCTTGTTCCGATAAGTCTTGCGTGTCGTTGCGTGCGAGCGTCAGGGCGTCTTGGACCTGCTGTTGGCGCGCCTTGAGCAAGGCGAACTCTTCGCGTAACGGCGTCCAGTCGCTGTGTGCGAAAAAACTCAGCCAGTCGTACAACAGCGCCTCGATCTGTGTCGTCGAGTCGCTTTGGGTGTCGAGGGTAAAGTCGATATCCAGCACGGCCTGTCCGGCAAAGTGATACGGCACCGAGGCGTGCACTGCAGTCGCCAGGCGTCGATCTTCGAGTTCTGCGAGCAAGCCGCCCGGCGCCGCACTGTTAAGCCAGGTACAGAGAAACGCCAGCGCTTCGCGCGGAGCATCACAGGTGATGACCTGGTGCAGATGATGATCGGCAACGTGCTGATAGCCCCGCGCTTGCCCGGCCATCAGCGCTGGTGGCGCGGCCTGGGGGTGCAGCGGGCCAGGGGGCAGCTGTGCACTGAATCGCTGCGCCAACGCCTCCAGGTCTTCCTGCGATTGTGGACCGGCCAGGCTCAACGTCATCTGCCCGCTCTGATAGAAGTGCTGATGAAATTCGCGCAACGCCTGCTGAAAGGCCTCACGTTCCACTGGCAGGCTGTCGCGATTGCCCGCGTGAAAGCCACGCAGCGGATGATCCACGGCCAGGCCCTTCAGCAAGGCTACCTGTTGCTGCGCCTTGGCATCCTGAGACCAGGCCACGAACTCCGCATGCAGCACTTCGCGCTCGCGCAGTTGCTCGTCAATGGCCAGGCGAGGGTGCGTCAGCATGTCGGCCAAGCGCACGAGCCCCTCGTCGAAGGTCGAAACCGGCAGCTCGAAAAAGAACTCGGTGACGCGCTCCCGGGTGCTGGCATTCACTTGTCCGCCGTGGCGCTGCACGTAGGCCATCAGCCCTTCGCCTGCGGGAAAACGCTCGGTTCCCAGAAACAACAAGTGCTCCAGAAAATGCGCCAGCCCCGGCCATGCCAATGGCGCGTCATGACTGCCCGCAGCCACGCGTAAAACAGCGGCGCAGCGCTTCAAGCGCGGCGCATGGCGCAGGCAAAGGTTCAGGCCATTGGCCAGAGTCAGGTGCAGAGGATAAGGGTGAACCGGCGCAGGCATGGGCACTTCCGAAACGGGGCAAGTGCCTATGCTAGCAAACCCGGTGGGTCAGGGCTTGTGCAGTGCGGCGTAAAGCTCGGGACGACGGTCCTGCAAGTAGTGATTGGCGGCGCGGGCGTCGAGGATCGCTTGCCGCTCCAGCGTGCCGACGATCAACGTCTCATCCAGGCCCGCCTGGGCGATGCGCTGACCATCCGGCGCGGCAATGCTGCTTTGGCCGCAGTAGTGAATATCGTCTTCGTGCCCGCAGTAATTGGCGTAGGCCACGAAACATTGGTTCTCGAACGCCCGCGCCCGCACAGTGACGTCGGCGACAAAGTCGAACGGCACCATATTGGCAGTGGGCACCAGGATCAGTTCGGCACCGGCCAGGGCCAGGCGGCGTGTGTTTTCCGGGAACTCCAGGTCGTAGCAAATCAGGAAACCCAGCTTCCAGCCGTTCAGTTCCACCAACGGGAAATCGTCGTCACCGGCGCTGAACATCGAATGGTCCAGATCGCCAAACAGGTGAGTCTTGCGGTAGTTGCACAAACGGGTGCCATGGGCGTCGATCAACTGCACGGCGTTGTAGACCTGGCCATCCTCGGCCCGCTCCGGATAACCGTACACAATCGCCAGCCCGGCACTCTGCGCGATGTCAGCAATGGCTTGTGCAGACTCCCCATCCTGAGCCTCGGCCAGCGCGCCCGCAGCCTCGGCGCCAATGTTGTAGCCCGTCAGGAACATCTCCGGCAACACCAGCACATCGGCTCCCGCTGCTTCATGTGCCAGTTGCCGCAGGCGCTTGAGATTACCGGCGACATCCAGCGGCAGTGGCGGGCATTGGTACAGGGCGACACGCATGTCAGGCTCCTTATTCGGGCAGGGCGATGGGCCCTATCTCGTCAAACACATCGCCGGGCCCCGGATTTTCCGGATGGGTGCTGCCGCCGAAGTGGTTCATGATGCCCCACACCGCGTTCAGCGAGGTCTGCACCGCGCCTTCGACCCAGGCCGGTGTCCAGGATACGTCGTCGCCAGCAATAAAAATCCCACGTTGCTCGGCGGGCATGTCCTTCTGCATGAAGTGCGCATACATGCGCTGGTTATACCGATAGTGGCCGGGCAATGCACCTTTGAAGGCCCCGAGGAAATGCGGGTCGGCTTCCCAGGACACCGTGATCGGGTCACCGATGATGCGTGCCTTGATGTCGACTTTCGGGTAGATCTTGGCCAGCGCGTCGAGTGCCAGCTTGACCCGCTTATCGATGGGCTGGGGCAGCATTTTCAGCGCGTCGCTCATCCACGAGTAGGACAGGCAGATCACCCCCGGCTTGTCGTCGCCGTTATCGAACAGATAGGTGCCACGGGTCAGGCGGTCGGTGAGGGTCATGCTCATCAGGTCGCGGCCGGTTTGCGGGTCTTTGTCTTTCCAGAACGGGCGGTCGACCATTACGAAGGTTTTCGACGACTGCATGTAACGCGTGCGGTCCAGGGCCATCCACATCTTTTGCGAGAACAGGGTTTCGTCGCATTCGATCTGGGTGGTCAGCAGCCAGCTCTGGCAAGTGGTCAACACGGCGGCGTACTCGCGGGTGTCACCGTAGTTGTCGGTGACGGCGAAACGACCGTCGGCGGCGTGAGCAATGCGCTTCACCCCAGCCCGTGGCGCGCCGCTGTGCAATGAGCTGAGGCTGGTGCCGGCGGGCCAGTGGGCACAGCGCTCCGGTACGTGACGCCAAATGCCCATGGGCACTTGCGCCACGCCGCCAACCACCAGGTGTTGATGGTCGTCACAGTTGGTCATTACCACGCGGAAGATTTCCAGCATCGAGTTGGGGAAGTCCGAGTCCCAGCCGCCGGTGCCGAAACCGACCTGGCCGAAGACTTCGCGATGATGGAACGACAGCTTGGCGAACGCTTTGGAGGTGGCGACGAAGTCGTAGAAGGTGCGGTCGTCCCACAGCGGTACCAGCTTATTCCACAGTGCCTTGAGGCGCGGCACGTCGCGGTCGCGGATCGCTTGCTGGATATCGCTGAACTGCGAACCGGCTTCCAGGGCATCGGCCCAGGCGTCGGCCACTTCCTGGAACAGCGCAGGCAAGTCGGACAGTTTTTGCGCGTAGTGAGTCTGGCCTTCCAGATCGATGACGGTACTGCCGGACGCCGGCGTCAGCGGGTTGGGGAAGGGTTTGGTGTCCAGGCCCAGTTTGTCCACATAGTGATAGAAGGCGGTGGACGACACCGGAAAACGCATCCCGCCCAGCTCGGCGATAATGCCTTCGGCCCCTTCAAACGCCTGCGAGCGCAGGCGACCGCCCATCTTCGAGGCTTCGTAAACCACCGGCTTCAAGCCTAGCTTCATCAATTCGTAGGCCGCCACCAGCCCCGCAATGCCGGCGCCCACGATCGCCACTTCAGCGCCGTGGTTAGCGGCAGGAATGCTGCCCAGGCCGGCGGGATGCTCGATCCAGTCATCAAAGGCAAACGGAAAATCCGGGCCGAAGATAGTGATGGGTTTTTTACCGTCGGTAGGGTGGCGATGGGGCTTGGCGATGCTGCTGGACGGAATGCTCATGGCTGACCTTACTGACGACTCGGCGGGATAGGGCCCGTTGAGTATAGGAAAAGATGGCAGCCAGTTTAGGGAGCGTTGCGCTCGTTAATAAGACGCAATGTGTCGTCGGATTGCACTCATTTTAGTCATTGTGACGAGATATTTGGTCAGACAGGCTGACCGCGGTCCAATTTGTTACTGAGAATGATCGAAGTCGTGGTTTTCTCCACCCCGTCGACACTGCCGATCTGATCGAGCAATTGATCCAGCTGCTCCGGCGACTCAGTGCGCAGCCAGGCCACATAATCAAACTCGCCGCTCACCGCGCACAACTGCTGCACCTGGGCCATTGCACTCAACCTGCGCAGCACTTCCTTGCCCGAGCGCGGCTGTACGGTAATCCCGACGTAAGCCTGCAAACCGCCATCCGCCAAGCGCTGGCCCAGGCGCACGCCATAACCGGTAATCACCTGTGTTTTCTCCAGGCGGGCCAGGCGCGACGTCACCGTGGTGCGCGCGATGCCGAGCTGCCGGGCAAGCATGGCCACGCTTTCGCGGGCGTTGAGCTGCAACGCGGCGATCAGTTGGCGGTCGATTTCGTCCAGGGTGGGCAAGAGAAGAGCTCCAGTGCAGGGGGGGGGGCAGTGGGCATGCATGGTACAGGCTTGGTTCGGCTTACAGAACCGCTATGCCAGACACACGAAAGCCGCGCAATGCTCGGCTTTTTTGGGCTCAAGTGCCACTTGCCAACTGTGGTTTGGTATCTCTGGCGCTTTATCTACTTTGAACTTATCCCAAACCCCATCTCCCTAAAGATTTGCAGATAACCCTGGCCCAGGCAGACCCTGGGTTTCCCACTTACACGCAAAGGTTTGGTGAGTTATGAAGAGTGAACAAGTCGAAGGCGTTACAGAGAAGCTTGCTGGAAAGGCACAGAGCGCGGTAGGTAAATTGTTTGGTGATTCGAAGCTGGAAGCCGAAGGTGCAGGACGCCAAGCTGCCGGGCAACTGACTCAAACTTATGGTGATGCGCTGGACAGCGTGTCGACGTTCGTTAAGGAAAAACCGGTTGCGGCCATCGCGATTGGTGCAGTGGCTCTGTTAGTGCTGGACCGTTTGCTGCGCCGTTGAGGCGAAGGGAAACCTTCAACAATGAGTAAAATTCAACCGTGTGGGCGGTTTGTGGACGGAAGAGATTTTCTGGCGACTTTCAGTCAGGTTTCTTTTACCGCAAAAACGCGAAAGCCGCGCAATGCGCGGCTTTGGAGTTGGTGGGCCCACACGGACTTGAACCGTGGACCAAAGGATTATGAGTCCTCTGCTCTGACCAACTGAGCTATAGGCCCTTGTAACTGGACGCGGATTATAGCGACGGTTTCCTCGCTGTGCCATCCGTAAAATCCCTCATCCGTGTACGAAGGAAGGTTTCGGCAAATAGCTCCGGTGGCAGGGGCAGGCTGACGATGTAGCCTTGCATCTGTTCACAGCCTTCTGCAGCCAGGAATGCTTGCTGTGCGGGGTTCTCCACGCCTTCGGCGATGATGGTGAATTGCATGCTGTGGCCGAGGGCGATGATGGCGCGCACGATGGCGGCGTCGTGAGGGTCGTCGGGCAGGCCGCGGACGAAGGATTGGTCAATCTTGAGGAAGTCCAGCGGCAGGCGCTTGAGGTAGCTCAGGGAAGAGTAGCCGGTGCCGAAATCGTCGATCGCCAGTTGTACGCCCAGTCCTTTGAGCTGGTGCAGCACCGCCAGGGCTTCTTCCGCCTGGCTCATGATGAAGTTTTCGGTGATCTCCAGCTGCAGGCAGCCGGGCTCCAGGCGATAGTCGCGCAGCAGTTGTTCGATGCGCGACAACAGATTGGGATGACGCAGCTGCGCGCCGGCGAGGTTGACCGACAGCGGCCCGAAGTCCTCGAAAGCGCCTTGCCAGGCATGCAGTTGCCGACAGGCCTGTTCCAGTACCCAGTCGCCAATTTGCAAAATAGTGCCGTTCTCTTCGGCCAGGGCGATGAAGTGTTCGGGCGGGACGTCGCCGAAGGTGGGGTGGTGCCAGCGAATCAAGGCTTCGGCGCCGATCAGTTGATGGGTGATCAGGCTGCGTTTGGGTTGGTAATACAGGCTCAATTCCTCACGTTCGATGGCGCGGCGCAGTTCATGCTCCAGCGCCACGCGTTCATTGGCCTGGGCCGTCAGGTCGCGGGTGTAGCTTTCAACGCGGTTGCGGCCCTTGGCTTTGGAACGATACATCGCAGCGTCGGCGTTTTTGACCAGGGTGGCAACATCGGTGCCGTCCTGTGGGTACAGGCTGGTGCCGATACTCGCGCTGATAAAGAATTCGTGTTCGCCGGCCTGGAAGGGCGGTGTGAAGCAATCGAGCAGTTTATTCGCCAGGTATTGCGCGTCGCTGGCCTGTTGCAGGCCGGGCAGCAGGATAATGAATTCATCGCCGCCCAGGCGGGCGACGGTGTCGATATCGCGCAGTTGTTCCTTGAGGCGTACGGCGATGTCTTTGAGCAGCAGGTCACCGACCGGGTGGCCGAGGCTGTCATTGATGTGTTTGAAGCGGTCCAGGTCGAGAAACAACACGGCGCCCTGATTGCCGCTTTCCTGCTGACCATTGAGGGCGGCTTGCAGGCGGCTTTCAAACAGCGTGCGGTTGGGCAGGCCGGTCAATGGGTCGTGATGGGCCTGATAGTCGAGGCGCGCCTGGGCGAGCTTGAGGCTGGAGATGTCGGCAAATACCGCAACGAAGTGCGTGACCACCTGGTCGCGATTGCGCACGGCGCTGATGGTGAGCCAACTTGGATAGAGCTCACCGTTCTTGCGGCGGTTGGAAATCTCGCCCTGCCAGTGTCCCTGGGTCGTCAACTGGTGCCACATCGCGGCATAGAAGGCGCTGTCGTGCAGGCCGGAGGCGAGCAGGCGAGGGGTGTGGCCAAGCGCTTCGGCTTCGCTGTAGCCAGTGATTTCACTGAACGCGCGATTGACGGCACTGATGTTCTGCCGCGTGTCGGTGATCAATACGCCTTCGGCGGTGCTCTCGAACACGGTAGCCGCCTGTTGCAGTTTTTCCTGCATTTGCTGGCGTTCGGTGATGTCGCGGGCGATGACCAGCATGCAGTCTTCTTCGCCGATGGGCAGCGGACGGCTGGACAGTTCGCAGAGGCGAATCCGACCATCGACGTGGCGAATATGGCAGATGAAGTCGCGCACAAAACCGTCGCGCTGCATCAATTCCAGCATGTGCTTGCGTTCATTGAGGTCGACCCATATGGCAAGGTCCAAGGCCGACTGATCAAGCGGCATAGCGCTGGTGTAGCCGGTCAGGTGGCTGAAGCCTTCGTTCACGTCTATCAGCAGACCATCGCTTTGACGGCTCAGCAACAAGGCATCGGGGGAGGCATGAAAAGCCTTGGCAAATTTCTGCTCGGACAGCAGCAGTGCCTCTTCCGTACGTTTGGCCTCGCTGATGTCGATCATCAGGCCGCGCAGCACCGGTTCCGGGCCGTATTTGATCAGGCTGACAATGTCGCGTACCCACAGGCAGCGTCCGTCGGCGGTGATGACACGGTAGTCGATGCTGTGATCACGGTTGGCGCGAGTTTCACGCAAGCAATAGGTTTCGGCGCGCGCCAGGTCGGCGGGGTGAATGATGTTGCGCCAGAAGCCGGGGATCAGCCAGTGGGCGCGGGGGTAGCCAAGCAATTGCTCGGCATGGGGCGACACGTAGCTGTAGGTGAAATCGCTGATGCTGGCTTCCCAGGCGATGGCGGACAGGCTCTCCACCAGGCCGCGATAGTGGTACTCGCTGCTGCGCAGTTGCTGCTCAAGGGCCACTCGGCGGGAAATCTCCGAGCTGAGCCGGCGATTGATTCGAATGACTATGACCAACACGGTACTCAGCAGCAACACCGCAGGCAGGCCGTACAGCAACAGATCTGCCCAGAATGTGCGGTGATCGCTGACGCTGCCCACCCAGTGCTGCTGGATCGCATCGGTCTCGGTTGGGCTGAGATCGGCGAGGACTTTGTCCAGGATACCCACCAGTATTTTTTCATCCCGTGGTACGCCCATTGCCAACTGATAGCGGTAGGGCGTTTCGCCGCTGACGTACAAACCATCGAGTTTCAGTTGGCGCAGGCTCCAGACGCTGGACGCCAGGTCACTGACTACCGCATCCACTTCATCGGTGGCCAGGGCCTGCAGCGCGGAACTGGCGTTAGGCATTGCGACGAGGTTGAGGTCCGGGTGATGGGTGCGCAGTAATTCATGGGGCGCATAGTTTTCCACTACCGCGATTTTCAGTCTGTACAAGTCCTTGAGGTTGCGTGGTTTGGCGCCACCTTCATGGGCCAGTATCACGATGGGGAAGTCGAGATAGGGGCGCGTAAAGGCCAGGAAATTCTGGCGTTCCGGGGTGGACATGATGCCGGGTAGCAGGTCGAGCTGATTGTTGCGTGCCTGCTCGAGCACAGCGGTCCAATTTGCCGGCTCGATCAGCTTGACCCTGACGCCCAGGCGATCCTGGATCAGGCGCACATAATCGGCGGCCAGGCCTTGATATCGGCCATTTTCGTCGCGGTATTCAAAGGGTGGCCAGGACGCATCCACCCCAATGCGCAGCTCCTGATGGTCCGTCAGCCAGCTACGCTCATCATCAGTGAGAGTCAACGCGCCAGCCGTTGCGGTCCAGGTCAGCAGCGACAGCAGTATCACGGTCGGCAATCTGGGCATAACGGTCTCGTTATGGCACGGGGAATGTCTCGAGTGTAGACGGGCATTGCGAAGGCGGGGTGATGCGGGGCAGTTAATCTGTGGAAAGAAATGGCTGGAAAGCAAAACCCCCGGCCTGGGCCGGGGGTTCTGTTATCACTCGTCGAGGAAGGAGCGTAGATGCTCGCTTCGCGTCGGGTGGCGCAACTTGCGCAGCGCCTTGGCTTCGATCTGACGGATCCGCTCACGGGTCACGTCAAACTGCTTACCGACTTCCTCGAGGGTGTGGTCGGTATTCATGTCGATGCCGAAACGCATGCGCAGTACCTTGGCTTCACGGGCAGTGAGGCCGGAGAGTACGTCGCGAGTCGCTTCCTTGAGGCTCTCAACAGTGGCGACATCGATGGGCGACTGCATGGTCGAGTCTTCGATGAAGTCACCCAGATGGGAGTCTTCGTCATCACCAATCGGCGTTTCCATGGAGATCGGCTCTTTAGCGATCTTCAATACCTTGCGGATTTTATCCTCAGGCATTTCCATGCGTTCGCCCAGCTCTTCCGGGGTCGGTTCGCGACCCATTTCCTGCAACATCTGCCGGGAAATACGGTTGAGCTTGTTGATGGTCTCGATCATGTGCACCGGAATACGGATGGTGCGGGCCTGGTCGGCGATCGAACGAGTGATCGCCTGACGGATCCACCAGGTGGCATAAGTCGAGAACTTGTAGCCGCGACGGTATTCGAACTTGTCCACCGCCTTCATCAGGCCGATGTTGCCTTCCTGGATCAGGTCGAGGAATTGCAAGCCACGGTTGGTGTACTTCTTGGCGATGGAGATCACCAGACGCAAGTTGGCTTCAACCATCTCTTTCTTCGCGCGGCGGGCCTTGGCCTCACCGATCGACATGCGACGGTTGATGTCCTTGATCTCGGCGATCGTCAGGCCTGTTTCAGCCTCCAGTGCGCTCAGTTTCTGCTGGCAACGGATGATGTCCGGCTGCAGGCGACCAATGGCTTCGGCGTATTTCGCCTTGCCTTTGGCCAGGGCGTCACTCCAGGTTTCGTCAACTTCGTTGCCCGGGAACTGGCGCAGGAAGTCGGTACGCGGCATGCGCGCATCACGGACACAGAGCTGCATGATGGCACGCTCTTGTGCACGCAGACGCTCAAGGGCGCTACGAACCCGTTCAACCAGGCCTTCGAATTGCTTGGGCACCAGCTTGATCGGCATGAACAGCTCAGCCAGGGCCAGCAGCTCGGCAATCGCCTGCTTGTTGCCACGACCATGCTTTTTCAGCGCCTTGCGGGTGATTTCCATTTGATCGGAAACCGCACCGAAACGCTGGGCAGCGATGACCGGGTCTGGACCGCTTTCGACTTCTTCTTCGTCGTCGGTGCTGGCTTCAGCCTCGTCGTCGTCGGTGTCGTCGTCCGCTTTCGGCGCTTTCGGATCTACCGGCGGCGGTACTTCGGCGGCAGGTGGCGCAATGCCGTCGTCCGGGTCGATATAACCGCTCAGAACGTCGGACAGGCGGCCACCTTCGGTGGTGACGCGAGTGTACTCGGAGAGAATGTGGTCAACCGTGCCAGGGAAGTGCGCGATTGCGCCCATCACTTCACGGATGCCCTCTTCGATACGCTTGGCGATTTCGATTTCGCCTTCACGTGTCAGCAACTCGACGGTACCCATTTCACGCATATACATGCGCACAGGGTCAGTCGTGCGACCGATGTCGGTCTCCACCGCGGCCAACGCGGCAGCGGCTTCTTCAGCGGCTGCCTCGTCGGTATCGGCGTCGGCCAACATAAGGGCGTCCGCATCCGGAGCACTCTCGTGTACGGGGATCCCCATGTCATTAATCATGCGGATGATGTCTTCCACCTGCTCAGGATCTGAAATATCCTCAGGCAGGTGGTCGTTGACCTCTGCGTAAGTCAGATACTTCTGCTCACGACCAAGGGTGATCAACTCTTTGATACGAGACTGCTGTTGCGCTTTTCCGGACATAACACCCTATCCACTGAAGGTCTTGGCGGGCAAAAAACAAGCCGAGGATTATACCCGAGCTATGACCTCACACGCCAGCTGAGGTCGGGTTTGATGTGCAAACGTTCTGTTTTAAAAGGTCGCGCATCTGTTTTGCTATCTGAATTTGCTCTTCAGCCGACAATCCCGGCTGTCTTGCTCTCTTAATGAGCTCATCGAGGGTCTGTGTGTGCTGACCCGCGGATAACCTATTAATGGTGTCTAAAAACTGTTGTTCAAGGTTATCGCCGTCAATTAGCCACTCCTTTTCCGCAAGTGCCTTCAACAAACGGCCCTGTTCCGTGCCATGCCAGCGAGCCATCAGCTGGATTGAGTTTAGCTTAGGATTTTTCTGCACGGCCTCGATCAAGGCGATAAGCACTTGGGCGTAGGTGTTGCTCGCGTTGGCGAAATGGTCGGCGCTTTCAACCTTGCCCGCCAATTGCGGGTGATGGATGAGCGTGCGCAAGGCAATCAGCGTCGGCGCTTCCACAGCAACCGGAGTGCGCGGGGCGTGAGCCTCATCGCGGTCGCCGCGTTTGCCATTCTTGCTCCAGGGCTTCTTGTCCCATTTCTTGCCGCCGGCACCGGGCTTTTTCGGCGTCCATTCCTGCTGGGGCGCATACGCCTCCTGCGGTTGGTGGAAGTCGGAATAGTCCGGCATGGCGTCGTAATCCATGCCAGGGTCGTAGGCCGGTGGAGCATCTTGCGGTGCGTTATGCACCAGCTGGCTGACGGCTTCACCGCTCAAGCCGGTGATTTCCAGCAAGCGCATGCGCATCAGTGATTTCAGGTTGGCGCCCGGGACTTTATCGATCAACGGCGCTGCGAGGGTGGCCATATGGGCCTTGCCTTCAAGCGAGCGCGGGTCGGCTTCTTCGGTCAGTTGCTGGAAGAAATAGTCCGCCAGCGGCTGTGCGTGTTGATTGATGCGGGCGCGGAACGCGTCGGTGCCTTCGGAGCGCACCAGGGTGTCCGGGTCTTCGCCTTCGGGCAGGAACAGAAAGCGTGCGCGGCGTCCATCCTGCAGGCTCGACAGCGTGGCCTCGAGTGCGCGCCAGGCGGCGTTGCGGCCGGCCTGGTCGCCGTCGAAGCAGAACAGCACGCTGGGCACCACGCGAAACAGGCGTTTCATGTGTTCTTCGCTGGTGGCGGTACCGAGCGTCGCCACTGCATTGCGCAGGCCTTGCTGGGCCAGGGCGATCACGTCCATATAGCCTTCAACCACGATGATTTCATCGAGGTTGCGGTTGTTCTTGCGTGCCTCAAACAGTCCGTAGAGTTCCTGGCCCTTATGGAAAACCGGGGTTTCCGGAGAGTTCAGGTACTTGGGCTTATCGTCCCCCAGCACGCGGCCACCGAACGCGATGATGCGGCCGCGGCTGTCGCGAATCGGAAACATCACGCGGTCACGGAAGCGGTCATAGCGCTTGCCGGTCTCGGCGTTTTCCACCAGCAGGCCGGCATCAATCATGGCTTTTTGCTGGAGCGTATCGCTGCTCAGGTGCTTGTACAGATTGTCCCAGCCGGGTGGTGCAAAGCCGAGGCCGAAGTCCCGGGCGATTTCACCGGTGAGGCCGCGGCCCTTGAGGTAATCGACGGCGGCCTTGCGCTGCGGATGGCTTTTAAGTGCCTGTCGATAGAAGTCGGCAGCGGCGGTCAGCAGTGGATACAGCGGCGAGTCAGTGGGCTGTCGCGGTTTGTGCGCGCGGCCACTTTCTTCGCGGGGGATCTCCATGCCGGCGGCTTTTGCCAGGTCCTCGACGGCCTGGGGGAAATCCAGGTTGTCGTGGTCCATCAGGAAGCCGAGGGCGTTGCCGCCTGCACCGCAACCGAAGCAGTAATAGAACTGCTTGTCCGGGCTTACGCTGAACGACGGGGTTTTTTCTTTATGGAACGGGCAGCAGGCGGTGTAGTTCTTGCCGGCTTTTTTCAGTTGCACGCGTGAGCTGACCACATCGACGATGTCGGTGCGGTTCAGGAGGTCGTCAATAAAGCTCTGGGGAATCAGCCCGGCCATGGCGTTCTCGTCATCACTGCGTGTAAATGAGGGCCCGTGAAATGTTCAAGCGCACGTTGGGTGCCTGATCATTATCGTCTGCATGGGATGTCAGAGAGTGTATCTGTCGAACATTCGCTGACGTTAGTCTCTATCAGTGTTCGACGAATAAAAGTTGCCCGTGAGTCCGGTCTTGACCTGCGGGCGGTCTCGGAAGCTCAACAATGGGCACAGTCGACACAGTATGATCGCCTGCTTGAAGAATTAGGTGTGCTCGTCAGTAGCCTTGTTAGGCTCGTCAGAAGAGACGTGCACCGCTGGCAAAAGAGCCAGTCCTGACGTTTGAAGCGGTGTCTCGGTCGCGTGTGCGGCGTCGACGATGAAGCATCAAGCGATATCCGCAAATGCCAACAGCCCGGCTGAGGGCCGGGCTTGGCAGAAGCTTGCTACGAACGTCTGTGTATTAGTACAGACGAACGGCGCGGCGCTGCTCGCGCTGAACTTTCTTGGCGTGACGCTTAACAGCGGCTGCTGCTTTACGCTTACGCTCAGAAGTTGGCTTCTCATAAAATTCGCGGCTACGAACTTCAGCCAGAACACCGGCTTTTTCGCAGGAGCGCTTGAAACGACGCAGAGCTACGTCGAAGGGTTCGTTCTCTTTTACTTTGACGGCTGGCATCCAGAGCTACCTTCTTTCATTACCGGGATCAACGTTCTCGTCGCAAAAAATTCGCGGCTGAGGTCGTCGGTTTTTAAGGGTTGCGGATGTTAACCCCTCATTGGCAGGAATGCAAAGCCTCTGATCGAAAACCGCTAGTCGGGAGGGGGAGTGGCGACTATTATGCGCGCCTTCGAATTCAGCCTCTACAAGGCGCAAACCCATGCTAGTACTGGGACTTGAAACCTCCTGCGACGAAACCGGTGTCGCACTTTACGACAGTGAACGCGGGCTTCTGGCCGATGCACTGTTCAGTCAGATCGACCTGCATCGCGCCTATGGCGGCGTGGTACCGGAGCTTGCCAGCCGCGATCACGTCAAACGCATGCTGCCATTGATCCGCCAGGTGTTGGACGAGGCCGGCTGCGTGCCGACCGAGATCGATGCAATTGCCTATACCGCAGGCCCCGGATTGGTCGGAGCCCTGCTGGTTGGGGCTTCCTGTGCCCAGGCGCTGGCATTTGCCTGGGGCATTCCGGCCCTCGGTGTGCACCACATGGAAGGTCATTTACTGGCTCCGATGCTGGAAAAAACACCGCCAGCGTTCCCGTTCGTCGCTTTGTTGGTTTCGGGGGGCCATACGCAGCTGGTTCAGGTCGACGGCATCGGTCAATACACGTTGTTGGGCGAGTCGCTGGACGACGCCGCGGGCGAAGCATTCGACAAGACCGCGAAGATGATGGGGCTCAATTATCCCGGCGGACCGGAAATCGCCCGCCTCGCCGAAAAAGGCGTGGCCGGTCGTTACACCTTCCCGCGGCCGATGTGTGATCGCCCTGGTTTGATGTTCAGCTTCAGCGGCTTGAAAACCTCGGCGTTGAATACCTGGCAGCAGAGCGTCAGCGCCGGGGACGACGGCGAGCAAGCCCGTTGCGACATCGCGCTGGCGTTCCAGCAAGCCGTGGTAGAGACTTTAACCATCAAGTGCAAGCGTGCCCTGAAGCAGGCTGGCATGAAGCGGCTGGTGATTGCCGGCGGCGTCAGCGCCAACAAGGCCTTGCGCAGTTCGTTGGAGAAGATGCTCGGGGAGATGAAGGGCGATGTGTTCTACGCGCGCCCTGAGTTTTGCACCGACAATGGCGCGATGATCGCCTACGCCGGCTGTCAACGCCTGCAGGCCGGGCAACATGAAAGCCTGGCGATCAGCGTGCAGGCCCGTTGGCCGATGGAGCAGTTGTCGCCGTTGTAGGGGTTAACGTGGACCCTATTTAAAAATGCCGTTCGCGCCCGGCAAACAGGTCGCGTAGATTGCCGCGGTGGCGCCAGACGATCAGTACTGTCAGCACGCTCATCGGCAGCAGCGCCGCCGGTTCCTGCCAGGCCAGCAAGGGCAGGGTGAGCGGTGTGGCGATCAGTGCCGCCAGTGAGCTGGTACGGGTCAGGTAGAACGTCAGCAGCCAGGCAAGCACCGCCAGTAAGGCTGCCGGAGGGTAGATCCCCAGCAGCATGCCGGCCGCCGTGGCGACACCTTTGCCGCCGCGAAAGCGGAAGTACAGGGGGAACAGGTGGCCGAGGACGGCGCAGATGCCCACCCAGGCCTGCTGTTGCAGGGTAAGGCCCGCAAGGCTGGCGATCAGTACGGGCAGCAGGCCCTTGCAGAGGTCGCCCAGCAGCGTCAGCACGGCAAGTTTCTTGCCGGCCAGGCGCAACATATTGGTGGCGCCGGCATTGCCTGAGCCACTCATTCGCGGATCGGGATTTCCCGTCAGGCGGCTGAGCAAAATGGCAAAGGACAGCGAGCCGAGCAGGTAGGCGAGAATCGCCAGTGACCAAAACATGCTAACTATTCCGGGCGAGGACGCCCTGATTCTAACGGGGCATCGCGCCCTTGTCGTGCTGCGGAGAAGAGTGCTTGGACAGAGTGTTTATCGAAGGCCTGGAAGTCGACACCGTGATCGGCGCCTACGACTGGGAGCGCGGTATCCGTCAATGCCTGCGCCTGGACCTGAGCTTTGCCTGGGACAACCGTCCGGCCGCCGCTAGTGACGACCTGAGCCTGGCGCTGGATTATGCCAGCGTGTCCGCGCGCATCCAGGCCTTTGCCGAGCAGTCCCAGTACCAACTGGTGGAAACCTTCGCCGAGCGCCTGGCCCAGGTGCTGATGAGTGAATTCCAGATTCCCTGGCTGCACCTCAAATTGACCAAGCCAGGCGCCGTCCCGGCCGCCAAGGGCGTGGGCGTGGAGATCGAGCGCGGATGTCGCTGACTCAGGTTTACCTTGGCCTTGGCAGTAATATCGAGCGCGAGCTCAATTTACGTGCGGGCCTTGATGCGCTGGCGAGCTTCTTGACGGACATGCGCTGTTCGTCGGTGTTCGAAAGCCAGCCGGTGGGTATCAAGAGCGGGCCCTTCTTCAATCTGGTGGTATCGGGCTGTACCGACCTGCCGTTGATGGAGCTGGACCGCCGGTTGAAATCCATCGAGGCCGACAATGGTCGTTATGCACCCGATCGTAAAGGCTTGCCGTTGGATATCGACGTGCTGCTGTATGGCGATCTGGTGGGGAATTTCGATGGATTGATCCTGCCGCGGGCAGAAATCCTGAAAAACGCTTTTGTGCTGTGGCCGCTGTCGATGATGGCGCCGGATCGTGTTCACCCTGAGGCGGGCAAGAGCATGGCCGAGCTGTGGCGCGATGCGCAGATTGACCAGGTGCTGGCGCCTGTCGGGTTTGAATGGCAGGGCGAGCAACTCACGCCGCCAGCTCTTTTGTAGGAGCGAGCTTGCTCGCGAAAAACCTGGGGGCGCTGCGTTATCGGTGACGTTCTTCGCGAGCCAGCTCGCTCCTACAGGGGCTTGTGTTGCTCCTTGTAGGCTTTGAGTGCGTCAAGCCGTTCGCGCTTGAGCGCCTCGCCCAGCTCAGGGCCTTTGAAGCCTTTGTCCAGCAACGGTGCTACCTGCACCTCGCGCGCAACCTTCGCCGCACCACGCAGATAATCGGCCTGTGGATAAGTGCGCTGTTCAAAGCCCTTGCGACCCCGCGCATCCATCTCGCAGGCGACCACAAACTCCTCAAAGCGTTGCGGACGACGGTAGACGTCAAAACTCTGCAGCAACTCCAGTAGCGTCGAGGCCTTCAGCTCCAGGGCTCGATGGCCGTGGGTGTGATATTGGCCCACCAGCAGCGCCAGTTCCTGGCAATCCCGTGGCACTTTGAAGCGTTCATTGACGGTCTTGATCAGCTTCAAGCCCCGGTGTTCATGGGCAATATGCTGCGGCAACTTATCCACAGGTGTAAGGCCTTTGCCCAGGTCGTGCAACAGGCAGGCCCAGCGTACGGTCAACGGTTGCTTGTACAAGGCCGCCTGCTCCAGCACGCTTAACGTGTGCAGGCCCGTGTCTATCTCGGGATGATGGGCTTCGGGTTGCGGCACGCCGAACAGCGCATCCACCTCCGGCATCAAGGTTTTCAGCGCATTGCAGTCGCGTAGCACTTGGATAAACACCTGAGGTTGATCTTCCATCAATGCCCGGGAAATTTCTTTCCAGCTGCGCTCCGGGGTCAGCGCATCCAGTTCGCCGGATTCGCTGAGCTGACGCATCAGCGCAAGCGTTGGCGCAGCCACAGTGAATCCCAGGTGCGCATAACGCGCGGCGAAGCGCGCAACGCGCAGGACTCGCAACGGATCTTCGGCGAAAGCGGGCGATACGTGACGTAAAGTCCGCGCGTCCAAATCGCGTTGGCCGTGGTAGGGGTCGGTCAGATTGCCGTCATCGTCTTCCGCCATGGCATTGATGGTCAGGTCGCGACGAATCAGGTCTTCTTCCAGCGTGACCTCGGGGCTGGCGTGAAACACGAAGCCGCCGTAACCCCTGCCACTTTTCCGTTCGGTGCGGGCCAGGGCGTATTCATCGCCGTTTTTCGGGTCCAGGAACACGGGGAAGTCAGCGCCGACCGGCTTGAAGCCTTTGGCCAGCATCTCTTCGGTGGTGGCGCCGACGACGACGCGGTCGATGTCGGTGACCTTGATGCCCAGCAGGCGATCACGCACCGCGCCGCCGACTTTGTAGATTTTCATGAAAAAGCCTCCATTAGCGGCACAGGATACCGCCTGTGCCTGGCCAATGGAGGCTTTACCGTTTCAGAGATGCACGACGGCCAGGTCCAGGCGGCCGTAGTCGTTGTCGTTGTGATCGCTGCGCGGTGGGACATGATGGGTTTTCATCACCTGGTCGCCCTGCAGGGTTTCCAGGTGGATATCGAAGCCCCATAGCCGGTGCAGATGCTTGAGCACTTCCTCGGTGGATTCGCCCAGGGGTTTACGGTCGTGCTGCTGGTGACGCAAGGTCAGCGAGCGATCCCCCCGCACGTCGATGCTGTAGATCTGCACGTTGGGCTCGCGATTGCCCAGGTTGTACTGCGCCGCCAGGGTCTCGCGGATAGTCCGATAGCCAGGCTCGTCATGGATTGCCGGGACTACCAGGTCCTCCTTGAGGTCGTCGTCCATGATGCTGAACAGCTTCAGATCGCGAATGACCTGGGGGGACAGGTACTGCAGGATGAAGCTCTCGTCCTTGAAACTGCTCATGGCGAACTTGATGGTGGAGAGCCAGTCACTGCCGGCGATTTCCGGGAACCAGCGACGGTCCTCCTCGGTGGGGTGCTCGCACATGCGCCGGATGTCGCGGTACATCGCAAAGCCCAGTGCGTAAGGGTTGATGCCGTTGTAATACGGGCTATCGAACCCGGGCTGGAACACCACGCTGGTGTGGGACGTGAGGAACTCCATCATGAATCCGTCGGTGACCAGGCCTTCGTCGTACAGGTCGTTCATCAGCGTGTAATGCCAGAACGTCGCCCAGCCCTCGTTCATCACCTGAGTCTGGCGCTGTGGATAAAAGTACTGGGCGATCTTGCGCACGATGCGCACGATTTCCCGCTGCCATGGTTCCAGCAACGGGGCGTGTTTTTCCAGAAAATACAGGATGTTTTCCTGAGGTTCGGCGGGGAAGCGTGCATTGTCCTTGTCGCTGTTTTTGCCGGCACGCTTTGGAATGGTGCGCCACAGATCGTTGATCTGCTTCTGCAGGTGTTCCTCACGCTCCTGCTGGCGCAGACGTTCTTCTTCTGCCGAAATCGGATAGGGGCGTTTGTAACGGTCGACGCCGTAGTTCATCAGGGCGTGGCAGGAGTCGAGCAAGTCCTCTACCGCGTCGATGCCGTGGCGCTCCTCGCATTGCATGATGTACTGCTTGGCGAACACCAGGTAATCGATGATCGAACTGGCATCGGTCCAGGTGCGGAACAGGTAGTTGCCCTTGAAAAAGCTGTTATGCCCGTAGCACGCGTGGGCCACCACCAGCGCCTGCATGCAGATGGTGTTTTCTTCCATCAGGTAGGCGATGCACGGGTCGGAGTTGATCACGATCTCGTAGGCCAGGCCCATCTGGCCGCGAGTGTAGGACTTTTCGGTGCTGAGAAAGTGTTTGCCATAGGACCAATGGTGATATCCCAGCGGCATGCCGACGGAGGCGTAGGCATCCATCATCTGTTCGGCGGTAATCACTTCGATCTGGTTGGGGTAGGTGTCCAGCGCGTAACCCGCCGCGATGCGGCTGATTTCCCGGTCATAGGCCTGGATCAGTTCAAAGGTCCACTCGGACCCAGTGGAGATAGGTTGGCGCTTATGCTCTTTTTTGGCGGTCATGTCACTAACCTGCGCTGGAAGAGTTCACGGAAGACCGGGTAGATATCGCCGGCCGAGACCAATTGCTGCTGGGCGAACGTGTCGGCAAAGGCTTCACCGATGCGCTCGTATTCGAACCACAGCGCCTGGTGCTCACGGGGGGTAATTTCGACGTAGGTGTAGTACTGCACGAAAGGCATGATCTGGTTGATCAGGATATCCCGGCAGATCGGCGAATCGTCGTTCCAGTTGTCACCGTCGGACGCTTGGGCCGCATAGATGTTCCACTCATTGGCCGGGTAGCGTTCGGCCATGATTTCCTGCATCAGTTTCAGTGCGCTGGAGACGATAGTGCCGCCGGTTTCGCGCGAGTAGAAGAATTCCTCTTCGTCCACTTCCCGGGCGCTGGTGTGATGGCGGATGAACACCACGTCGATCTTGTCGTAGTTTCGTTTCAGGAACAGGTACAGCAGGATAAAGAAACGCTTGGCGATGTCCTTGGTGGCCTGGGTCATGGAACCGGACACGTCCATCAGGCAGAACATCACGGCCTTGGAGCTGGGGTTGGGGTGCTTGACCAGCAGGTTGTATTTCAAATCGAAGGTATCAAGAAACGGCACACGGTGAATGCGTGCACTGAGTTTTTCGATTTCGGCCTCTATTTCCTGGATATCACCGAAGTTATCCGGTTCTTCACGCTTCAAGCGCGCCAACTCTTCCTTGGCATGCTTGAGTTTTGCACGGCTGCTGCCTGACAGGGCGATACGTCGGGCGTGGGCTGAGCGCAGGGTGCGGATGATGTTGATACGGGACGGGTTGCCCTCGTTGCTGATACCGGCACGTACGGTTTTGAAGGTGTCGGTACCGGTCAGGTTGCGTTTGACCAGGTTGGGCAGCTCCAGGTCCTCGAACATGAATTCCAGGAACTCCTCCTGGGTGATCTGGAACACGAACTCGTCCATGCCTTCGCCGGAATTACCGGCCTTGCCCGCGCCCTTGCCTCCACCGCCTCCTTGAGGGCGTGCAATGTGTTCACCCGTGGTGAATTCCTTGTTGCCGGGATGCACAACCGTCTGCTTGCCGCCCCGGCCGTGGTGCAGCACAGGTTCGTCGATGTCGCGTCCGGGAATGCTGATTTGTTCGCCATGCTCCATGTCGGTGATGGAGCGCCGGCTGACGGCCTCTTCAACCGCTTTTTTGATGTGGTCACGGTAACGCCGCAGGAAACGCTGGCGGTTTACCGTGCTCTTGTTCTTGCCATTGAGGCGTCGGTCGATCACATAGCTCATGGGCCCCTCCGGGGAGCTTCAAGTTGTAAGCTGCAAGCGACAAGTAAAAGCGGATCGGCTTTTACTTGCAGCTTGTAGCTAAAAGCTTGCAGCTACTTCATTGCGATTTCCGGACCCGTAGGTACCATTCCGAAAGAAGGCGTACCTGTTTGTCGGTGTAGCCGCGCTCGACCATCCGTGTGACAAAGTCGTTGTGTTTTTGCTGGTCCTCTTTGCTCGCCTTGGCGTTGAAGCTGATAACCGGCAGTAGATCCTCGGTGTTGGAGAACATTTTCTTCTCGATCACCACCCGCAGTTTCTCGTAGCTGAGCCAGGTTGGGTTCTTGCCGTTATTGTTGGCGCGGGCGCGTAGCACGAAGTTGACGATTTCGTTGCGGAAATCCTTCGGATTGCTGATGCCGGCAGGTTTTTCGATCTTCTCCAGCTCTTCGTTGAGCGCCACGCGGTTGAGGATCTCGCCGGTTTCGGGATCGCGGTATTCCTGGTCCTGAATCCAGAAGTCGGCGTACAGCACGTAGCGGTCGAAGATGTTCTGGCCGTATTCGCTGTAGGACTCCAGGTAGGCGGTCTGGATTTCCTTGCCGATGAATTCGATATAGCGCGGCGCCAGGTATTCCTTGAGGAAGCGCAGATAGCGCTCGCGGGTTTCGGCCTGGAACTGTTCCTGCTCGATCTGCTGCTCCAGCACGTAGAGCAGGTGCACCGGGTTGGCGGCGATCTCGTGGGGGTCAAAGTTGAAGACTTTGGAGAGGATCTTGAACGCGAAGCGCGTCGACAGCCCGTTCATGCCTTCATCGACGCCCGCCGTGTCACGGTATTCCTGGATCGATTTGGCCTTGGGGTCGGTGTCCTTGAGGTTTTCACCATCGTACACGCGCATTTTCGAGTAGATATTCGAGTTCTCCGGCTCCTTGAGGCGCGACAGCACGGTGAACTGGGCGAGCATCTTCAGGGTGTCGGGTGCGCAATGGGCCTTGGCCAGTGAGCTGTTGAACAGCAATTTGTCGTAGATCTTGATTTCATCGCTGACCCGCAGGCAGTACGGCACCTTGACGATGTAGATACGGTCGATGAAGGCTTCGTTGTTCTTGTTGTTGCGGAAGGTGTGCCATTCCGATTCGTTGGAGTGCGCCAGCAGGATGCCGGTGAACGGAATCGCGCCCAGGCCTTCGGTACTGTTGTAGTTACCTTCCTGGGTGGCCGTGAGCAGCGGGTGCAGCACCTTGATCGGCGCCTTGAACATCTCCACGAACTCCATCAGGCCCTGGTTGGCCCGGCACAGCGCGCCCGAGTAGCTGTAGGCGTCGGCGTCGTTCTGCGGGAATTCTTCGAGTTTGCGGATATCGACCTTGCCCACCAGCGCCGATATGTCCTGGTTGTTCTCGTCGCCCGGCTCGGTCTTGGCGACGCCGATCTGGTTGAGGATCGACGGATAAAGTTTGACCACGCGGAACTGGCTGATATCGCCGCCGAACTCGGACAGACGTTTGGTGGCCCAGGGCGACATGATGGTATTGAGGTAGCGCCGTGGGATGCCGAAGTCTTCTTCGAGGATCGCACCGTCTTCGGTGGCGTTGAACAGGCCCAGGGGCGACTCGAACACCGGTGAGCCCTTGATCGCGTAGAAGGGCACTTTTTCGATCAGCTGTTTGAGTTTTTCAGCCAGGGACGACTTGCCGCCGCCAACGGGGCCGAGCAGGTAGAGAATCTGTTTCTTCTCTTCCAGACCCTGGGCGGCATGGCGGAAGTAGGAGACGATCTGGTCGATGCATTCTTCCATGCCATGGAAGTCTTCAAAGGCCGGGTAGCGCCGGATCACCTTGTTGGAGAATATTCGCGACAGGCGCGAATTGTTCGAGGTGTCCACCAACTGCGGCTCGCCAATCGCCAGTAGCAGGCGTTCGGCGGCAGATGCATAGGTGCTGCGGTCCCGTTTGCACAGCTCGAGATACTCTTGAAGCGTGAGTTCTTCCTGCTGCGTGGACTCGAAACGTTGTTGGAAGTGGCTAAAGATACTCATGACGTCGTCACCTCGCTCGATACGTGGAGCCGACGCCGGATCAATCAGTCGATGCTGGCAGCCATTGGTGTTCCCCAATGGCTGTTTTCCCCCCAGAACACCCTGAAACGTTACCGATGACCCGCGCGCCGGTGTACCGGCTCTCCCCTGATTTGGATGGCCTGCGCTTAAGGATAGTTCGGAATCGGGGAGGTCAAGGCGCGATACGTAATTAGTTTGGCTGCGCCGTTCGTCAGAAGCGGCGCAAGCCCAAGCGTCACGCGGGGTAGCGGGGTGTGAAAAAAATTATTGCGAATCGCCTGAAGAAATTTCCGCAGGATAGGTCGCACGCCACAGCTCAAAGCCGCCATCCAGGCTATAAACGTCGGAGAAGCCTTGGCTGATCAGATAGGCTGCGGCGCTTTGGCTGGAGTTGCCGTGATAGCACGCCACGATCACTGGCGCGTCGAGGTCGGCGGCGCGGATAAAGTCCGCGATGTTGACGTTGTCCAGATGCTGGGCGCCGGCAATGTGGGCTGCGGCGTAAGTCGGCTGGTCACGGATATCGACAACCACGGCGCCTTGCTCGCGCAAGGCCTGGGCTTGTTCGGGAGGGATACGTTTGAATTCGCTCATGGCGGGCTCCTAGGGCTTGGCGGCGGTCGTCTGTAGGGTGGGTGCAGGGGATTCACACTGGCAACTGATACGCTCGCCGGTGTCGATGTTCATCAGGGTCATGGCGCCGCCCCACACGCAGCCGGTGTCGAGGGCGAACACGCCGGGTTCTTCACATTTGCCTTCAAGTGCGGCCCAGTGACCGAAGATGATCTTGGTGTCTCGGGTCTTGCGTTCCTTGTGGGCGAACCAGGGCCCGTAGCCGGGCAGGGCGGTGTCGGCGCCTTCCTTGCTCTTGAGGTCCAGTTTGCCCAGCGCCGTGCAGAAACGCATGCGCGTGAAATAATTGGTGATCACTCTCAGGCGGGCGACGCCGGTGAGCGCGTTGTCCCACTTCACTGGCTCGTTGCCATACATGCCGTCGAGATAGGCGGTGTACAGGTTGTCATCGGCCAGGGCGCTTTCGACTTCGGCGGCGCACTTGAGGGCTTTCTTCAAGGTCCATTGCGGTGGGATGCCGGCGTGGACCAAGGCGATGTTGCGGGCCTCGTCGTAGTGCATGAGCTTTTGTCGGCGCAACCATTCGAGCAACTGCGCCCGGTCCGGTGCTTCGAGGATTTCGCGCAGGGTGTCGCCTTTTTTCAGGCGCTCGATGTTCTGGCCGGCCGCGAGCAGGTGCAGGTCATGGTTGCCCAGCACGCAGACCAGCGAATCGCGCAGGTTATAGAGGTAGCGCAGGGTTTCCAGCGACTGCGGGCCACGATTGACCAGATCGCCGACCAGCCACAGGCGATCGTTCGCGGGGTTGAAGGCAACCCGTTCAAGCAGGCACTTGAGGGGCTCCAGGCACCCTTGCAGGTCACCGACCGCGTATGTCGCCATCAGTGCAGGGCTCCGGGCACCGCGAGGCGGAAGGGCTTGATGGTGGCGTCGAACAAATGGCCGTCGGTGGCTTTCATCTGATACGAGCCCTGCATGGTGCCAACCTTGGAGGTCATCACCGTGCCGCTGCTGTAGGTATGGCTGGCGCCGATGTCGATCACCGGTTGCTGGCCGACAACGCCCGCGCCGCGTACTTCTTCAACCTGACCATCACCGTCGGTGATCACCCAGTGGCGTGACAGCAACTTGGCCGGCACCAGCCCGTTGTTTTTCACCGTGATGGTGTAGGCAAAGGCAAAGCGGTTGAGTTCAGGTTGCGATTGGTCCGCCAGGAAGCGGGTGACGACGCTGACGTCGATCTGGTAGCGAGGATCGGACATGCAAGAGGCCTTAAAAGCAAAAGCGGAGGACAGCAGATGCGGATCAGTCTAGGCCAAGAGCAGGGCACTAGGCCAGACATGCTATCGGGTATGACGCGGTTCACAGGTGGGAGGGGGCTTGCTCCCGATAGCGGTGTACCAGTCGCTGAATATATTGACTGGTCTACCGCAATCGGGGGCAAGCCCCCTCCCACATGTGTGCTTACACCTGGTCTGCTACTGGCGCAGGCTGGATAGCCAACTGGTCGGCCAGGCGCACGAATGCGGCCAGGTCCAGTTGCTCGGGACGCAGGCTGCCATCGACGCCGGCAGCTTCGATCTCGGCATTGCTCAACAGCGCCTTGAGCGTGTTGCGCAGGGTCTTGCGGCGTTGGTTGAACGCTTCGCGCACGACGCGCTCCAGCAGTTTGTGGTCCTTGGCCGGGTGCGGCAGTACCGCATGCGGCACCAGGCGCACGATGGCCGAGTCGACCTTCGGCGGCGGGTTGAACGCACCCGGGCCGACGTTGAACAGGTGTTCGACGCGGCAGTGGTACTGAACCATGATCGACAGGCGGCCCCAATCGCCACCCCCTGGGCCTGCGGCCAGGCGTTCCACCACTTCTTTTTGCAGCATGAAGTGCATGTCGCGGATGATCCCGGCGTTGTTCAGCAGGTGGAATATCAGCGGGGTGGAGATGTTGTACGGCAGGTTACCGACAACGCGCAGGCTGTTGGGCGCGGCGTTGAGGGTGTTGAAGTCGAACTTCAGCGCATCGCCCTGATGCAGGTTGAAGTTGGGCTTGTCGGCAAATTGCTGATTGAGGATCGGGATCAGGTCCTTGTCCAGCTCCACCACATCCAGTTGACCGCCACTGGCCAGCAGGCCTTGGGTCAGTGCGCCCTGGCCCGGGCCGATTTCCAGCAGGCGGTCTTCTGGCTTGGCATGGATGGAGCGCAGGATGCGGTCGATCACGCCAGCGTCGTGCAGGAAGTTTTGCCCGAAGCGCTTGCGCGCCCGGTGTTGGTAATGCTCGGTCATATACGGGTCTCGGCCATCTGATAGGCGGTTTCCAGGGCCACGTGCAGGCTGCCGGTATCGATCTTGCCGCTGCCTGCCAGGTCCAGGGCAGTGCCATGGTCGACGGAGGTGCGGATGATCGGCAGGCCCAGTGTCACGTTGACTGCGGCGCCGAAGCCTTTGTATTTCAGCACGGGCAGCCCCTGGTCATGGTACATCGCCAGCACTGCGTCGCAGTGCTCCAGATATTTGGGGGTAAACAGAGTGTCTGCAGGCAATGGGCCGCGCAGGTCCATGCCTTCTTGGCGCAGGCGCTCTAATGTCGGTTCAATGATGTCGATTTCTTCATGGCCCAAATGGCCGCCTTCACCGGCGTGGGGGTTGAGCCCACAGACCAGGATGCGCGGTTGGGCAATGCCGAATTTTTGTTGCAGGTCGGCGTGCAAGATGCGCGTGACGCGTTCGATGCGCTCGGCGGTGATGGCGTCGGCGATATCGCGCAGCGGCAGATGGGTGGTAACCAGCGCGACGCGAAGGCCACGGGTGGCCAGCATCATCACGACTTGTTCGGTCTGGGTGAGTTCGGCAAGGAATTCGGTATGGCCGGAGAAGGCGATGCCGGATTCATTGATCACGCCTTTATGGACGGGCGCGGTGATCATGCCGGCGAAGTCGCCGTCGATGCAGCCTTGCCCGGCACGGGTCAGGGTTTCCAGGACAAAGGCGGCATTGGCCTTGTCCAGTTGTCCGGCGACGACCCTGGCGTGCAAAGGGGTGTCCCACACGTACAGGCTGCCCGCTGGCGCCGGCAGGTCGGGCCAATTGTCCGGTGCGACGCTCAGCAGGTTGACGGCCACACCCAGTTGCGCGGCCCGCTCAAGGAGCAGGTCGCGGCTGGTAA
Source organism: Pseudomonas sp. 37 R 15 (assembly GCF_900004865.1). NCBI lineage: Bacteria > Pseudomonadati > Pseudomonadota > Gammaproteobacteria > Pseudomonadales > Pseudomonadaceae > Pseudomonas > Pseudomonas sp. 37 R 15. Next base: position 37,279 of record NZ_CVTV01000034.1, on the reverse strand, counting down.
TGGCAATCAGGGGATGTGGCTGGGGTTGCGAGGCGAGCAGCAGGCACAGGTCTGGACCAATGCCGGCCGGCTCGCCGGGTGTTACCGCGAAACGCTGGGGTTTCACTGGGCTGCCTGGTCGGTGCCTGTTTGCTCGGCGCCTGGCAGCTTGTTTTCTACGTAGGCTTCGTCACGGATCTGACGCAACCAGGTTTGCAGCTCTTCGTCGTACTTGCGGTTGCGCAGTACGGTCAGGGCTTGCTGTTCGCGGGCCTGGTTGGTGTTGTCGGTGGCGCGACGGCCAAGGACTTCCAGTACATGCCAGCCGTATTGGGTCTTGAACGGCTTGGACAGCACGCCTTGCGGCGTATCGGCCATCACTTGCTGGAACTCGGGCACCAGGGCTTTCGGGTCGATCCAGTTCAGGTCGCCGCCGTTGAGGGCCGAGCCTGGGTCTTCCGAGAAACTCTTGGCCAGGGTGGCGAAGTCTTCACCGCTTTCGATGCGGTCATAGATCTTCTGGGCCAGCTCCTTGGTTTGTGCCTCGGTGCGGATTTCGCTCGGTTTGACCAGGATGTGACGAACGTGTACTTCGTCTTTCAGCGAGGTCTCGCCGCCGCGCTTGCCGAGCAGCTTGAGGATGATAAAACCGCCTGGGGTACGCGCCGGTTGGGTGATGTCACCCACGTTCATGGCACTCAGCTCACGGTCGAACGGCGGTGGCAGTTGCGCGGCTTTACGCCAGCCCATGTCACCACCGTCGAGCGCGTTGTCGCTGCCGGACTGGGCAATCGCCATCTGCGCGAAATCAGCGCCCGCCTTGAGGCGGTCGTAGATCGCCTGGGTTTTGGCCGCAGCGGCATTGAGCTGCTCGGCGTTGGCACTGTCTGGCGTCGGGATCAGGATATTGGCCAGGTGCAGCTCTTCGGAGAGTTGCATCTTGCCCAGGTCCGAGGCCAGGAAGTTCTTCACTTCCTGCTCCGACACCTGAACCCGCTCCGCTACGCGGCGTTGGCGTACGCGGCTGATGATCATTTCCCGCTTGATCTGGTCACGCGCGTCCTCATAGGACAGGCCATCGTGCGCCAGGGCTGCGCGGAACTGATCGATGCTCATGTTGTTACGTTGAGCGATGGTACCGACGGCCTGGTTCAGCTCTTCGTCCGAAATACGGATGCCGGAGCGTTCGCCGATCTGCAGTTGCAGGTTTTCGACGATCAGGCGTTCCAGCACCTGGGGTTCCAGGACGCTGGTCGGCGGTACCCCACCGCCACGCTTGGCGATGGTTTGCTGAACTTCCTTGACCCGTTGGTCCAGCTGGCTCTGCATGATCACGTCGTTATCGACGATGGCTGCGACTTTATCCAGCTGTTGCACCGCGGCATGCGCCGAGGCGGCACCCAGGAACAGCGCGCCCAGCACTAGCGGGCGCAAACACTCAGAAAGCTTTGTCTTCACGTTCACGATAACCTTCAATGCCTTTGTCGAGGAAGCTCTCTACCTTGGCGCCGGTCAGGCCGCCGAGTCCTTTAAGGACGATCTGGAAGAAGAGCCCGTGGTCACCCTTTTCGTTAAGGGGGGCGATCTGGGTATATTCGTCGTTGGAAACCCAATAACGGTTGATCACACGCAGTTTCCAGCAGCAGTTGTCGTACTCGAAACCACCAAAGGCTTCCAGGGTACGGTTGCGTGCATAGTCATACTGCCAGCGGGTGATCAGGTTCCACTGTGGAATGATCGGCCACATCATCGAGAAGTCGTGTTGCTGGATTTTGTAGTAATCCTTCACGTAGTTCTCTTCGCCTGGCCTGCCGTAGTCGCCACCGAACTGCCATTTGTTGGTCAGCTGGTTATAGACGACCTGGTCGTTGCGATAGCGATAACCGAGGTTGATAACCTTGTTCGGGTCGTTCTCCGGCTGGTAGTGGAACATCGCGCTGCCGGACCGTGGAGAGTGGCTCTCGGGATCCCAGTTGTAGTCGGCTGTGGCGCGCCAGTCGCGGTTGAAGTGGAATTCGTATTCCAGCGCGATCGGCGATACGTCGGTACGCGCGTCATCACGATCGGCGGCCAATACGCCTGGCAGTTGAACCTCACGGTCCTTGAAGTACACGGCCTGACCTACCGAAACACGTTGGCGCTCAAAACCGTTATCTTCGATCCAGCGGCTGGTTACGCCCAGGGACAGCTTGTTCTCGTCACCGATCCGGTCGGAACCGCTGAAGCGGTTGTCGCGGAACAATGAGGAATAGCTGAACGAGTATTCGCTAGTATCAAACACCGGAATATCGCTCTGGTCCTTGTTTGGTACGTAGAGGTAGTAGGCTCGCGGTTCGAGGGTCTGGTTGAAGTCCTTGCCGAACAAATTGGTTCTGCGGTCGAAGTACAGGCCGCTGTCTACGCTGGCAACAGGTATTGCGCGGTCCTGGGAGCTCTTGAAAGTTTGACCGGCAAGGGCCATTTGGCTCTTGCCTGTACCATCCAGGTCAAGATCGTACTTGGTGTAGACGTACTTGAGCTTCGGCGTGATAAAGCCGTAGGTCCAGTTCATCGGGTATTCGACGGCTGGCGCGACGTTCAGACGAGTACCGTTGGCGCGGGTAAGACCCAGTACGTTGCTATCCAGGCGAGGTGAAACCAAGCCGTTTTCGTCGGTGAACGTACCGCTCTGCAAGTCACGATCAAAGCGTACGGCTTCGGTTTCATAACTGAAGTTCAAGCCGCCCGGATGAAACGGCAGTTGGCCGTTCAGCGTGAGCTGCGGCAACCGGTCATACGGCGTGATCTGAGAGATTGTGGACAGTTGGTACGCTTGGACATTCAAGCGAGCCTGATAAGAGTCGCCGCGATACGTCAGGGAACCCTGCTGGTTCAGGAAGTCCTGGTTCTCTACACCTTCCTCGAACGACTTCAGATCCTGGAAGTAATAAGGGTCGCTGATCTTGGTGTAGTCCACCTGGGACGTCAGGCGCGAATCCAACCCGCCCCTGTGCTGCCAGTTGAGCATGTAGCGGGTTTTTTCGTAATCGGTCTGGTTCTTGCGCTCGTCGTTATCGTCGTTCAGGTACGCTCCGCCGAACTGGCCTTCGCTGGACTTGGTGAGGTAGCGGAATTCGCCTTCCATCAACAGGCCGCGCTTGGTCATGTATTGCGGGTACAACGTGGCGTCGTAGTTCGGTGCCAGGTTGAAGTAGTACGGCGTCACGAGGGTAAAGCCAGTTTCACTGCCGGTGCTGAAGCTCGGCGGCAGGAAGCCTGATTGACGGCGGTCGTCAATCGGGAAGTAGATGTAAGGGGTGTACAGGATCGGGATGTTCTTGACCCGCAACGTCGCGTTGGTGGCGGTACCGAAACCGGTGGCCGGGTTCAACGTGATGTTGTTGCCCTTGAGCTGCCAGGCGTTGCTGTCCGGCTCGCAGGTGGTGTACGTACCGTCCTTGAGACGGATGATCGCATTCTCGGCACGCTTGGCGTACAGCGCGTTACCGCGGATACGCGACTTGTGCATCACGTACTCGGCGTTGTCGATCTGGGCCGCGCCGGTATCGAGCTGGACCTGGGCACGGTCGCCCACGATCAGCGCGCCGTTGTCACGCAGGCGCACGTTGCCGTTCAGCTCGCCACGGTTCTCGGCCTGGTACAGGCTGGCTTCGTCGGACTCCAGCTGCATGCTGCCCTGGCGCATGACGACGTCACCGGCCAGTGTGGCAACCTGCTGTTCCTGCTCGTAACGAGAGGCCTTGGCACCGATGAAAGTCGGCGCATCGCTCTTGTTCGTCTTGTCGTTCATGCCAGGACGCGTCGGCTCGATGTAGGAGCCGCCGCAGTAAGGGCCGGTTTCGGCCAGCTGTGCTGCGGTCAGTTTCTCGCGAGGCACCCAGTCCAGGTGGCTGTAGTCTTTGCTGCGCGAACGCAGCCCACGGCCCTTGGCTTCGGTGACCAGCATGGTCTTGGGCTCGGCGTCGACGCTGCCGCCAGCTTCGCCCTGCGGCGTGCTGTTGGCCGAGCTGACGGCAGAACCGTCATGCACCGGGCGCGGTGGCAATGGGGCGGCGGCCGTCTTCGGCGCGCAATCCCAGGCACCCGAAGCAGAGACTGAGCAGTCATACTGTTCCGCGGCGACCACGAATGAGGTGGCGAAAGGTTGCAAGGCCAGCAGACTGCCGGTTACCAGCAACGGAAATTTTCTACGAAACGCGGGGGATTTCAATGCCATCTTATTAGTCCGGGCTTCCTGCGTGCCATCTGCCCGCGGTTTGGGCCGCACGCCTCTCGATGGTCTGAAAAAGATGCGTGATAATAAAGCATGCCCCGCTTGACGGCTAGCGCCGTCGGAGACCCTTGTAATGCCCGAGCACGATCTACGTTTACAACAGCTGGAAGTCTGGCTGGATGAGCAGTTGCCAATTCTCTTCAACGCTCAGGACTGGGGCGCCGTACCCCCGGCCACATTGACCGCGGCCAGCAGTGACGCGAGTTTCAGGCGTTACTTCCGGTGGGAGGGCGGGGCGCATACATTCGTCGTGATGGACGCGCCACCGCCCCAGGAAAACTGCAAACCTTTCGTCGATATCGCGCATTTGCTCGCGAAATCGGGAATTAATGTGCCAAAAATTTATGCAGAAGATTTGCCCCGTGGCTTTCTTTTGCTCAATGACCTGGGCCGAAAAACCTACCTGGACGTGATTGACGAGCAAAACGCCGATCAATTGTTCGCCGACGCCATCGATGCGTTGCTGGCGTTTCAGCAGTTGCCGATGGACGCGCCGCTGCCCAGCTATGACGTCGCCTTGTTGCGTCGCGAGCTCGAGTTGTTCCCTGAATGGTACGTACGCCGGCACCTGGGTATAGAGCTTGATACCCGGCAGCAGGCCCTCTGGCAGCGGGTCAGTGAACGGTTGATCGAAAGCGCCCTGGCCCAGCCCAACGTGCTGGTGCACCGCGACTATATGCCGCGCAACCTGATGATCAGTGAGCCCAGCCCTGGGGTGCTGGATTTCCAGGATGCGGTCTATGGCCCGGTGACCTATGACATTACCTGCCTGTTCAAGGACGCCTTCCTCAGCTGGCCCCAGGCCCGCGTGCGCGCGTGGCAGCGCGGCTATTGGGAACGCGCCGGGCAGTTGGGCATCCCCGTGCAGGATGATTTTGAAGACTTCCTGCGCGCCAGCGACCTGATGGGCGTGCAACGTCACCTCAAGGTCATCGGTATCTTCGCGCGGATCTGTCACCGGGATGGCAAGCCGCGCTATCTGGCGGACGTGCCGCGCTTCTTTGCCTATATAGAAGCGGTGCTCGCCGACCGACCTGAGTTGAGCGACCTGGGCGAACTGCTCGGCAGCCTGCGCCAACCGGCCGAGGCTTGCGTATGAAGGCGATGATCCTGGCGGCCGGCAAGGGCGAGCGCATGCGCCCGCTGACGCTGCATACGCCCAAGCCGCTGGTGCAGGCAGGCGGCAAACGGCTGATCGAGTATCACCTTGAAGCGCTGGCCAAGGCCGGCTTCACCGAGATCGTGATCAACCATGCCTGGCTCGGTCAGCAGATCGAAAGCTATCTGGGGGACGGTGCCCAGTTCGGCGTGCGTATCCGTTATTCAGCCGAAGGCGAGCCGCTGGAAACCGGCGGCGGAATTTTCCAGGCGCTGGCGTTGCTGGGGGACGAGCCGTTCCTGGTGGTCAACGGCGATATCTGGACCGATTACGACTTCAGCCAATTGAAGCGACCGCTCCAGGGCCTGGCCCATCTGGTGATGGTCGACAACCCGGCGCATCATCCGTCCGGCGGTGACTTCCACCTGAGCGACGGCGTGCTTCATGATGCGGCGCCCGGTGCCGATAACCTGACCTTCAGTGGCATTTCTGTGCTTGACCCTCAATTGTTCGCGGGTTGCAGTGCGGGTGCCTTCAAGCTTGCGCCGTTGTTGCGTGCGGCGATGACCAAAGGTCGGGTAACGGGTGAACACATGAAGGGACGCTGGGTGGATGTCGGAACGCTTGAACGTCTGGCGCAGGTCGAAACCTTGCTGACAGCAGGACGATAGGATGTTGTGGCCAGGGACGCTGATCGGCGCCGGGGCTGGCTTTGCGATTGCCAGCATCCCGGGGGCTTTGTTGGGTGCATTGCTGGGGCAGGCGCTGGACCGGCGCCTGCAATTGCACAGCTGGGCGCAGTTACGCGAACGCCTTGGCGGGCGCCCCGCGTTGCGCAACGACGAATTGTTGTTCGTGCTGCTGGGGCGTCTGGCCAAAAGCAATGGGCGCATTGTGGACGGGCATATCCAGCAGGCGCGCCAGGAAATGCGCGCGCTGGACATGACCGAGCCGGCCCAGCGCCGAGCCATCATGGCCTTCAATCGCGGCAAGTCCGGCACTGACCGTGTCCGCCGTTATCTGCGCGTGCTCAAGGCGCAACCCCATGCCGCCGAGGGGGTTCTACGTGCCTGTTGGCGCATGGCCTGGGCCGATGGCCGGGCGGATGATACCGAGCGTGAGCTGATCCAGTTGTGGGGCAAATGGCTGGGCTGGACGCCGCAGCAAATCCGCGCGTTGGCTTCCGATTACGCGCCGGCGCGCAAGCCGCTGGCCAATCGTGGCGGGGCTTATCAGGAAGCGCTGCGGATTCTGGGAGTGACGGCCACCGCTGAGCCCTCGGTGATCAAGCACGCCTATCGCCGCTTGCTCAGCCGCCACCACCCGGACAAGATCGCCGGCAGTGGCGCCAGCCCCGCACAAGTGCGCGAGGCGACCGAGCGTACCCGTGAGTTGCATAACGCTTACGCATTGATTCGCGAGCGGCGGGACTTTCGTTGATAGTGCCAGCCTGAGAACGCCGATCAAATGTGGGAGGGGGCTTGCCCCCGATGGCGGAGTGTCAGTCAGCACGTGTGGCAGCTGATACACCGCTATCGGGGGCAAGCCCCCTCCCACATTGGTTTTGTGGCATTTGCGAAACTGTGATCAGCCTTCGCTGCCCTGCGGGCTCAACCAGCCGCGAACTCTGCGGTACAACTGCTCCTGCTCGGCGGCATCGTTGCCGGGCAGGGCGTGGAGTTGCACCGGCTTGTAGCCGTCATTCTTGCCGCGTTTGGCCGCCTGCATACGGGCCAGTGCATTTTTGCCGTCCTGGGCGCCGTCCTGGTAGAACACATCCGCGGTAGGCACTTTCAACGCCGGCGCCAACTGCTGCAGGTCCGGTTGACGAGCGGCGGGTGTCTTCCCGGCCACCATCACCAGTTTCTGCACCTGGGCGGGTTGTTTCTCGCTCAGGTAGCGCGCAGCCCACCATGCACCGGTGCCGTGACCGAGCAGTGCCACACTGCGAGCGCCCTGGGTCTGGGCGAAGGCGACGGCAGCGTCGATGCGGTCGAAGATACGTTTGGCGTCGGTCTTGTCCTGTTCATCCGCGCCCGGTACCACCGCCGGGTCAGTGCCTTCGGCTTCCGCACTGGCAGCCTGTTCGACGGGTTTGGCGACCGTGCTGCCGTCCTTGCTGCTGGTATCGACCGCCGCTTTGGGCGGCTCGATGACGCGTGGCGGCAAGGTGTCCAGGTTGACGTCCGGCAATGACAGGCTGAGGGTGCCCCAGGCAGCGTCTGGCAGTTTACGGCGCAACGGGCCGATTGCTTGCGGCCAGTCGGCATTTTCGCCGGCGCCTGGCACGATAATCACCACACCTTGGGGGTCGGCTCCGTTGGCGGGCTTCCACAGGGCCAGGAACGACTCGCTGCCGGCCTGCAATTGTTGTTGTTCCTGTTGCGCAACCTGACGTTCGAGCGCGCGCGCTTCTGCCTCGCTGCGCTCGGGCAAGGGCTGGCGCTCGGCGGGTTTTTCCGCGACGGCTGCTGGCGCATCGGCGGCTTGAACAGAAAAGGCGCTGGTAAATAGCAGCGACAGGCACAATGCTGGCAGTGCCGAACGGTTTCGAGGTGGCATCGTTAAATCCCGGCCAGAAGTGATTCCAGCAGCCTAATGGGTTGATCGGTATTTGTCAGTGATGTGAGACGTGGATCATGGGTTTTCGCTTGCTGCTGGTTATCGGCTGTCTGTGTGTTGCCTTGATGGGCAACGCCGCGCCTGCTCCCGTCGTGCCCCAGGCGCAACTGAATGCGCAGCAGCGTGCGTGGCTGGCGCAGCACCCGCAACTGCGGGTGGGCCTGGTATTGCAGGCGCCTTACGCGCAATACGACCGACGGCTGCAGCGGTTGTCCGGGGCCAATGTCGAGTTGATGCAATGGCTGGCCAAGGCGCTTGGCATCGAGCTGACCTGGCGCAACTTTCCCGATCAGCAGCAGTTGGAAGCCGCCGTGCGCGATGGCGAGGTGGATATCGCTCCGGGCCTGCAGCAAACCCCGGCCGGCTTGCGCCTGTGGTTGTTCAGCGACCCTTATATGCGTGTGCCCCAGCATATCGTCGGTATTCGCGAAGGCGGCGGCGCGGTGGAGCTGGAAAAGCTCGACGCACAATCGCGCATCGCGGTGCGCATGCCCAGCACGGTGGCCGATTACCTGCGCAGTACGTACCCCAACCTTAACCTGCAAGGCGTGCCCATGGAGCGCCAGGCCCTGCAGTTACTGGTGAGTCGGCAGGCACGCTATGCAGTGGTGGATGAGGCGCAACTGGGGCGGTTGTCCGGCGAGGCGGAGTTTGCCGGGCTGGCGGTGGTCGGCGATATCGGCTTGCCGCAGTTGCTGCGGGTGGCCACGCGGCGTGAATGGCCGCAGCTGGCCGGCATCATGCAAAGCGCCTTGCGGGCGATACCCGCCCGCGACCTCGACCAATTGCACAGCCGCTGGCTGCAACCTCAGTACCCGCGTTTATCGGACGCCATGGGCTTGTGGAAAAACCTCAGCGTGCTGTTGGGGCTGATGCTGCTCGCCAGCCTCGCGGCGGTGCTCTGGCAGCGCCGCCAACAGCGTCACCTGGAGCACGACCTGTTGGCGGCGCGGGAGGAAAGTGCAGCCCGCGCCGCTGGCGCTGAAGCCTTGCGCCTGACGCAGTTTTCCATCGATCAAAGTACGGTCGGCATCCTGTGGGTGAATTGGGACAGTCACGTGCGTTACGCCAATCGCGCCGCCGAAACCATGCTCGGCTATGGCGCCGGCGCGTTGATCGAGCGACCGCTGATCGATTTCGACCCGACGTTGACCATGGACCGCTGGCTCAATCTGTGGAAGCGTGGGCGTGCCAGCGAGGAAGGCGCGCAGACCTTCGCCACCGACTGCCTGCGCGCCGACGGCAGTATCCTGCCGGCGGACGTATCGTTGAGTTTTCTGCGCTTTGCCGACGGCGAGTACCTGGTGGTTTACCTGACTGACGTCACCGAGCGCCGCCGTTATGTGGCCGCCTTGCTGCAGAGCGAGGCACAGTTGCGCGAATTGTCGGCCCACCTGGAAACGGTGCGCGAAGAAGAAAAGGCGCGTATCGCCCGCGAGGTACACGACGAACTCGGGCAGATGCTCACCGTGCTCAAACTGGAAACCTCTATGTGTGAATTGGCCTATGCGCAACTCGACCCGGGCCTGAACGAGCGCTTGAACAGCATGAAGCGCCTGATCGCCCAGCTTTTCCAACTGGTCCGTGATGTCGCCACCGCGCTGCGCCCGCCGATTCTCGACGCCGGCATTGCCTCGGCCATCGAATGGCAGGCGCGCCGTTTCGAAGCGCGCACGCAGATTCCCTGTCTGGTACGCGTCCCGGACAACCCGCCGGTACTGAGCGACGCCAAGGCCATCGGTCTGTTCCGCATCCTGCAGGAAGCGCTGACCAATGTGATGCGCCATGCCCAGGCGCATACTGTGGAGCTGACGCTGGGCGTAGATGGCCCGAACCTGCGACTGACCATCAGCGATGACGGAATCGGCTTCGTGCAGGCGCAGGGGCGAGCGGTGTCGTTCGGCCTGGTCGGCATGCGTGAACGGGTGCTGATCATGGGCGGGCAGTTGAGCCTGGTCAGCGAGTTGGGGGAGGGCACCACCCTGAGTGTCACGGTGCCGTTGGATGCCTGACAACAATAAGAGGAAACCCCTGTGATCCGCGTACTGGTAGCCGAAGACCACACCATTGTCCGAGAAGGCCTCAAGCAATTGATCGGCCTGGCCAAGGACCTGCTGGTGGTGGGCGAAGCGAGCAATGGCGAGCAATTGCTGGAGACCCTGCGCCATGTGCCGTGCGAGGTGGTGTTGCTGGATATCTCCATGCCCGGCGTGAATGGCCTGGAGGCTATCGCGCGTATCCGGGCGCTGAGTAACCCGCCGGCGATCCTGGTGTTGTCCATGCACGATGAGGCGCAAATGGCTGCTCGCGCCCTCAAGGTCGGCGCGGCCGGCTATGCCACCAAGGACAGCGACCCGGCACTGCTGTTGATGGCGATTCGCAAGGTCGCGGCGGGCGGGCGCTATATCGACCCGGACCTGGCAGACCGCATGGTCTTCGAAGTCGGCCTGACGGATTCGCGCCCCTTGCACTCGCTGCTGTCGGAGCGCGAGTTCTCGGTGTTCGAACGTCTGGCACAAGGCGCCAACGTCAACGACATCGCCCTGCAGTTGGCCCTGAGCAGCAAGACCATCAGCACCCACAAGGCGCGCTTGATGCAAAAGCTCAATATCACCTCCCTGGCCGAGTTGGTGAAATACGCCATGGAACACAAGCTGCTGTAGCGGCGTATCCATTAACGACACCTCGCAAGCGCCGCCCGACACGGGCTTGCCGCTGCACTGTCCCATGCCCGTCATCCGGGTAGGGCGATCCCTACCCCGAACCTTCCATCCGGCTGATGCGATTCTCTCCTGGCCCCCGATTTCCGGGGCCTCGCGCCTGGACTACGCTTGTGTCACAGCGGTCCAAAACACAAAGGTGCGGGTATGAGCGAGGCGGATACAAATGATGTGCTGGTCAGCTTTCGTGGCGTGCAGAAAAGCTACGATGGCGAAAACCTGATCGTCAAAGACCTCAACCTGGAGATTCGCAAGGGCGAGTTCCTCACCCTGCTCGGGCCGTCCGGTTCGGGCAAGACCACCAGCCTGATGATGCTGGCCGGCTTCGAAACCCCCACCGCCGGCGAAATCCAGCTGGCCGGACGCTCGATCAATAACGTGCCGCCGCACAAGCGCGACATTGGCATGGTGTTCCAGAACTACGCATTGTTCCCGCACATGACCGTGGCCGAGAACCTGGCGTTTCCCCTGTCCGTGCGTGGCTTGAGCAAGACCGACATCAGCGAGCGGGTCAAGCGCGTGCTGAGCATGGTCCAGCTCGACGCCTTCGCCCAGCGCTACCCGGCGCAACTGTCGGGGGGCCAGCAACAGCGGGTGGCACTGGCCCGCGCATTGGTGTTCGAACCGCAACTGGTGCTGATGGACGAACCCCTGGGTGCCCTCGACAAGCAATTGCGCGAACACATGCAGATGGAAATCAAGCACCTGCATCAGCGCCTCGGCGTGACCGTGGTGTATGTGACCCATGACCAGGGCGAAGCCTTGACCATGTCCGACCGTGTGGCGGTGTTCCACCAGGGCGAAATCCAGCAGATCGCCGCGCCGCGCAGCCTGTATGAAGAACCGAAGAACACCTTTGTGGCCAACTTCATCGGCGAAAACAACCGCCTCAATGGCCGTCTCCACAGCCACACCGGCGAGCGCTGTGTGGTGGAGCTGGCGCGCGGCGAGAAGGTCGAGGCGCTGGCGGTGAATGTCGGCGCGATCGGCGGCCCGGTGACCCTGTCGGTGCGTCCGGAGCGCGTCAGCCTCAATGGCGCAAGTGACCGCTGCATCAACCGTTTCTCCGGGCGGGTGGCGGAGTTCATCTACCTGGGCGACCACGTGCGTGTGCGCCTGGAAGTCTGCGGCAAGACCGATTTTTTCGTGAAACAACCGATTGCCGAGCTGGACCCGGCCCTGACGGTCGGCGACGTAGTACCGATTGGCTGGCAAGTCGAGCACGTTCGCGCACTCGACCCACTTCTAGAGGCGAATTGATCGCCCCCTGGCTTCACCAACCCTGCACGTGGAGAGCACAACAATGTTGAGATCCCTTAAGTATTCGGCCCTGGCTATCGGCTTGATGGGCGCGACACAGGCCATGGCAGGCCCGGACCTGACTGTCGTTTCCTTTGGCGGCGCGAACAAGGCGGCCCAGGTCAAGGCCTTCTATGCCCCGTGGGAAAGCGCGGGCAACGGCAAGATCATCGCCGGTGAATACAACGGTGAGATGGCCAAGGTCAAAGCCATGGTCGACACCAAGAGCGTGTCCTGGGACCTGGTGGAAGTGGAGTCGCCGGAACTGTCCCGTGGCTGCGACGAAGACATGTTCGAGCCCCTGGACCCGAAACTGTTCGGCAACCCCGCCGACTACGTCAAAGGCGCGATCCAGCCCTGCGGCGTGGGCTTCTTTGTGTGGTCGACCGTGCTGGCCTACAACGCCGACAAACTCGCCAGTGCACCGACCAGCTGGGCGGATTTCTGGGACACCAAGAAATTCCCCGGCAAGCGCGGCCTGCGCAAAGGCGCCAAATACACCCTGGAATTCGCGCTGATGGCCGACGGTGTAGCGCCCAAGGACGTCTATAAAGTGCTGGCCGGCAAAGATGGCCAGGACCGTGCGTTCAAGAAACTCGACGAACTCAAACCGTCGATCCAGTGGTGGGAAGCCGGTGCACAGCCGCCGCAATACCTCGCCTCGGGCGACGTAGTGATGAGCTCGGCCTACAACGGCCGGATCGCCGCCGTGCAGAAAGAAAGCAACCTCAAAGTGGTGTGGAACGGCGGCATCTACGACTTCGACGCCTGGGCTATTCCAAAGGGCCTGGCCAAGGACCGCGCCGAAGCGGCGAAGAAATTCATCGCCTTCTCGGTGCAGCCGCAACAGCAGAAGATCTATTCGGAAAACATCGCCTACGGCCCGGCCAACACCCAGGCCGTGCCGCTGCTGGCCAAAGACGTGCTCAAAGACATGCCGACCACCCCGGAAAATATCGCCAACCAGGTGCAGATCGATGTGAGCTTCTGGGCTGATAACGGCGAGCAGCTCGAGCAGCGCTTCAATTCCTGGGCCGCTAAATAATCCATGTGGGAGGGGGCTTGCCCCCGATGACGGTGTGTCAGACGACGGCTGATTTGACTGATCCACCGCCATCGGGGGCAAGCCCCCTCCCACAGGGGATCTGCATTTATCTTCAAGATCCGGAGTTCAGTCATGGCAGTAGCCATTCCCACCCTCAAGCAGCGCCTGGCCCGTGCCGAGCGGCTCAATCGCTGGAAAGCCCAGGCCTTGATTGCGCCGCTGGTGCTGTTTTTGCTGCTGGTGTTCCTGGTGCCCATTGTTGCGCTGCTCTACAAAAGCGTCGGAAACCCGGAAGTGGTGGCAGGCTTGCCGCGCACGGTGGTGGCAGTGACGGCCTGGGACGGTCGTGGCTTGCCTGGCGAGCCGGTGTACCAGGCGCTCAGTGAAGACCTGGGCGAAGCGCGCAAAAACCAGACCCTGGGCGATCTGTCCAAACGCTTGAACATGGAACTGGCCGGCTATCGCAGCCTGCTGACCAAAACCGCGCGGGCGCTGCCGTTCACCGACGCGCCGGCCTCTTATAAAGCTGCGCTGGAAACCCTCGACGAACGCTGGGGCGACCCGGCGTACTGGCAGGCGATCCGACGCAATACCAGCAGCCTGACGCCTTACTACCTGCTGGCGGCCGTCGATCACCGCATCGACGACCTGGGCGAAATCGCGCCGGCCACACCCGACCAGGCGATCTATCTGGATATCTTCGCCCGAACATTCTGGATGGGCCTGGTCATCACTTTGATCTGTCTGCTGCTGGCCTATCCCCTGGCGTACCTGCTGGCCAACCTGCCGGCGCGTAAAAGCAACCTGCTGATGATCCTGGTATTGCTGCCGTTCTGGACCTCGATCCTGGTGCGGGTGGCGGCGTGGATCGTACTGCTGCAATCCGGCGGCCTGATCAACAGCGCCCTGATGGGCATGGGCCTGATCGATACGCCACTGGAGTTGGTATTCAACCGTACCGGTGTGTACATCTCCATGGTGCATATCCTGCTGCCGTTCATGATTCTGCCGATCTACAGCGTGATGAAGGGCATTTCGCCAACTTACATGCGTGCGGCGATTTCCCTGGGCTGTCACCCCTTCGCCAGCTTCTGGCGCGTGTACTTCCCGCAGACCTACGCCGGTGTCGGTGCCGGCTGCCTGTTGGTGTTCATCCTGGCGATTGGTTACTACATCACCCCGGCCTTGCTGGGCAGCCCGAACGACCAGATGGTCAGCTACTTCGTGGCCTTCTATACCAACACCAGCATCAACTGGGGCATGGCCACGGCGTTGGGCGGCTTGCTGCTGCTGGCGACGGTGCTGCTGTACCTGATCTACAACCGGCTGGTGGGCGCCAGTCGCCTGCGCCTGAGCTGAGGAGACCTTGCAATGCTGAGCCCATATAGGTCACCGGTGGAGCGGCTGTGGTTCTACAGCCTGCGGATTCTGTGCGGCCTGATCCTGCTGTTCCTGATCCTGCCAGTACTGGTGATCATCCCGCTGTCGTTCAACAGCGGCAGTTTCCTGGTGTACCCGTTGCAGGGCTTTTCGCTGCAGTGGTATCAGGACTTTTTCGCGTCGGCCGAATGGATGCGCGCCCTGCGCAACAGCCTCATCGTCGCCCCGGCGGCCACGGTGCTGGCGATGGTGTTCGGCACGCTGGCGGCGATTGGCCTGACGCGCGGCAACTTCCCCGGCAAGGCATTGGTGATGGCCCTGGTGATTTCGCCGATGGTGGTGCCGGTGGTGATTATCGGCGTGGCCAGTTACCTGTTCTTTGCCCCGCTGGGGCTGGGTAACAGCTTCTTCTCGTTGATTGTGGTGCACGCGGTGCTGGGTGTGCCGTTTGTGATCATTACCGTGTCGGCGACCTTGCAGGGGTTCAACCACAATCTGGTGCGGGCGGCGGCCAGCCTGGGCGCGTCACCGTTGACCGCGTTTCGCCGGGTGACCTTGCCGCTGATCGCGCCAGGGGTAATTTCCGGTGCGCTGTTTGCATTCGCCACCTCGTTCGACGAAGTGGTGGTGACATTGTTTCTCGCCGGGCCGGAGCAAGCTACCTTGCCCAGGCAGATGTTCAGCGGCATCCGTGAAAACCTCAGCCCGACGATTGCGGCGGCGGCGACGTTGCTGATTGGGTTTTCAGTGGTGCTGTTGCTGACGCTTGAATGGCTGCGCGGACGCGGCGAAAAGCTGCGTACTGCCCAGGTCTGAAGCCTCGAACAGAGCAAAATGTGGGAGGGGGCTTGCCCCCGATAGCGGTGTATCAGTCTCAGATGTGCTGGCTGATACACTGCTATCGGGGGCAAGCCCCCTCCCACATTGGTTTTGTGTTCACTCAGATAATGACCATTCAGTTGCTGAATGCTGGGCAACCCAAAATCCCGAGCTACTCTTGTGCCAGCCCATCTCTCAATAAGAGGCCGCGCACATGAGTACTTCCTCATTCAAGATCGCCCATAAACTGCTCACCGGCGCTGGCGCCATCGAACAGCTCGCCACCGAACTCACCCGCCTGGATGTGGATAACCCGTTGATCGTCACCGATGCCGTGCTGGTCAAGTCCGGCACGGTCGCGCTGGCGCTCGAGCACTTGGGCGGGCGCCCTTATGAAATTTTCGACCGCGTGCTGCCCGACCCGGAAATCGCCATTGTCGAAGACTGCATGCAGGCCTACCGCGATGGCGGGCACGATGGCCTGATCGGCGTGGGCGGCGGCAGTGCCATCGACATCGCAAAGAGCGTGGCCGCTTACGCCGGTTACCACGGCGCCCTGGCGGATTTGTTCGGTGTTGACCAGGTACCGCGCAAGGGCCCACCGTTGATCGCCATTCCCACCACGGCGGGCACCGGCTCGGAAGTGACCAACGTGGCAATCCTCTCGGACAAGGTCGCCCAGCTGAAAAAAGGCATCGTCAGCGATTACCTGCTGCCGGATGTGGCGCTGATCAGCCCGCAAATGACCCTCACTTGCCCCCGCAGCGTCACCGCCGCCAGTGGTGTCGACGCGCTGGTGCATGCAATTGAGTCCTACCTGTCGCTGAACGCCTCACCGATCACCGATGCCCTGGCGATTGGCGCGATCAAGCTGATTGCTGGCGCACTGCCCAAGGCTTACGCCAACCCGGCCAACTTGCAGGCCCGTGACGACATGGCCACCGCCAGCCTGATGGCCGGCATGGCCTTCGGCAACGCGGGCGTGGGCGCAGTGCATGCACTGGCGTATCCGTTGGGCGGCCGGTTCAACATCGCCCACGGCGTGAGCAACGCCCTGTTGCTGCCCTATGTGATGCACTGGAACAAGCTGGCCTGTGTCGAACGGATGCGCGACATCGCGCAGGCCATGGGCGTGAATGTCAGCGGGCTGAGCGTGAATGATGCCGCCGATCAGGCTGTCGAGGCGATGACGCGACTGTGCGCCGCCGTCGAGATCCCTGCCGGCCTGCGCAGTTTCGGCGTGCCTGAGGAGGCTATCCCGGCGATGGCCACCGAAGCGGCGGGCATCGAGCGCCTGATGCGCAATAATCCGCGCCAGCTCAGCGCGGCCGATATCGAAAAAATCTACCGGGCGGCATATTAATCGTTGAGTGAGGTCACGGTGCGCAGGGCAAAGCTGAGGTATACAATGCGCGCCATCGTGATTTAGCTCAAAAAAGGTGCGTCATGCAGCCCTTCGTCATTGCTCCATCGATTCTCTCCGCCGACTTCGCCCGCCTGGGCGAAGAAGTGGACAAGGTGTTGGCCGCCGGCGCCGACTTCGTGCACTTCGACGTCATGGACAACCACTACGTGCCCAACCTGACCATCGGCCCGATGGTCTGCGCAGCGTTGCGCAAGTACGGGATTACCGCGCCGATCGACGCACACCTGATGGTCAGCCCGGTGGACCGCATTGTCGGCGACTTCATCGACGCCGGTGCGACCTACATCACGTTCCATCCGGAAGCCACGCTGCACGTCGACCGTACCCTGCAACTGATCCGCGAAGGCGGCTGCAAGGCGGGCCTGGTGTTCAACCCGGCCACACCGTTGAGTGTGCTGGAATACGTGATGGACAAGGTCGACATGGTGCTGTTGATGAGCGTCAACCCGGGCTTTGGCGGGCAGAAGTTCATCCCCGGCACCCTGAACAAACTGCGCGAAGCGCGGGCGCTGATCGATGCGTCGGGCCGCGATATCCGCCTGGAAATCGACGGTGGGGTCAACGTCAACAATATTCGCCAGATCGCTGCCGCGGGGGCTGATACGTTCGTGGCCGGTTCGGCGATCTTCAATGCCCCGGATTACCAGGAAGTGATCGCCAAGATGCACGCCGAACTGGCGCTGGCGCGTCCATGAGCGGCTTTGAGCAGCTGTTCCCCGGCAAATTGCCACGGCTGGTGATGTTCGATCTGGACGGTACCTTGATCGACTCGGTGCCCGACCTGGCGGCGGCGGTGGACCAGATGCTGCTCAAACTGGGGCGCAAGCCTGCGGGGCTCGAGGCGGTTCGCGAATGGGTCGGCAACGGCGCGCCGATGCTGGTGCGCCGGGCGCTGGCCGGTAATATCGACGCCAGCGGTGTGGATGAGGTCGAGGCCGAACATGCCCTGGAGTTGTTCAATGCCGCCTATGAAAGCAGCCACGAACTGACGGTGGTGTATCCCGGCGTGCGTGACACCCTCAAATGGTTGAGCAAGCAGGGCGTGGAAATGGCCTTGATTACCAACAAGCCGGAGCGCTTCGTCGCACCGCTGTTGGACCAGATGAAGATCGGCCGATATTTTCGCTGGATCATCGGCGGCGATACCCTGCCGCAGAAAAAACCCGACCCGGCGGCGCTGTTCTTCGTGATGAAAATGGCGAATATCCCGGCGTCCCAATCGTTGTTCGTGGGCGATTCGCGCAGCGATGTATTGGCGGCAAAAGCCGCAGGGGTGCAGTGCGTGGCCTTGAGTTACGGCTACAACCATGGCCGGCCGATTGCCGAAGAATCGCCGGCGCTGGTGATTGACGACCTGCGTCTGTTAATCCCCGGTTGCCTGGGCGCGGGCGCTGAGATAACGTTGCCCGATATTGATCCGTCTCCTTCTGGAAATCCCATCGTGGTGGTCACTCGCAAACTCTGGATGAAAGTCATCAAGGCCCTGGCCCGCTGGCGTTGGCGCGCCTGACTGATCCTGGCCGCTTTTTGCGGCACGTTTGCCTACCTGACCGATTGACCCTCACACCACGAGGCACCTGATGATCCGCGAAGAATTCCTGCGTTTGGCCGCTGCCGGCTACAACCGTATCCCGATGGCCCGCGAAACCCTGGCCGACTTCGACACGCCGCTGTCGATCTACCTGAAACTGGCCGACGAGCCGAACTCGTATCTGCTGGAGTCGGTACAGGGCGGCGAGAAGTGGGGCCGTTATTCGATCATCGGCCTGCCGTGCCGCACGGTACTGCGGGTTCACGACCATCATGTGAGCATCACTCATGATGGCGTCGAGATCGAAAGCCATGACGTAGACGACCCCCTGGCCTTCGTCGAGGTCTTCAAGGCGCGCTACAACGTGCCGACCATTGCCGGCCTTCCGCGTTTCAACGGCGGCCTGGTGGGGTATTTCGGTTATGACTGCGTGCGCTATGTGGAGCAGCGCCTGGGTAAATGTCCGAACCCGGACCCGCTGGGCGTGCCGGACATCCTGCTGATGGTCTCCGATGCGGTCGTGGTGTTCGACAACCTCGCCGGCAAGATGCACGCGATTGTGTTGGCCGACCCGTCCCAGGCGGATGCTTACGAACAAGGCCAGGCCAGTCTCGAAGCATTGCTGGACAAGCTGCGCCAACCGATCACGCCGCGTCGTGGCCTGGACCTCGGCCGTCCGCCTGCCGCAGATCCGGTGTTTCGCTCCAGCTTCACTCAGGCGGACTACGAACGCGCGGTGGACACCATCAAGGAATACATCCTCGCCGGTGACTGCATGCAGGTGGTGCCGTCGCAACGGATGTCCATCGATTTCAAGGCGGCGCCGATTGACCTGTACCGAGCGCTGCGTTGCTTCAACCCGACGCCGTACATGTACTTCTTCAACTTCGGTGATTTCCACGTGGTGGGCAGTTCACCGGAAGTGCTGGTGCGCGTCGAAGACAACCTGATCACCGTGCGCCCCATCGCCGGTACGCGCCCGCGGGGCGCCACCGAAGAAGCGGACCTGGCGCTGGAAGAAGACCTGTTGAGCGACGACAAGGAAATCGCCGAACACCTGATGTTGATTGATCTGGGGCGTAATGACACGGGGCGTGTCTCGGAAATCGGCTCGGTGAAGTTGACCGAGAAGATGGTCATCGAACGCTACTCCAATGTGATGCACATCGTGTCCAACGTCACCGGGGAACTGAAAGCCGGATTGACCGCGATGGACGCACTGCGCGCCATTCTGCCGGCCGGTACCTTGTCGGGCGCGCCGAAGATTCGCGCGATGGAAATCATCGACGAGCTGGAGCCGGTCAAGCGGGGCGTCTATGGCGGCGCCGTGGGGTATTTCGCCTGGAACGGCAACATGGACACTGCGATTGCGATCCGTACGGCAGTGATCAAGGATGGCGAACTGCATGTGCAGGCCGGTGGTGGCATTGTGGCTGATTCGGTGCCGGCCCTGGAATGGGAAGAAACCCTGAACAAGCGCCGGGCGATGTTCCGGGCGGTGGCGTTGGCGGAGCAGACCCCGCAGGACTAAAGCCAAATGTAGATCAAACTGTGGGAGGGGCGGTGCGACGATTCGACTTGCTCCCGATAGCGGTCTTTCAGGTCATGATGCACTGGCTGACACATTGCTATCGGGGGCAAGTCGAATCGTCGCACCGCCCCTCCCACATTAGACCTTCATTGTGCTGTCGTTAGAAATCCAGGCTCACCCCGACACTGACCCCTTGCTGGGTCAGGTTGTCGTCCTTCCTCAGGTTATACGCCGCCCGCAACGCCAGCTCCTGCGTCAGCTTGTGGCTGACACCCAGGCTCAAGCGATCCGAATTGCTGCGCGGCGTGTACCCGTCCAGCTTGAAGTCGATCCCCTGCACGCTGTTGAGCGCGATGTTGACCTTCTGCGTGTCGTTCTCGAACTCATGCTCATGAGCCACTTCCCCAAACACCTGGGTCTGCGGGGTGATGCGGTAGCTGCCTTGCAAGCCGACGCCAAGGCGCTTGGAGTCGCGCTGCTGGTCATCAAAGGTCAGGGCGGTGGAGCGGCTATCTTTCTCCGAGTAGCCGTTCACTTCAACGCGCGCGTAGTCGGCGCTGATGAAGGGCGACAGGTGCCAGTCGCTGCCGGGCGCAGCGATGTCGTAGCCCACGCGGCCGCTCAAGGCCCAGAGCCAGCCATCGGTGTCACCTTTCTCCGACCCTTCGCTGACGCCCAGGGCGAACTTGCGCTTGAGGTTGTCGAAGTCCAGTTTGCCGCCGGTCAAGGCGGCATCGGCCCACCAGTGATTGTGCTGATACTGGGCAAACGCGGTGCCCATGTAGCTGTTGAGCTTGTAATCCGAATCGCTGGCGCCGGCTTCCAGTGTCTGGCGGTACAGGCCTGCGGCGACACCTACGCGCCAGGCTTCGTTGAGTCGGTAGCTGCCGCCGATATTGAGGTTATAACCGCTGCCATCGCCGCTTGCCGAGCTGTTCTGGTCGTCGAAATCCAGCCGTTGGCCACCGGCTGCCACGATCGCTCGCCATTGGCCGACGGCTTGCCAGTGGCCGGTGTCTGCCTGCCATTGATTGCGCAACTCATCCTGATGGGCGCGCAATGTGCCCTGGGCCATTTCCGGCAGCAGCGTGATTTCCCACGGCGCGGCGAGCAGCGAATAGGCGTAGTCGGCGATCAGCTGTTGCCCGGCTATGGTCGGGTGGACCGAGTCGTTATAGATCAGCTTGGTCGGGTCCGGGTTGGTGCCACCGATGCCGTACACCGGATTGGCGGTGCAACTGTTGCCACTGAAGCAGGTGCCCGTGAGGTTTTGCCCGGTGGCGAGGCCGAAGCGGGCCGGATTGGCGAAGGCTTCATTCAATAACAATGGAATGTTCAGCGGGATGACCTGCGCATCGATCTGCGACAGGCGCTGTACCAGGGACTGGTTGAAAACAGCGCTCAGGGCCGACGTCGCTGCCTGCTGCGGCGTGCCGTTGACGGCCGGCGTCAGGCCGATGTCGGGCAACATCCATACCATGATGTAACGCGCACCGGCTTGTTGCAGGGCTTGGGCACTGTCGGCCAATCGCCCGCCGGCGGCGACCGCTTGAGCGGGGCTGAGTACGCGACCCTGGAGGAAATCATTGCCTCCACCGGACAGAAAGTACAGCGCATTCGGATCGGCCAGCCCGCCGTTTGCCGGCAGGTAACCCTGTCGACTGCGCAGCACCGTGCCGCCCCCGGCATTGCCGGGTGGGATCGCAGCGTTGGAGACGTTGGTGATGGAGTCGAGGATATTGTCGGTACGGTAGCCGCCGACCGCCCAGTTGTTTCCGTCCGGCAAGCCCTGGATCGCGCGCACCGGTGAGGTGGAGGCATTCAGGTCGCTTGGCGCTACACCCAGCTTCGCGCCGAGCAGCGTCGAAGAAACCAGACCATAGTCTCCCTGGAACGTCGGCCCGGAACGGTTGGTGAAGCGCAGGGTCGATCCGGCACTGCCGTCGGGAAACTGGCCGGCATCGGCCAGGCTGTCACCGAATACCACCATCGTTGAATAGGGTGACGATGCTGCATGAGCCTGTGCACAAGCCAGGGAAAGCAAGCCGGCGGCCAGGGGCGCGAAGAACGGAGTTCTGAGCATGGAAAATTCCATTGAGTTGTTTTTGTGTCGGAACCGAAACACTAGCAAAGTATCGAGCGTTTTCTATA
Organism: Pseudomonas sp. 37 R 15; assembly: GCF_900004865.1. Taxonomy (NCBI): domain Bacteria; kingdom Pseudomonadati; phylum Pseudomonadota; class Gammaproteobacteria; order Pseudomonadales; family Pseudomonadaceae; genus Pseudomonas; species Pseudomonas sp. 37 R 15. The sequence goes on along the minus strand of NZ_CVTV01000034.1, from coordinate 15,404 downwards.
GCGCAAAACCGAATTTTGCTGTGGGCATCGCCTTGAGCGCAGCCCGTATTTGCGGCGCCATATTGCACCGTTGGCGAGGCTACGTTACTGTGCCTGGACGTATGAATGAGACCCTCCCCGTGTTGATCATCAGCAGACTCTTGATGCGAGTAGTCAAGGCACACGCCCGTTGGCGTTGGCGCGCCTGACATTTTTCTCTGCCGGCCTGGCCGGACCTGTACCGATTTGCCTTCTTCACCCTGTTTGACGCCCCTTGCCACTCACCCGGCAACCGGAACGTGCGTCTGGCAGCGGGCCAAACGCTTTGAAGGCGGTCATTTGAAATCAGTGAATTCAAGAGGTTTGAACCCACATGTTGCTGATGATTGATAACTACGATTCCTTTACCTACAACGTTGTGCAGTACCTGGGCGAGCTGGGTGCCGAGGTCAAGGTGGTGCGCAACGACGAGCTGACAGTCGCCCAGATTGCCGCGCTGAACCCTGAGCGCATCGTGGTATCGCCCGGCCCGTGCACGCCGACCGAAGCGGGCATCTCCCTGGAAACCATCCAGTATTTCGCCGGCAAGCTGCCGATTCTGGGCGTGTGCCTGGGGCACCAGTCCATTGGCCAGGCCTTTGGCGGCGATGTGGTGCGCGCGCGCCAGGTGATGCACGGCAAGACCAGCCCGGTATTTCACAGGGATCTGGGAGTATTCCAGGCCCTGAACAATCCGGTGACCGTGACCCGTTACCATTCCCTGGTGGTCAAGCGCGAAAGCCTGCCCGAGTGCCTGGAACTGACGGCCTGGACCCAGCTGGAGGACGGCTCGGTCGACGAGATCATGGGGTTGCGCCACAAGACATTGAATATCGAAGGGGTGCAGTTTCACCCTGAATCGATCCTGACCGAGCAGGGCTACGAGCTGTTCGCCAATTTTCTCAAGCAGAGCGGCGGCACGCGCTAAGGACTTTCCATGGATATCAAGACTGCCCTGGGTCGTATCGTCGGCCACCTGGACCTGAGCACCGCTGAAATGAGCGATGTGATGCGCGAGATCATGACCGGTCAGTGCTCCGACGCACAGATCGGTGCCTTTATGATGGCCATGCGCATGAAGAGCGAAAGCATCGACGAAATCGTTGGCGCCGTGTCGGTGATGCGTGAACTGGCGGACAAGGTCGAACTCAAGACCCTCGACGGCGTGGTCGATGTGGTTGGCACCGGCGGCGACGGTGCGAACATCTTCAACGTATCGACGGCATCCTCGTTCGTGGTCGCGGCAGCGGGTTGCACCGTGGCCAAGCACGGCAACCGCGCGGTGTCCGGCAAAAGTGGCAGCGCCGACCTGCTGGAAGCAGCCGGTATCTACCTGAACCTGACGCCGGTCCAGGTGGCGCGCTGCATCGACAGCGTCGGCATTGGCTTCATGTTTGCCCAGTCCCACCACGGCGCGATGAAACACGCCGCCGGCCCGCGCAAGGACCTCGGCCTGCGTACCCTGTTCAATATGCTCGGCCCGCTTACGAATCCGGCCGGTGTGAAACATCAGGTCGTCGGTGTCTTCAGCCAGGCGTTGTGCCGGCCGTTGGCTGAAGTGCTGCAGCGCCTGGGCAGCAAGCATGTGCTGGTGGTGCACTCCAAAGATGGCCTGGATGAATTCAGCCTGGCCGCACCGACCTTCGTGGCAGAGTTGAAGAACGACCAGGTCACTGAATACTGGGTCGAGCCTGAGGACCTGGGCATGAAGAGCCAGAGCTTGCACGGCCTGGCGGTGGAAAGCCCGGCGGCGTCGCTGGAATTGATTCGCGATGCATTGGGGCGACGCAAGACTGAGAACGGTCAAAAAGCCGCGGAAATGATTGTGCTCAATGCTGGCGCGGCACTTTACGCAGCGGACCATGCCTATAGTCTTAAGGAAGGTGTGGCCTTGGCCCACGATGCACTGCACACCGGTCTGGCTCGCGAGAAACTCGAAGAACTCGGAGCATTCACCGCCGTATTCAAGATGGAGAATGAAGCATGAGTGTTCCGACCGTTCTGGAAAAAATCCTGGCGCGCAAGGCTCAAGAAGTTGCCGAGCGCCGTGCCCGTGTGAGTCTGGCTGAATTGGAAACCCAAGCAAAGGCTGCCGATGCTCCGCGCGGCTTTGCCAATGCCTTGATTGCCCAGGCCAAGCTCAAGCAGCCGGCTGTGATCGCTGAGATCAAGAAGGCATCCCCGAGCAAAGGCGTTATCCGCGAGCACTTCGTGCCACATGAAATCGCCGTCAGTTATGAAAAGGGTGGGGCGACATGCCTGTCCGTACTGACCGATATCGATTACTTCCAGGGTTCCGACGTGTTCCTGCAGCAGGCACGCGCCGCGTGCAAGTTGCCGGTGATCCGCAAGGACTTCATGGTTGATCCCTACCAGATCGTCGAAGCCCGCGCCCTGGGTGCCGACTGTGTGCTGCTGATCGTTTCCGCCCTGGATGACGTGAAGATGGCCGAGCTGGCGGCTGTGGCCAAGGGTGTCGGCCTGGATGTATTGGTCGAAGTGCACGACGGTGATGAGCTGGAACGCGCACTCAACATCCTCGACACCCCGCTGGTGGGAGTCAATAACCGTAACCTGCATACCTTCGACGTCAGTCTGGAAACTACCCTCGATCTGCTGCCGCGTATCCCGCGTGATCGCCTGGTGATCACAGAGAGCGGCATCGTCAACCGCGCCGATGTGGAGCTGATGGAGATCAGCGAAGTGTATTCGTTCCTGGTCGGCGAGACGTTCATGCGCGCCGAGAACCCAGGGGCCGAACTGCAGCGTCTGTTCTTCCCGGAGCGTGGCGTGTCGGTCAGCGGTTCGACCCTGGATTGATTCCAGCGCAGTCGGTATGTTTTTGACATGCAGTAAAAGTGTGGGAGGGGGCTTGTTCCCGATAGCGGTGGTTCAGTTGGCTGATTCGCAGCTGATGCACCGCTATCGGGGGCAAGCCCCCTCCCACATTGGTCTTGTGCTCCTTCAGGTAGGTAAATGTTGATGACCAAGCCGGTTTCAATGACTGTAGAAGCAGGGCTTGCAGCCGAACAAGCGCTGCTGGCCGCCGTTTGTGCGGGAGAGCAGGCATTCGGACTGTTGTTCTGGCAACCCAGCGACCAAGCGTTGGTCATGCCGCGCCGTTTGAGCCGATTACCGGCCTTTGAGGCCGCCAGCCAAGTCTCGGCAGACGCCGGTTGGCCGGTGTTGTTGCGCGAAACCGGCGGTGAGCCGGTACCGCAGTCCGCCGCTACGGTCAATATCGCCCTGGTCTACGCGCCCCCGCGCAGTGAAGGTGATCAAGGGCGCATCGAAACCGGCTACCAACGGTTGTGCCAGCCGATTTGTGATGTGTTGATCGAGTTGGGCGGCGACGCATCCGTTGGCGAAATCGACGGCGCGTTCTGCGACGGTCGTTACAACGTCAATCTCAACGGCCGAAAAATGGTCGGCACGGCCCAGCGTTGGCGGCAGAGCGGTGGCCGCCCGGTGGGCTTGGTGCACGGTGCTTTATTGCTGGACAACGATCGCGATGAGTTGATCATGGCGGTCAATCGTTTCAATGAAGCCTGTGGCCTTGAGCAGCGGGTGCGGGCCGAGAGTCATATCGCACTGCACGAGGTCTTCACCGCGCCGGACGCGATCACCCGGCTCGACACCTTGTACCGTCAGATGTTGGCGGGCTTGCTGCCCGGTTAACGGGTTCCGAATACCACCATCGTCTTGCCTTTGACGTGCACCAGGTTGCGCTCTTCCAGATCCTTGAGCACGCGCCCCACCATTTCCCGTGAACAGCCCACGATGCGCCCGATTTCCTGGCGTGTGACTTTGATCTGCATTCCATCGGGGTGGGTCATGGCGTCAGGTTGCTTGCACAGCTCCAGCAGGCAGCGAGCGACACGTCCGGTCACATCGAAGAATGCCAGGTCGCCGACCTTGCGCGTGGTATCCCGCAGGCGTTGGGCAATCTGACCGCTCAAGGCATACAGAATGTCCGGATCCTGTTGGGCCAGTTCGCGAAATTTCGTGTAGCTGATCTCGGCCACTTCGCATTCCACCTTGGTGCGCACCCAGGCGCTGCGCTGCTGCTCCTTGCCCGCCTGCTCGAACAGTCCCAGTTCGCCAAAGAAATCCCCGGTGTTGAGGTAGGCAATGATCATCTCGCGACCGTCTTCGTCCTCGATCAGGATAGTGACCGAGCCCTTGATAATGAAGAACAGTGTTTCGGAGCGCTCGCCCGCGCAGATGATGTTGTGCTTGGCCGGATGACGCCGGCGCTGGCAATGCATCAGCAGCTTGTCGAGGTTCTTGATCTTGGGTGTGGGAGTAAGAGCAACCATGGTTGTATCCCGAAAGACTGCGCGATGGGGTTGGATTTGTTTTTATCAGCGATGCTGGCATTGATGCACGCTGTACAAAGGATGGCAATGCGCCATTGATTTGGCGCCAGCTTACCAGACACATTCTGACTCGATTAACGTATTTCACCGGCAAACGCGGTTATTGATCATTTTCATGCAGCGCACGGCCGTCCTGAGGCCCTGTGCTAAGCTGGCGACCCTTTTTTAGCAGTGGAGTCTGGGCGATGAAGGCACGCATCCAATGGGCGGGCGAAGCCATGTTCCTCGGTGAGTCGGGCAGTGGCCATGTGGTGGTCATGGACGGCCCGCCGGAAGCCGGTGGCCGCAACCTGGGTGTACGCCCGATGGAAATGCTGCTGCTGGGTGTCGGCGGTTGCAGCAATTTCGACGTGGTGAGTATCCTGAAAAAATCCCGTCAAGCCGTGGAAAGCTGCGAAGCCTTTCTGGAGGCCGAGCGCGCCACTGAAGATCCCAAGGTGTTTACCAGGATCCATATGCATTTTGTGGTCAAGGGTCGGGCGCTGAAGGAGGCGCAGGTCAAGCGTGCCATCGAGCTGTCGGCAGAGAAGTACTGTTCGGCCTCGATCATGCTCGGCGCGGCCGGTGTAGCCATCACCCATGATTACGAAATTATCGAGTTGGGTTGATCGTCGATCGACGGGCAAAAAGAAGGGCGCTTTGATAGCGCCCTTTTTTCTGGATCAGATGAGCGTTCCCAGGCTCTGTGTGGGAACGATCTTCATGCTTCACATTCTGTAGGTGCTTTTGGTCATGACCTTGGCCAGCATGCTCATGCCGAACCTCACTGGCGCAGGGAAGCGAAAGCCGCCGGCATCCAGCGCGCTTTCTGCGTGATGCTCTTCGTCGATGCGCATCTGCTCGAGAATGGCTCGGGATTTTTCGTCCTCCGCCGGCAGTTGTTCAAGGTGTTCGTCCAGGTGCTTGCACACCTGATGCTCAGTGGCCGCGACAAAACCCAGGCTGACCTTGTCACTGATCAGGCCGGCAGCGGCGCCAATCCCGAACGACAAGCCATAAAACAGTGGGTTCAGCACGCTGGGATGACTGCCCAACTGGCGAATGCGTTGTTCGCACCAGGCCAGGTGGTCGATCTCTTCCTCGGCCGCATGCTCCATCGCTGCGCGTATCTGCGGCAATTTGGCGGTCAGGGCCTGGCCCTGATACAACGCCTGGGCACAGACTTCGCCGGTATGGTTGATACGCATCAGGCCGGCCACGTGGCGGGTCTCGCTCTCGCTCATCTGTGCGTCCGGCTGCACGATGGCGGGTGACGGGCGGTACGGTTGGCCGCTGAATGGCAGCAGCGTACGCATGGCCATGTCGGCTTGCAGCAACAGACGGTCAATCGGCGAGTAGTGACGTTGGGTAGTCATGCTGACCTCCGGAAAGAATCTCGGCGGCCAGTTTACCGCAAGAGAGGACGGCGCGTTTGCGCTGAGTCAATTTGCCCCGGTGCACTCAGCCCGGCGGCCAGTTCATCTGGCGCTGACCCAGCACGTGCATATGGATGTGGTACACGGTTTGCCCGCCGTCTTCGTTGCAGTTCATCACCACGCGAAAGCCTTTCTCGCAGCCTTGCTCCACCGCCAGGCGTTGGGCGGTGAACAGAATATGGCCAGCCAGGGCTTTATCGTCCTCGGTCAGGTCGTTGAGGGTGCGAATGGGCTTTTTCGGGATGACCAGAAAATGCACCGGCGCCTGCGGGGCGATATCGTGAAAAGCCAGTACCTGGTCATCTTCATAGATGATGTTCGCAGGTATTTCTCGATTGATGATCTTGGTGAACAGAGTATCCACAGCTGTTTCTCCATGGTGAACGAGAGGGTGAGTGTACTGGGGTGCTCAACGTGGGCAATAGGCCTTATTGATCGCACCGGCAATTTTTCGGGTAAGCCAGCGTGGGCTAAAGCGCGGGCTGAAGGCGAGCCAGCGATTGCGACGCCCCGGAATGATGATCGCCTTGTTCTTCTCCAGCGCACGCACGGTGAAGAGCGCGACTTCTTCTGGGCTCATCAACTGCTGGCTGCGGTCGAGTTTTGCAGTGTCCATTTGCGCGGTGCCGAAGAAAGCGGTGCGCGTGGGCCCTGGGCAGAGCACCGAAACCTTGATGCCACAAGTCTTGAGCTCCTCGCGCAGGCCTTCGGAAAAATGCAGTACATAGGCTTTGCTCGCGTAGTAACTGCTCATCCACGGGCCCGGCTGGAAGGCGGCAATCGAGGCGACGTTGAGAATCTGCCCGCCGCCATGCAGCGCCATGGCATTGCCCAAGGCGTGACACATGCGGGTCAGGGCGAGAATGTTGACTTCGATCAGGTCCTGCTCGGTCATCCAGTCCTGGGCCAGGAACGGCCCACTGGTGCCGATACCGGCGCAGTTGACCAGCAGGTCGATCTGTCGCTCACCCTCTTCGAGTTCCAGCAAAAAGCCCGACAACCGCAGCGGCTCGCCCAGGTCACAGGCACGGAACAGCACCTCGACGCCGAAACGTTGAGTCAGTTCGGTTGCAATGCTTTCCAACTGATCACGCTGGCGGGCCACCAGAATCAAGCTGCGGCCACGTCGAGCCAGGGCCTCGGCCAAGGCCAGGCCGATGCCGCTGGAGGCACCGGTGATCAGAGCGTAACGGGTCATGCCTTTCTCCATCGCAACGCCGCCGGGCCTGTGACAGAGGCATCACAGGCGGCGGGCGTTTCTTCACTGTTCTGGAGAGTCTACAGGTTCGGCCGCGTCGTCAGCACTTTGCGCTGCTTCTTCCTCAACGATGACGCTTTGGTCGGCATCTTCATCGGTGGTGATGGAGCTGTTTTCATAGCCGCTGCCCATGTTGGCTTCGAGCTGATCCAGGTAGCCGTTCATGCCCAGGGTTACCACCACGATGAGCATCAATGGGATGAACGCCAGCCACAACGACGCGAGGATTTTAACCGCGGTGGAGTTGCGCGGTGGAGGTGCACCGTACTGGTTGGCGCCGGTGTTGCCCGGCAGTACCAGCAGCAGCAGAGGGAAAACACTGTTCACCAGCGGAACCAGGTTCAGCAGGTACAGCCAGCCAGACCAGCCCAGGTCGTGCAGGCGCTGCACGCCGATTTGCACGCTGACGACCACGAGTGCGACAAACAGCGCGAAGCCCAGCAACGAGCCGAGAATGATCGCGACCGTCGGCGAAGCAGTGGCCACGGCGAAACCCACGGTACTGATGATCCCGCCAGCTACCAGCATCGCGACGGTCAGTGCGAGCGTCCAGGCGAGATAGCGCAGGCGGCCGATACGCCCGTGGATAGTGAAGACCTTGAGCGTGGAGTACTCCGGCAAGTCATCGCCGACGGCGGCGCGTGGTGGTGCATAAGGCGATGCAGCGGAGTTTGAATAGTCCGAGGCAGAGGAGCCTGTTTCGTGGGCTTCGGCAAGGTTGAACGCTACGGGTTGTTCGGCTTCGATGCGCGCGTCGACCCCTGCGTTTTTCAACGCGGTGAGGTAGGTTTCGGCGTCCGGACGCGAGAGGTCGCGTTTGAGCGCGACCGGGCGGCCGGTGAAGAGTTTCTCAATGGCTTCGACGTCGCTCTTGAACAGCTCGGCCAGGTTCAGCTTGGCCGTGGTGCTTTCGACACCCGGGAGCAAGGTTCCATCAAACACGATCTTGAAACGGTTGTCGCTCATGCGGGCATCCTTGGCACTTGTTTCAGGGAGGTTGTGCAGGCCGGCTCACTTGGCAGGCCTGGCATCTGGGTCAACGTGGCCAGCGCAATTGTGCTGCGTTTTCGCGTGCCTGGCGGTATTGCGCGCCCAGGCGTGCGACGAGTTCATCCACGCCGGGTAAATCATTGATCTCACCGACGCCTTGGCCGGCAGACCATACAGTCTTCCATGCTTTGGCCTCATCGCTCAACGGTTTGAGCTTGGAGCCGAAGTTGACCTCACCTTTTCCTTGAAGGGCAGCGAGATCAAAGCCGGCATTTTCCAGGCTCTGGCGCATGAAGCTTGCAGGCACGCCGGAAACAGCCGGAGTGTGCACGATGTCGGCGGCGCGCGCTGTGAGCAGCATCTCTTTATACGCATCCGGTGCATGGCTTTCGGTGGTACCGATAAAGCGTGTGCCGAGATACGCCAGGTCCGCGCCGAGCAGTTGCGCGGCGAGAATTTCCCGACCGTGGTTGAGACAGCCGGCGAGCAGCAGGGTTTTGTCGAAGAACTGGCGTATCTCGGCAATCAGCGCAAAGGGACTCCAGGTGCCGGCGTGACCCCCTGCGCCGGCGGCGACCGCGATCAACCCATCGACGCCCGCTTCAGCGGCTTTTTCGGCATGGCGACGGGTGGTTACATCGTGAAACACCAGGCCACCGTAGCTATGCACGGCATCGACCAACTCTTTCACGGCACCTAGGCTGGTGATGACGATGGGCACTTTGTGCTCGACGCAGATGGCCAGGTCGGCTTCCAGTCGTGGGTTGCTGTTGTGCACGATCAGGTTGACGGCATAAGGGGCGGGATTATCCAACTGCGCCAGGCCTGCTTCGATTTCCTCCAGCCAGGCCTTGAAGCCGCTGCTTTCGCGCTGGTTGAGTGCCGGGAAGCTGCCGACCACCCCGTTGCGGCAGCAGGCCAGCACCAGTTGCGGGTTGGAGATCAGGAACATTGGCGCAGCCACCACGGGCAGGCGCAGACGTTGTTCAAGCAGGGCGGGCAGCGACATTGAAGGTTCCCCCGAGTAATTGAAGTTAAAACGGTTTGACCACGACCAGAATTACGATTGCCAGCAATATCAGAACCGGTACTTCATTGAACCAGCGATAAAAGACATGGCTGCGGCTGTTCTCGCCACGGGCGAAGCGTTTTACCTGCGCACCGCACATGTGGTGGTAACCGATCAGCAGAACCACCAGAGTGAGCTTGGCGTGAATCCACGCGCCTGATTGGAACATGCCGGGGTTGAGTATCAGCAACCAGATGCCGAAGACCAGTGTGGCAACCATCGCCGGGCCCATAATGCCGCGGTACAGCTTGCGCTCCATGACACTGAAGCGCTCCTTGCTGACGGTGTCTTCGCTTTGGGCGTGGTAGACAAACAGGCGTGGCAGGTAGAACAGCCCGGCAAACCAGCAGACGATGCTGACGATATGGAAGGCTTTGACCCATAAATAAAGCATTTTTAGTTATTCCCAGGTTCACGGTAGCGAAGATAGTAGTAGTTCAGGCGCCCGTACGTCACGTTGGCGGTTGTCGCAGGACGATGCGGCCCCTATTATCGACGGCTTTCCAGTGGGTTCGTTGAGGGCAGGTTTATGGTCAAGGTCGGTATCGTCGGCGGCACGGGTTACACCGGTGTCGAATTGCTGCGTCTGTTGGCTCAGCATCCGCAGGCTGAGGTGGTGGTCATCACTTCACGCTCCGAAGCGGGCCTGGCCGTGGCCGATATGTACCCGAACCTGCGAGGCCATTACGACGGCCTGGCCTTCAGCGTGCCGGACATCAAGACCTTGGGTGCCTGTGATGTGGTGTTCTTCGCCACGCCTCACGGGGTAGCGCACGCACTGGCCGGTGAACTGCTGGCGGCGGGCACCAAGGTGATCGATCTGTCCGCTGACTTCCGCCTGCAGGATGCCGATGAGTGGGCCAAATGGTACGGCCAGCCTCACGGCGCGCCAGAGTTGCTGGAAGAAGCGGTGTACGGCTTGCCGGAAGTCAATCGTGAGCAGATCAGGCAGGCACGCCTGATTGCGGTGCCAGGTTGCTATCCGACGGCCACTCAGTTGGGTTTCCTGCCGTTGCTGGAAGCAGGCCTGGCGGACCCCTCGCGTTTGATCGCGGACTGCAAGTCGGGTGTCAGCGGCGCCGGTCGTGGTGCCGCGGTAGGCTCGCTGTATTCCGAGACGGCGGAGAGCATGAAGGCCTATGCGGTCAAAGGGCATCGTCATTTGCCTGAGATCCGTCAGGGGCTGCGCCGCGCTGCGGGTAAGGACGTGGGCCTGACCTTCGTCCCGCACCTGACGCCGATGATCCGTGGGATTCACTCCACGTTGTACGCAACGGTTGTCGAACGTTCGGTGGATCTGCAGGCATTGTTCGAAAAGCGTTATGCCAATGAGCCGTTCGTCGACGTGATGCCAGCAGGCAGCCATCCGGAAACTCGTAGCGTGCGCGGCGCCAACGTCTGCCGGATCGCGGTGCATCGCCCGCAGGATGGCGACCTGGTCGTGGTGCTGTCGGTGATCGATAACCTGGTCAAGGGCGCCTCGGGCCAGGCGGTGCAGAATATGAACATTCTGTTTGGCCTGGATGAGAAGCTCGGCCTGTCCCACGCAGGTATGCTGCCTTAAAAGCAGCTGCAAGCTTCAAGTTGTCCGCGGCAAGCTTGTAGCTTAAGGCTTGAAGCTTGCCGCTGCCCCGCATAATAGTTGACCGCTTTTCTAGGAGAAGCGGATAATGCTCGCCATTACGCATATGACGGCGCTACGCCGGGAGATTATCAGCATGAGCGTTGAATCCTTCACCCCCACGGCTTTGCAATTCACCCACGGTGCTGCGCACAAGGTGAAGAGCCTGGTCGATGAAGAGGGTAATGATCGCTTGAAGCTGCGCGTATTCGTTACGGGCGGCGGTTGTTCAGGGTTTCAGTACGGTTTTACCTTCGATGAAGATGTGGCCGATGATGACACCATCGTTGAGCGCGAGGGCGTGAGCCTGGTGGTGGACCCGATGAGTTTCCAGTACCTGGCGGGTGCTGAAGTGGATTATCAGGAAGGGCTGGAAGGGTCGCGTTTCGTGATCAAGAACCCCAACGCCACGACTACCTGTGGCTGCGGGTCTTCGTTCTCGATCTGACCGAACGCCTGGTCTGCACGATAAAAAAACGCCGCTTGGCTTTGATCGGCCAAGCGGCGTTGTGCTGTCTGGGGATCAGGCGGGGTAGATCGCGCCCAGCACGCGCAGCCCGCGAGCACCGGTGACGCTCGGGCGGTTCGCGGCGATGCCTTCCAGGCAGCAATGGGCCAGCCAGGCGAAGGCCATGGCTTCCACCCAGTCCGGGTCTACGCCATAGCTTGCTGTGCTACTGACCTGGGTGGACGGTAGCAGTGCAGCCAGTCGATTCATCAGCGTCCCGTTATGAGCGCCACCGCCGCAGACCAGCAGGGTTTCGGTCTGGTGTTGAGCGCTTTGCAGGGACTCGACGATGGTCAGGGCGGTCAGCTCCAGCAATGTGGCTTGCACATCCTGAGGAAGAATCGCTGGCTGCCCGTTGAGGTGGTGCTGCAGCCAACCCAGGTTGAAAACTTCTCGTCCGGTACTCTTCGGGCCTTTGGTCGCGAAAAATGGATCGCCGAGCAGCGTGTTGAGTAACTGCGGCTGAACCTTGCCGCTGGCTGCCCATTGCCCGTCACGATCAAAGTGCTCGCCTCGTTCATGGTTAATCCATGCGTCCAGCAAGACATTACCCGGGCCGCAGTCAAAGCCGGATACAGGGTTGCCGGTTTCTATCAGGCTCAGATTGCTGAAACCGCCGACATTCAACACGGCACGCTTGCCAGTACGTTCACCGAACAGCGCCTCGTGAAAGGCGGGTACCAAAGGCGCGCCCTGGCCGCCTGCGGCTACATCACGGCTGCGGAAGTCGCTGACCACAGTGATGCCCGTCAGCTCGGCGAGCAGTGCCGGATTGCCGATCTGTACCGTAAAGCCCCGGGCGGGCTCATGGCGGATGGTCTGCCCATGGCTGCCAATCGCACGGATATCGTGGGGGGTGAGGTTTTGCTGATCCAGCAAGGCGTGGATGCCTTGAGCGGCGAGCGTCACCCAGGACTGCTGGGCGATTGCCGAGCGGGCTATCTCATCCGGGCCGCTGGCGCACAGGCCAAGCAGCTCGGCGCCTAGGGTGGCAGGCATAGGAATGTAGTGGGTGGCAATCAAACTGGGCGCCGAATCCTGTTCGATGAGGGCGATATCCAGGCCATCGAGGCTGGTCCCGGACATCACACCTATATAGCGCGGCATACCTTAACGCTTCGCCGAAGCCAGCAGGGTCGAGCGTTCCTGATCCATGCGGGCCATCAGTGGTTGGCTTTGCTGCATGAAGCGCGCGCGCTCTGCCTTGGCGATCGGGTCGGCCATTGGCAGCTTCTGGCCCAGCGGATCAACGTGTACACCGTTGACCTGGAACTCATAGTGCAAGTGCGGCCCGGTGGACAGGCCAGTTGTGCCGATATAACCGATCACTTGGCCCTGCTTCACGTTACCACCGGTTTTCACGCCCTTGGCGAACCCTTGCATGTGCCCATATAGCGTGCGGTAGGTATTGCCGTGCTGAATGATCACCGTATTGCCGTAACCACCGCGACGCCCGGCCAAGAGAACCTTGCCGTCGCCGGCTGCCTTGATTGGCGTGCCACGCGGAGCGGCATAGTCGACACCTTTGTGGGCGCGAATTTTGTTCAGAATTGGATGCTTGCGACCCATCGAGAAGCGCGAGCTAATACGAGCGAAGTCCACCGGTGTACGGATGAACGCCTTGCGCATGCTATTGCCATCAGCCGTGTAGTAGCTGCTGTTGCCCTGTTTGTTGGTGTAGCGCACTGCGGTGTAAGTCTTGCCACGGTTTGTGAAGCGCGCAGAGAGAATGTTGCCGGTGCCGACTACTTTGCCATTGGCAACTTTCTGCTCGTAGATCACATCGAATTCGTCACCCTGGCGTATGTCCTGGGCGAAGTCGATGTCGTAGCCAAACACGCTGGCCATGTCCATGGTCATGCTGTGGGACAGGCCCGCACGGGCGGCGGATTGCGACAGCGAGCTATTGATTACGCCATGTACGTAGGCGGAGCGCATGACCGGCTTGGTGGTGATGCGATTGAAGGCAAACCCTTTGGCGCCCTTGCTCAGGCTGATGCTTTCCAGGTCGCTGATAGTGGTGTGCAGGTTATTCAGTTGGCCGTCGGGCGTCAGTTCGAATTCAAGCTTCTGGCCATGTTTGAGCTGGGTGAATTGCCTGGCTTGCTTATCGGTGGCGAGGACGTCATTGACAGTGGCGGCAGGCAAACCGACCTTTTCGAACAGTGTTGACAGTGTGTCACCTTTGCTCACGATCACTTCGCGATGCTGAGCGTTCTTGGTCGCGACGGTCGCGGGCTTGTCCTGAGCGGCGTTCTGAGTCTCTTCCGGAGTGTTTTCAATCTGCGCGAACGGAGACTCGGAAGGGGTACTTGTGGCTTGTTGCGCGTCGGAAGCGTCTTGATCTTGTGTCAGTTGCTCAACGGGGCTTTCCAGGTCAAGGCTTAGGGATGTTCGTTTGGCTTCTACGTCACTGGAAGGGAATACCAGGAGTGCCAGGCTGAGAAGGGCGGCGATACCACTTGCGGCGAGCAGGTGGGTCTTCGGGTAAAGCGGTGGCGCTTTAGACGGTTCAGTGGTCATAAGTATTTTGACTTTGAAGATGAAATGGAAAAGATGAATGACATGATGAAGATGAAATAACTGTATAAAATATAACCAAATCATCTGTGGCGCAAGCTCGCGAACGCTGGGCTTGCTCAATGGTGTCCGTGCGCAGGGCAAAACTTGTAATTAGTCCCTGATCTTGTATGGTTGGTTCCCTTTTGAATCTGAGCCTTGCGGGTCTGTTATGAAGTCGGTTGAAGAGCAGCTAGCGCTGATAAAACGTGGTGCGGAAGAACTGTTGGTCGAGGCCGAGCTGATAGAAAAGCTCAAGCGTGGCCAGCCCCTGCGTATCAAGGCAGGCTTTGACCCTACCGCGCCGGACCTGCACCTTGGTCACACCGTGCTTATTAATAAGCTGCGTCAGTTCCAAGAGCTGGGGCATCAGGTCATATTCCTTATCGGTGACTTCACCGGGATGATCGGCGACCCGAGCGGCAAGAGCGCAACGCGCCCGCCGCTGACACGCGAGCAGGTTCTCGACAATGCCGAAACCTACAAGACTCAGGTGTTCAAAATCCTTGATCCTGCCAAAACCGAGGTGGCCTTCAACTCCACCTGGATGGACCAGATGGGGCCGGCTGATTTCATTCGCCTGACGTCGCAGTACACCGTCGCGCGCATGCTTGAACGTGATGACTTCGACAAGCGCTACTCCACCAATCAGCCGATTGCGATCCATGAGTTTCTTTACCCGTTGGTTCAGGGGTATGACTCGGTGGCTTTGCGTGCGGATGTTGAGCTGGGCGGGACGGATCAGAAGTTCAACCTGCTGATGGGGCGTGAGCTGCAGCGTGCATATGGTCAGGAAGCGCAGTGCATTTTGACCATGCCGTTGCTGGAGGGGTTGGACGGCGTCAAGAAGATGTCCAAATCGCTGGGTAACTATGTGGGTATCCAGGAAGCGCCGGGCGTGATGTACGGCAAGCTGGTTTCCATTCCGGATTCGTTGATGTGGCGTTACTTCGAATTGTTGAGCTTTCGCTCAATGGATGAGATCAATGCGTTGCGTGCTGATGTGGAAGCGGGTGCCAACCCGCGTGATGTGAAGATCAAGCTGGCCGAAGAGATCGTGGCTCGCTTTCATGGTGAAGAGGCTGCGGCCAACGCTCACCGTGCTGCGGGCAATCGCATGAAGGATGGCGAGTTGCCGGACGACCTGCCGGAGATCGAATTGACTGCGGCTGAGGCGATGCCGATCGCGGCTGTCCTTAATAAGGCGGGGTTGGTGAAGAACTCTGCGGTGGCGCGTGACCTGCTCGGTTCGGGTGGTGTGCGTATAGATGGTGAGGTGGTTGATCGCACCTTTATATACGAGCTGGGCGCTACTCACGTTTGTCAGGCTGGAAAGAAGGCATTTGCGCGTATTACGCTCAAATCCGAATAAGTCTTCGATTAGGGGTTGACGGCGAATTATATCTCTCTATAATTCGCCCCACTTCCGGCGCAGTCGAAACGGAAAACTCCTTGGTAAACAACGAGTTAAGTAGTTTTCGGCAGCAAGTTGCTTCAGTTCATCGAAGCCAGCAGGAAGTTGAAAAAGAGGTGTTGACAGCAGCGTGTAACGCTGTAGAATTCGCCTCCCGCTTACGAGAGATCGCA